>NZ_FOZY01000071.1:0-7077 GCF_900116245.1 Methylobacterium sp. yr668 | reverse complement strand
CGGCAACGTGGCCGACATCACCATGGCGCTGCCGCTGCTGCAGGCTGTCGTGCCGCCCAAACGCCTGATCGCCGACAAAGCCTACGATGCGCAGAGCTTGAGGGATTGGCTCAAGAACCGCCGGGTGATCGCCACCATCCCGTCTACGGCCACCCGGACGGTGCCCTACAAGCACAGCCGGATCGCCTACCGGCGGCGCAATCGCATCGAACGCCTGTTCGGCCATCTCAAAAACTGGCGGCGCGTCGCGACCCGCTACGATCGCTTGGCCTGCAACTATCTCGCTGCCATCGCCCTCGTTTCCTGTGTCATCGCATGGACCTGAATGAGTCCCCTACCTAGTCCCGCTGACCGGCTTCATGAAGGAATGGTGGGGGTACAGGAAAGAGGTGCGGGCGGCCGAAGCGCTGAAGCCCGATGTCGCTCGCGACGTCGCGGCGGCGCCAGGCGCCGCGGTGTTCGACAGCATCGCTCTCGCGGACCTCGCCAAGGCGATCAACGGCCTCACGGCTGCCATCGTCGCGGACACAGCCTCTGAGGAGGCGCAGCACACCAGCCAGATGACGGCCGCCATCGCCCGATTCACCGAGGTCATGGACCGGTGGGAGGATGATCACGGCCGGCAACCCCGACGACGATGACCGCCACGTTTAGGCCGACAACCCCAGCCCGCCCGGCTCATCGCCGCGGCGGGCTTTTTCGTTTCGTCGCCTCAGCCCCAGATGTCCTGCGGCTTGAGGTGCATCTTCCGCTCGCTCGACCACATCGCGATGCTGACGACGTCGATGCCCTTGTTTTCGGCATCAGATACCGAAGCAGCGCCCTTCCCGTCAACTAGATAAAACGAATCGTAGCCGATGTTATTGAGGAACAATCGATAATCTGACCAATTCATGCTCGACATCGACCGGAGTTGTGCAAAGTTGATCTCTGACAGGATTACAGGTTTGTCTCTAGCGATAAGCTTCTCGCCGCCTCGGAAGACGCTCGGCTCTGCGCCCTCGACGTCTATCTTGATGAATGAGACTGGTTCAATGCTCAGATCGTCCAAGCGGACAGTAGAAATCCTATCTTGCTTAGTTGATGCGCCAGTCGTCTGCTTGGAAATCCAGGAATTGCCCGGGTTGCGATCGGTCGGACGCCAGGTGATGTATGCCTCACCGGAAACATCGCTTAGCGCCTTCTGGTAGAGAACAACATTTGTTGTCAGCTTATTCTGGGCTATGCTTTTACCCAAATATTCGTATGTCGTCGTCCTAGGCTCGAATGCATGAACGTGGCCATGGTCGCCAACCAAGCGAGCCATCATGATGGTGAACCAGCCAATGTTGGCGCCAATATCAAGAACTGTGTCGTTCGGCCTTACGATGCCGCGAACAAACCGGCTTTCGTTATATTCATAATTACTGAACAGGCACCCGCGAGAAACATAATCATCAGAAAGATCGACATAAATATAATCTGACGTTCCACTGATCTTAACCATTACCCATTTTTCGGTCGGGAATGCGCAAGTGTATCGAGTCATAAACTCTTCACTTGCTATCAACACCGAGATGAGTTCGTCGAAATCAGACAGCTTCTGAAACTGTTCCACCACGCTCGCGCTCTCGGGATTTCGCTTGAGTATCAATCGAAATCCACGATGTACCTCGTCGGAGGTCAACATTTCAGCGCCCCGTTAAGGTTTGAAATCAACAGGTCGTCCAACGCTCAGGAATCTTTATGAGAATTGAGCCGAGTGTTCCGCCAGCCCTGCACGCCATCGATGTACGTGAATGGAGTGGGGTCATTCAGGCGCAGCACGGCTGGCCTTTCCACTTCCAGCCTCCAGCCTGCGCTAAGAAGCGTCTGCATGAGCTGCCCTTCGATCTGCCGCGAGTGCGTGCCGATCATCATGTAGGCGATGCGCTCATTGAGCACGTCGAGGCACGAGCTGACGAGATCGTGCTCGCCGCCCTGGATATCGATGTGAAGGAGGTCGAGCTGACGGTGCTCGGCGACAACCTGATCCATCGGGACCATCGGCAGCGCATCGTGGGTGCCAGCCGCTACAGCCTTGTCGCGCTCGGCCTCGCTCGCTCCGAAGACCGGCTCAAGGCCGTAGTGGTCCCCGGGATTGGCTTGGCGCGGGAACAGGGCGATGCCCGATGTGGCCGCTGCTACACCTCGATGGATGGTGTAACGGGTGGGCGGAATATCGTTGTTCGCAAGCGTCTCCTGCGCGAAGCGGACATACGTTTCGTCCCCTTCCACGCCGATAACGTGTATGTCCAGTCCGGCATCCCGCGCGGCGACGCCGGCATTGGTCATCCAGCACCCCCAGCCGCAGCCGAGTTCCGCCATCGTGAAAGTGCCTTGAGCGAGGTCAATCGCACGCAGAACGGCGGCCCATTCGGCGACATCCGCATGCCAGCTTGCGATCAACGGCGCTGGCTCGACCTGTCCGGCTCGACCAGAAAGCACTTGAGGATTGACCTTCGGGTCAACTCGGACTCCGAGAAAGTTCGTTAAAAATCCAGCGTTCGGCTTCACATCCTTCTTTTTGTAGCGTTGAATGATTTCTGGTGCATTAAGAGTTGTGTTGTAGTGCGAGAAAACACTATTGTCGGTGCGTCGAATAAACTCCTCAGATTTGCCGATGGTCCGGATAACTTCCGAGGCGGTCGGAAGCGCAGCATGAAGAGCCAGTGTCTCTTCACTCTCGGGCTCTCTGGCGAGCATAACTTCGAAAGCTGTGACCACGCAGTCACGCATTTCTTGCTCGACAGCCTTTCGAAGATCCATCCGTGCTTCCCCTGCGCCGAGCGCGCCTTGACAAGGGGCGGCCGCCGCTTGCTTAGCTGCGCCCCGTTGACCCTTGGCAGTCAGGTCTGATTCAACCTCCAATCTCCTAGTCCGCGGCCGTGCGCAAGTGCCTGTCGTTGGCCCGGCCGCGGTGGGTCTGAATCAGGGTAGGCCGAGGGCGGTGGGTTAGAGTTATGAAGCAGGCGCATGATGCGGCACAATTCCATTATGGAATGCGCAAGCTTGCTTTCTAAGTTATAGATTTTCCGACACAGTGAGAGAGCCGATGCGTCATACCGTTCAAACCGCGAGTCAAATCAATAGAAACGATTGTCATTTTTATCATTCCATCTCTCTTCCTAATGGCGAGGAGTTGGTCGGTGATTGGGATATTCGAAAGACGTTCGACGATTATATCGGAGGTGTAGACGTTAAAGGCAAAACCGTTCTCGACGTTGGGACAGCTTCCGGAGTGATCGCTTTCGAAGTCGAGAAGCGCGGCGCTCTACGAGTTACCGCTCAAGATCTGCAAACCGGTCTTCTGGCTCCTCGCGTTCCGTTCCAAGAAAGTCTCTACTACAACGACTATCCCGCATGGGTTCGGCAGTTCGATGATCATTTGGTCAGGCTGCACAATAGTTTCTTATATGCGCACCACAAGCTGAGCTCGCGCGTTAATCCCGTGCTCGGCGACATCAAGGATCTACCTAGCCTCACGGAAAAGCATGACATCGTGATTGCCGGCGCGATTATCGAACATTTTTGTGATCCGGTTAGCGCGATTGGTCACATATCGAAAATGGCTAAGGAAACCATTATCCTAGCTTCTACGCCCGTCGTCTTTGAGGACAGAATGATGCTCTGTCCGATCAACGCATTCGACGATGCTCGGCATGACTACACGTGGTATCAGCCTTCAATCGGGCTGCTGAAGCGGCTGTTTGCGAACCTTGGCTTCCGGTTGTCGAGGGTCACTTATTCCCAGCAGCACGCCGTGTTCAATCACGAATGGGTCGAGAGACCGACGATCGTGGCGACGAGGGTGCGCTGATTTCCTTCTAATTCGGCTTCTGTTAGCCCACACTGCCCGCCCGGCTAACCGTCGTGGCGGGCTTTGCCGTTTAATCAACCATTCGGCTGCACCGCCGCGGCTTGGCAGACCTCCGGCCCGCCTTCGCTTCCCGCTGCGGTGAGATTTAGTGAAGCTTCGACCGTGCCTCATCCTGCCAAAATTTTTCCGTCCCGAGCGAGCTTCTTGGTTTGAACGCCACGGATGTTTGGATGTGCGGCCACCGCTCGAGCCTTGCCTCTTGAGGATCGAAATGGATCTCTGCAAGACTACAGCGTCATTCCTAGTGCTGCTCTCCAGCCCCGCGCTCGCCTACGACGCAACGAAGGCACCCCGGAACGTCTCGTCGGACATGGACCGAACCATCATCAACGGCCCGAGCTCGAGCGGTCCGGTTGATGGGATGAGCGTCACGCCGGCGGGTGGAGCGGAGACGCGCACGCTTTCGGGCTGGCTCGGCGATCTATCGGGAGCGCTGACTTACGTGCCGACGCTCGGCGCCAAGCTGACGCTAGCCCAATGGCTCGAGGTACCGGCGCGTCCGCAGTGGTGGAACGCCAAGTGTGACGGCGCCACTCTCGATACCACTGCGATGCGCAAGGCTGTTACCGGATCGGCCGCGGCAGGTTTAACGCTGCGTGTCACCGGAACATGCCTAACAGGCATGATTGACGTCCCGAGCAACGCTCGGATCGTTTCCGAACAGGCCGGCACTCTGAAGCTTTCCACACCAATTGGGCCGCTCCTGAGAATAGCGGCGGGTGCCAATGGTGTCGTCATTCGCGGAATGACTTTTGATGCGACCAGTCTAGATGCAGCGGACGTCGATGCCGCCGGCAATCGGGGCTTACCTGGCGCTGTCATCTATCAGACCCCAGGCATCGGCGGCGGCACGATCAGGATCGTCGACAACCGGTTCTTGGATATCTACGAAAAGACCCAGAGCATCAGTGCCATCATACTGAATGGCGCCATCTCATACGTTACGGGCAATTATGTTGCCGGCACCGGTGGTGATGCGCTGAACTTTAACGGCGGGTTCAACCACGTTTCTGGGAACGTTGTCGCCCGCTCCGGCGACGGGTGCATTGCGTTTAATAATGGCGCCCGCGGCGTCGTTACCGGCAACACGTTGATGAAATGCGAGCTGGGATTTGGCGCCGGCCCCGAGGGTAGCGCATTCGATGCCGACCAAGCTCAGTCGATGGTCTTCGCCAACAACACCGTTGAGGCATCGGATTATGGTGTCAACATGGGTTGGTTCCGCGTCGCAGGGCGGACCAGTCCGGTCAACTGGGTCGTGGCGAACAACGTCTTTCGAAACATTCGCAGCGTTGCCATCAATTATGATGGCCATGCCGCAGGGTTCGCGGCGAACGGTGCGGTCACTGGCAATGTCATTTGGCGCACAGGTGCGGCTACCTACAATGGAACCAAAGCAGCCACCCCGGTCGACATTCGCATCGTCAACGGGGGTGGCGTAACCGTTTCCTCGAACACGCTACGCGACAGCCTCGGCACCGGCCGCGCAGGTGGCATCTTCGCTCAAGGCTCGCCCAACATCGCGATCACGGGTAACAGCATTGCCCAGTCTGGGGCCAATCAATATGACAGCGGCATTTTTATTTATGACACGCAGTACTCCGCCGTCAGCGGCAATGTTATCAACGGCGCGCTGATCGGAATTAAATTGGACCAATCTGCGCTAGCCGATTACGTGTCCACTATCACGGGCAACACTCTGCTGACCATTCTGTACGCCGGCGTGTCCGTGGGCGGGGCTGGCGGCAGCTTCAACATCAACGGCAACACGATGATCTCGGTCGGCCCCGGGACACCGACGGCAGGAGTCGTCATCGACAAGGCCAACAATGACTTCTCGGTCCAGAACAACTTGATCCGGTGGAGATCGGGTGTGGCGATTAGCAACCCTGCCGGAAGGACCTGGGCCCGCTACTTGGTCGGCGGTAACAACACGGGCGGTGGCACGGTGCCGAACTGAGGCTTGATACCAACTCTCATACGAAGCGGCGTTGATTAAAAACGATAGGTTCACTCACGCAGACCGCTGGACATGATCTTCTGAGGCTGATCGATGAGCTGACTCCGAGAGCGTCCGGCGTTGCCGCCCCCATGCGACTTAGAGTTGTTCCCGGTCAGGTAGCGACGGCCAAGTCGTTCTCGTAGCCGGCTGCGGCGAGGTAGTTGCGGCACTCCTGCGGAGTGAAGCACGTGAATGCTTGACGGATCGCCGTCCAGAGATCCGGGATCGTGCGGGCGGCCGCGCTGCGTAGCAGTGCCTTCAGCTTTGCGAAGGCCTGCTGAGGGGTCCCCAATCGACCCGTCGATTGGGGCATCCCCTGATCGGGTTGAAATCAGGGCTGTAGGACGGGAGGTAGAGCAGCCGCGCTCCTGCGGCCTCGATCGCGTCCCGCACGCCTGCGACCTTGTGGGCTGGCAGGTTGTCCATCACGACGATGTCGCCCGGCTGCAGCGCCGGGACCAAGGTCTCGGTGACGTAGCTGCAAAAGCGCCTGCCGTTCGTGGGGCCGTCCAGCAGCGCGGTGGCGCACAGCCCACTGGCGCGCAGGGCGGCGGTGATGGTCGTGGTTTTGTAGTGCCCCTGCGGGGCTGCGAGCCGGCAGCGCTCACCGCGCGGGGCCCAACCATAGCGCCGGGCCATGTTGGTGGCAGCCGAAGTCTCGTCCAGGAACACCAGCCGATCCGGATCGAGCTCGGGCTGCGCCTCGAACCACGCCGCGCGCGCCGCTCTTACGTCTTCACGCTCCTGCTCAGCTGCGTACGTCGCCCCATTTCCAGCTGATCCCGTGGCGGGCAAAGAAGCGCGACAGGCCGCTCGTGCTAGGTGTATGGTCCCGGAATGTGGTGTGACGGATCGAGCCTGAAGCGTTTGGGCTCTTTGGTCCAGACCTGAAGGACATGCTCGTAGGGCGTGAGGCCGCGCAGGGTCTTCAGCCGACGGGCATGGTTGTAGGCGTCGACGAACAGCTGCAGGTGCGCCCGAAGCTGTTCGTGCGTGTCGTAGTGGTAGCGCTTGACCGTAGCGTCCTTGATGGTGCGGTTCATCCGCTCGACTTGACCGTTGGTCCAGGGATGGTTGGGTTTGGTCAGGCGATGCTCGATGCCGTGCTCATGGCAGACGCGGTCGAACATGTGCCGGCTGTAGAGGGCAGTCGGGCCTGAGCGGTTGCGCGGGGCAT
>NZ_FOZY01000006.1:0-297811 GCF_900116245.1 Methylobacterium sp. yr668 | reverse complement strand
GATATCCTCGAACAGCTTGCCCGAGACCATCAGGTCGGTGATCCGGCCGCGGTTGCGGAACGGCTCGCGGGTCACGGTCGGGTAGTAGACCAGCTGGTTCGAGATCATCTCGCCCAGGAACTCGTGGCGCGGCAGCGTCTCGGTGATGGTCTCGCCGTAGGCGAGTTCCTGCACCTGCCGGCAGCCGTGGACCAGCACGACCTTCTCGAACCGGTCGTAGGCCTCGGGATCCTTGATGATCGACAGGAACGGCGCCAGGCCGGTGCCGGTGCCCAGCAGGTACAGGTTGCGGCCCGGCAGCAGGTTGTCGAGCACCAGCGTGCCGGTGGGCTTCTTGCCGACGATGATCGGGTCGCCGACCTTCAGGTGCTGCAGCTTCGAGGTCAGCGGGCCGTCCTGGACCTTGATCGAGAAGAACTCCAGCTCCTCCTCGTAGTTGGCCGAGACCACCGAGTAGGCGCGCAGCAGCGGCCGGCCCTCGACCTCCAGGCCGATCATGGTGAACTCGCCGTTGCGGAACCGGAACGCCGGATCCCGCGTCGTGCGGAACGAGAACAGGTTGTCGGTCCAGTGGTGGACCGACAGAACGCGCTCCTCGTAGAACTTGCTCATCGACGGATCAGTCCTCGAATCCTCTGACGCTCGGCACACGGCCCCGACGATTCGGGGCCCGTGGTGCGGGGGATCCCCGCCGCCCCGCTCGGGCGGGGGTGGATCCTCGGCAGGGAACCCGCCCGGATCCGGTTGCAAACACACGCGCGCCGCTTCTTTCGCAGTTGCAGCACGTCCGTCAAGGCGTGCCGGGATCACACTGGCGAAAGAAGTGAACGGCCTGGAATCGTTCGAAGATTTAGCGTCTTCGCGGACGCTCCGCAGCGCCGTTCCGGACATGGGAGGGTTGCCGCAGAGCCGGCCCCGCGCCGCCCTCAGACGGGGGCGGCGGGCCGGAGCGGCGCGAGCCCGGCCTCGATCTCGGCCCGGCGCGGCTCCAGGAACGGCGGCAGGGCCAGGCGCTCGCCCAGGGTCTCCAAGGGCTCGTCCGCGGTGAAACCCGGCCCGTCGGTGGCGATCTCGAACAGGATGCCGTTGGGCTCGCGGAAATAGAGGCTGCGGAAGTAGTAGCGGTCCACAGGCCCGCTGCTCGGCACCCGCGCCGCCCGGAGCCTGTCGGCCCAGGCCTCGTAATCCCCGTCCGGGATGCGGAAGGCGACGTGATGGACCGCGCCCGCGCCCTGGCGAGCCGGCGCGGACCGGTCGGCCAGGAGCTGGAGCTCGGCGGCCGGGCCGCCGGGTCCCATCGCGTAGACCTCCACCGGGCCGTCGCCCGTCTCGAAGGCGCGGTCCCGGCGCAGGCCGAGCACCTCGGTCAGCACGGCGGCGGTGCGGGCCGGGTCCGGCACCGACAGCCGGATCGGGCCGAGGCCGCGGATCTGGTAGGCGGCCGGCACGGGCGAGCCGTCCCAGGGATGCTCCGGCCCGGTCCCGCCATCGTCCACCAGGGCGAGGCGCTGGCCCTCCGGATCCTCGAAATCGAGGGTGAGGCGCCCGTCGCGCGCGGCGGGCTCGGCCTCGACGATCCCGGCCTCGCGCAGGCGCGCGTGCCACCACGCGACCGCGCCCTCGCCCGGGACGCGCAGGTGCGTGCGGGTGATGCTGCCGGAGCCCCGCCGCTCCCGGGGCGCCGGCCAGTCGAAGAAGGTGATGTCGGTGCCGGGGCTCGCCAGCCCGTCGGCGTAGAACAGGTGGTAGGCCAAGACGTCGTCCTGGTTCACCGTCTTCTTCACGAGCCGCAGGCCGAGCGTGCCCGTGTAGAAGGCGACGTTCTCCGCCGCGCGGGCGGTCACCGCGGTGAGATGGTGGATGCCGGTGAGCTGCATGTCGGTCCTGGGGTTCGCCGCGTCGCGCCTCAGGTGGGGAGCGGCGGCGGCTTCGCGAGCGGCCCGCGGATCGGGCGGCCGGCACCCGTTCCTCCGGGGCCGCGCCGCGGTCGGCCCGCAGCGATCGCCGCCCGAGAGGCGCCGCGCCCCGGACCGGCGGCGCGGCCGCTACGCGGCGATCGGTACCCGGGCGCGGCGGATTTCGCCGAACCGCGGTCCCGAGACCCGCTTCTCAGAGCCCCACGGGCCGACCGGCGGCGACCACCAGCATCTTGCCGTCCGCGAAGGTGCGGGCGGCGGCCCGGCGGATATCCGCCTGGGTCACGGCCGAGACCATCGCGTTGCGCCGGGCGATGTAGTCCATGCCCAGCTCCTCGAAGGCGATCTGCACCAGCTGGTGGGCGATCTTGGTCGAGGTGTCGAAGCCGAGGGCGTAGGAGCCGGTCAGGTAATCCTTGGCCTTCTGCAGCTCCTCGTCGTCCGGGCCGTCCGTGATCAGCCGGCCGATCTCGTCGCCGATCACCGACAGGGCCTCGCCGACGCGCTCGTTCTTGGTGGCGGTGTAGCCCCAGGTCATCGCGGCCGACCGGTGGCTGACCAGCGAGGTCCCCACCGAGTAGGCCAGCCCGCGCTTCTCGCGCACCTCCTGGAACAAGCGGGACGTGAAGGCGCCGCCGCCGAGGATGTGGTTCAGCACGTAGGCCGGGATGAAGTCCAGGTCGCGCCACGGCACGCCGGCCATGCCGAACCGGATCACCGACTGGGGCACGTCGAGGTCGACGACGACGCGCTTGCCGAGATCGTGAATCTCGGTGCGCGGCACCGCCTTCAGCGCCCCGGCCTCCGGCAGGGTCCCGAAGGCGCGGTTCAGGCCCTCGGCGAGCTGCTCGGCGCCGATGGCGCCGACCGCGGCCACCTTCACCCGGCCGCGGCCGATGATGCGGGCGTGCATCGCCAGCAGGTCGTCCCGAGTGATCGCCGTCACGCTCTCCACGGTGCCGGAGGACGGGCGGGCGTAGGGATGGCCGGCGAACGCCTCCTTGAAGAAGCGGCGGGAGGCCAGCACGCCCGGATCGTTCTGCTGGTAGCGCAGGCCGGCGATGATCTGGGCGCGGACGCGCTCGATCGCGTCGGGGTCGAGGCGGGGCTTGGCCAGCGCCAGGGCGAGGAGCGCGATACCCTCGTCGGCGTGCTTGACCAGCATCTTCAGCGAGCCGCCGACCGCGTCGGCCCCCGCGTGGAACGACAGCTCGATCGCCCGGGCGGCGAGCCGCTCCTGGAACAGGTCGGAGGTCAGGTCGCCGGCACCCTCGTCGAGGAGCCGCGCCAGCATCTGCGCGCAGCCGGCCTTGCCGGCCGGGTCCTGGGCGGCGCCGCCCTCGAAGGTGAAGGCCAGGGCGATCATCGGCACCACCGGCGACTCGACGTGCCACGCCTCGATGCCGGCGGCGGTCGTCACCGGCAGCGCCGTGGTGGGCGAGCTGACGGTTTGGGCGGTGGTCTCGACCAGAGTCTCGGCCAAGCTCATGGGAACCTCGTGTCTCTATCTCGGGCGACGGCGGAGCGGGCCAGGGCTCCCGTTCGGCATAACGCCCCGCCCGGACCCGTCACGGGTCCGGCGGGACGCACCCGGGGTTACTCGGCGGCCATCGCGACCGGGGCGTCGGGATCCTGCGCCTTGGTCAGGTAGCCGGTGACCGAGCGGGCCGGCGTCAGCCAGCGCTCGGCGGCGCCCTTGAGACGCGCCTGCGTCACCCCCTCGATGTCGGTCGGCCAGCGGCGGACCTCCTCGATGGTCTCGCCGATCGCCAGCGCCGAGCCGTAGATGCGGGCGAGCGACGACTGGCTGTCGGAGGAGTAGACGGTCTCGGCCACGAGGCGGGTCTTGGCGCGCTCGATCGCCTCGGCGTCCAGGGCCTCCGCGGGGGCGCGGCGCAGCACCCTGTCGACGGCCTCCTCCAGCTTCTCCAGGGGCACGCCCTCGGCGGGCACCGCGTAGACGGAGAAGCGGGTGTCGTCGATCGCCGAGCCCATGTACCAGGCGCCGGCATTCACCGCGAGGCCGCTCTCCATGACGAGCTTGCGGTAGAGGTACGAGGTCGAGCCGCCGCCCAGCACCTCGGCCAGCAGCTCGAGGTCGTGGCAGCCGCCGTCCCGGGCGGTGATGCAGGAGGGGGTCAGGTAGAGGCGCTGCAGGGTCGGCTGCTCGACCTTCGGGTCGGCGACGGCGACGCGGCGCAGGGCCTTCGGCTCCGGCTCCCGCGCCCGCAGGCGCTCGGGCCGGGCGCCCTGGGGCGTCACGCGGCCGTAGGTGGTCTCGGCGAGGCGCCGGACCTCGTCGGGCGTGACGTCGCCGGCCACCACCAGGATGGCGTTCTCGGGGGTGTAGAAGCGCTTGTAGTAGGCCAGCGCGTGCTCGCGGTTCAGGCCCTCGATCTCGTGCATCCAGCCGATGATCGGGATGCCGTAGGGATGGTGCACGAACAGGCCGGCCGCCATCGCCTCGGAGAGCTGGGCGGAGGGGTCGGTCTCGACCCGCATGCGCCGCTCCTCCAGCACGACGTCGCGCTCGGGGGCGACGACGGCGTCGTCGAGGACGAGGCCGCTCATGCGGTCCGCCTCGAATTCCATCATGGTGCCGAGGTGATCCCGGGCGACCCGCTGGAAATAGGCGGTGTAGTCGTAGCTGGTGAAGGCGTTCTCCTGGCCGCCCAGGCCCGACACCGCCTTGGAGAAGGCCCCGACCGGGTGCTTCTCGGTGCCCTTGAACATCAGGTGCTCGAGGAAGTGGGCGATGCCCGACTGGCCGAGCGGATCATCGGCCGAACCGTTGCGGTACCAGATCATGTGGGTGGCGACGGGGGCCCGGTGGTCGGGGACGACCACCACGTCGAGGCCGTTGTCGAGGGTGAAGGCCGTCACTTCCGGTCCGCCCGCCTCGGAACGCCCGAACGGCGCGGCCTCGCCCCGGCCGGCGCTGCCGCCGTAGGGCGAGCCCGGACGCAGCGGGAAGAGGGTGGGCGTCGCCTTCCTGAACAGGTGCATTCCGCTTTCCTTCTGCCGGCCCCGGATCGAAGCGTCCCGCGTCGGGATGCGCGCGCGGATCGGGGCCGTCCTGGTCACCGGGGCGCAAGAACCGCACCGGGACGATCATCTCATGTTGCCACGCCGTGTCGCCGTTGCAACGGCGACACGGCGCCCCCGTCACTGCTGCGCGCGCTGACGGAGATACGCGCGGGGATCCGACTCCTCGCGCTCGCGGCTGGCGTTGTTGATCGGGTCGCTCGACGGCGGCCGGGCCAGCTGCTTGGGCGACTGCCGGTACCCGGTCGGCGGGTCCGTGAGCGTGTCGCGGCTCGGCTCGATGTCGGAGGGCTCGGCGTTGGCGCTCTTGCCCTTGAGCAGCTCGAAGGGGCTGAGCAGGCTGTCGTCGCGGTTGTTGTCGCCGGGCTTGCGCTCGGCGGTGGTCGTCAGGCCCGCGCCGGCACGGCGGCCGCCGCGCATCTCCTCCACGGAGAGCGTCGCGTTGTTGTCGTCGTAGCGGCCCTGGGCCTGGGAGCCCTTGGGATTGCGCCGCTCCACGGCGGCGCGCTCGCGCTCCACGATCTCGGGATCCTTCGGCCAGGCGGTGCTGGTGGAGCGCGCCCGCGGCTGCGGCAGGGCCTTGCCGTCGATCTTGGGCGGCATCACCAGCGGCGGCCGCTCGTGATAGTCGATCGGATCCTGGCGCTTTTCCAGGAGGCCGATGCCCGACAGGGCGTCGCGCATGAACTCGCCGCGCTCCTGCGCGTGCGCGGCACCGACGACGCAGAGCGGAGCCAGGGCCACCGCGGCGGAGAGGAGGGGACGAAGCCTGCGATGCCCGGTCATGCTGCCTCACGGGTTCCGGACGGAGCGTCCGGCTCTGGGAAGGCCGCGGCGCGGCCCGATCCGACAGGTCCCGGCCTGAGACCGGTTTCCGGCGATCGTATGGCGCCTTGACTGCGTCGCGCCAGGAGGGGGACGCGGGAGGACCTGTGTGTTGCAGGGATCACAGGCGCGGCGCCGGGTCGCCCTGCGGGGGGGACGCCCGGCCCCTGCGGCCGCCCGGGGACAGGCTGTCGAGGATCAGGCCGATCACGCCGGCCACGATCGCCGCGTCGGCGACGTTGAACACGTACCAGGACCAGCCGCCGGCATGCAGGTGGACGAAGTCGAAGACGGCGCCGTAGGCGGCCCGGTCGATGGCGTTGCCGAGCGCCCCCCCGACGATCAGCCCGAGGGCGATCCCGAGGAGCCGCGACGTGGCCCGGCGCATCCAGATCCCGAGGCCGAGGGCGGCGGCCAGCGACAGGGCCACGAGGAGCCAGCGGCCGATCCCGCCCTCCTGCTGGAACAGCCCGTAGGAGACGCCCCGGTTCCAGACCACGACGAAGTCGGCGAAGGGCGCCAGCCGCCAGGGCTGCGTCAGCACGAGGTCGGTGCCGAAATAGAGGCCGAGCTTGCTGGCCTGATCGAGGACCAGGGTGAGGACGAGGGCCAGGAGGCCGGCGCGGAACGGCGTCACGGGCGGCGCACTCGGCCCGGGCCGGCGCCCCCTGCTCCCCGCGGGCGGGGAGAGGGGGTGGCGCCGCCGACGACGCGGAACGCCCTCACGCCGCGCTCGCCTCCGGATGCGCCGCGTCCCACTCGCGCAGGGCCTGGGCGTCGCGGGGCGTCACGTCCGGGTAGTCCGGGTCGCTGCCCACCTCCGGGCTGACCCGCCAGGAGCGGGCACATTTGCGACCCTCGGCCGGGCTCGGCACCACCGCCACGCCGCGCACCTCGTCGAGGCGGAAGGCCTCGGCCGGGCCCTCGCCCGCCACCACGGCGATGGCCGAGGTGATGCAGGTATCGGCGAAGTCGCAGCCCTCGAGCGCCGCGAGAAGCTCCGGATCCGCCACGTAGACCGTCGGCGCCGCCTCCAGGCTCGCGCCGATGCGCTTGGCCGCGCGCTCGATCTCCAGGGCGCCGGTGACCACCCGCCGCACCCGCCGGATCTTTTGCCAGCGCTCCGCGAGGGGGGCGTCGAGCCAGTCAGCCGGGGTCTCCGGCAGGGTCTGGAGATGCACCGAGCCGTCCTCGGACGGGTAGCGGTCGAGCCACGCCTCCTCGGCGGTGAAGGCGAGCACCGGGGCGAGCCAGATCGTCACCCGGCGGAAGGCCTCGTCGATCACCTGCAGCGCCGCCCGCCGGCGGACCGAGGACACGGGATCGCAGTACAGGGCGTCCTTGCGCACGTCGAAGTAGAAGGACGACAGGTCGCCGGTCATGAAGCCGTTGAGCAGCGCCACCACCCGCTTGGTGTCGAACGCCGCGTAGGCCTCGCGGATCTCGCCGTCGAGCTCGGCGAGCCGGTGCAGGATCAGCCGCTCCAGCTCCGGCATGTCGGCGTAGGCTACGTCGTCGCCCTGGACCCGGTGGGCCAGCGAGCCCAGCATCCAGCGCAGGGAGTTGCGCAGCTTCCGGTAGGTCTCCGCGAAGGTCTTGATGATCTCCGGGCCGATGCGCAGGTCATCCGTGTAGTCGGAGGCGGCGACCCACAGGCGCAGGATGTCGGCGCCCGAATCCTTGATGACGCTCTGCGGTGCGACGACGTTGCCCTTCGACTTCGACATCTTCAGGCCCTTGCCGTCGAGCACGAAGCCGTGGGTCAGGACGATGTCGTAGGGCGCCCGGCCGCGGGTGCCGGCGGATTCGAGCAGCGAAGACTGGAACCAGCCGCGGTGCTGGTCGGAGCCCTCCAGGTACATGACCCGGTCCTGGCCGCCGTCGCGGACGCGCGTGACGCCGGCGAGCCCCGGGAAGGCCTCCGGATCGTCGAGCACGAAGGCGTGGGTCGATCCGGAATCGAACCAGACGTCGAGGACGTCGGTGACCTTCTCGTAGGCGGCCGGGTCGTGGTCGGGCGCCAGGAAGCGCTGCGCGGCATCGTCCCGGAACCACGCGTCGGCGCCCTCCGCGGCGAAGGCGTCGCGGATGCGGGCGTTGACGGCATCGTCCTTGAGGATCTCGGCGGTCTCCCGGTGGACGAAGACGGTGATCGGAACGCCCCAGGCGCGCTGGCGCGAGACCACCCAGTCCGGCCGGTTGGCGACCATGCCGGTGATGCGGTTCTTGCCCTGGGTCGGCACCCACTGGGTGTCGTCGATGCCCTGGAGCGCTACCTCGCGCAGCGTCCGGTTGCCCAGCGAATCCACCGGCCGGTCCATGGCGATGAACCATTGCGGCGTGTTGCGGAAGATCACCGGCTTCTTGGACCGCCAGGAATGCGGGTACTGGTGGCGCAGCACCCCGCGGGCGATCAGCGCCCCGGCCTCCGTCAACGCGGCGACGACCGCCTTGTTGGCGTCGCCCTTCTCGCCCTTGGCGGTGAGCACGCGGGTGCCGGTAAAGCCCGGAGCGGCCTCCGTGAGCACGCTGTCGGCGTCGACCGTGTAGGGGATGGTCGCGTCGATGCCGCGCTCGCGCAGCAGCCGGCCGCTCGCCATCCAGAGCTCGAAATCCTCGCGGCCGTGGCTCGGCGCCGTGTGGACGAAGCCCGTGCCGGACTCGTCGGTGACGTGGTCGCCGTCGAGCATCGGCACGGCGAAGCCGTAGCCGAGCTTCGCCAGCGGGTGATCCAGGGTCAGGCCGGCGAGCGTCGACGGGCTCACGTCGGCGACGCGCGCGAACGCCTCGACCCGGGCGGCTTTGAACACCGTGGCGGCGAGGCTGTCGGCGAGCAGGTAGGTCTGGCCGGGCACCGCCCAGTTGTCGGCCGGCGCCTCCGTGACCCGGTACAGGCCGTAGGCAATTTTTTTGGAGAACGCGACGGCGCGGTTGCCCGGGATCGTCCACGGAGTGGTCGTCCAGATCACCACCCGCGCCTGCGCGAGATCGCCCTCGGCGCCGGACCGGATCGGAAACGCGCAAAAAATCGTGTCGCTGACGTGCTCCTCGTACTCGACCTCGGCTTCGGCCAGCGCGGTCTTCTCGACCACCGACCACATCACCGGCTTGGAGCCGCGATAGAGCTGGCCGCTCATCGAGAACTTCATCAGCTCGTCGGCGATCACGGCCTCGGCGGGGAACGCCATGGTGGCGTAGGGATGGTCCCAGTCGCCGGTGACGCCGAGCCGCTTGAACTCCTCGCGCTGCACGTCGAGCCACTGGGCCGCGAAGGTCCGGCATTCCTGCCGGAACTCGATCACCGGCACGTCGTCCTTGTTGCGGCCCTTGGCGCGGTACTGCTCCTCGATCTTCCACTCGATCGGCAGGCCGTGGCAGTCCCAGCCCGGGACGTAGTTGGCGTCGAAGCCGAGCGCGGTCTGCGAGCGGACCACCACGTCCTTGAGGATCTTGTTGAGCGCCGTGCCGATGTGGATGTTGCCGTTGGCGTAGGGCGGCCCGTCGTGGAGCACGAATTTCGGCCGGCCCTGGCCGCGGGCGCGCAGCTTGCCGTAGAGGTCCATCCGCTTCCAGCGCTCGATGAAGAGCGGCTCGCGCACCGGCAGGCCGGCGCGCATCGGGAACTCGGTCTGCGGCAGGAACAGGGTCTTGGAATAGTCGCGGGCGGGCGCGGTCTCGGGGGCGGTCATCGGATCTCGCATCGGCGGTCGGGCCGGCAGCGTCGGGCCGGCGGAATCGGGTCGGGCGGCAGGAGGATCCCGGACCTCCGCGCGGCCGCGCTGGAGCGGGCCCTCAGGCGGAGGCCGGGCCGGTAATTCGGATCGGGCGGCCGGGGCCGCGCAGGGCGCGCGAAGCGTGCATGACGGGTTCTCTACCAGCCGCCCCGGCCGGAGGCCAGCGGCAGCGCGGATCACGCGCCCGTGACCGCGGATGGGACCAATCGGCGTCTGAACCGTTGACCGACACACCCTCCGCCCGCCGCGGCGGCGCGGAGCCGATTCGGACAGACATCCGGGAGTAGCCCCATGAAGAAGCTTCTGATCGCGACCCTCGCCCTCGCGCCGCTGGCCTACGCGGGCGCCGCGGAGGCCCAGGGCACGGCGCGCGGCGCCCAGCGCGGCGTCGAGGACGGCACGGCCGCGGCCGGCCCCGTGGGCGGGGTCGTCGGCGGCGCGGTCGGCGCGGCGACCGGCACCGTCGGCGGCGTGCTCGGCACCGATCCGGACCCGGCCCGCCGGGCGCGCGAGAACCGCCGCGAGGAGCGGATGGAGCGCCAGGAGCGCCTCGGCCGCTGACAGGGTCCCGTAACAGGGTCCGGCCGGTCGCCTCAGGCGGCCGGCCGCGCCTCCCGGCGGATCGTCTCCTGCGCCAGGAGGTACAGGCCGGAGCCGACGACGATCATGGCGCCCGCGACCGTCCAGCGGCTCGGGACGTCGCCGAACAGCAGAGAACCCAGCGTCACCGACCACAGCAGCTGCGTGTAGATGAACGGTGCCAGCACGTTGGCCGGCGCCCGGGCGTGGGCCATCACCAGCAGCCAGTGGCCCAGCGTCCCGAACAGCGCGACCCCGAACAGCAGCGCCCAGTGGGTCAGGCTCGCCGGGCTCGTCCAGATCCACGGCAGGAGCGGGGCCATCAGCGCGAGTCCCGCGAGGCCGGTGTAGAACATGGTCGTGGCGGTCGAGTCGTAGGCCGCGAGCTTGCGCGTGATGATCGCGTAGAAGGCGTAGACCACGACGTTGGCGACGCAGAGCAGAGCGGCCGGATGCATCCCGCCGACACCGGGCCGCACGATCACCAGCACGCCCAGGAAGCCGACGCCGATCGCCGCCAGCCGCGCCCGCGACGACCACTCGCCGAGCAGCGGCCCGGCGAGCAGCGCCACGGTGAGCGGCGCGGCGAACTGGATCGAGATCGTCTCGGCGAGCTGCAGGTAGCGCAGGGCCAGGAAGTTGAGCGCCGTGGAGGCGAAGAGCAGCAGGGAGCGCGCGATCTGCAGCGGCAGGCGCCGGCTCTTCACGACGCCCGGCGTGCGTACCGGGTTGATGAACAGCGAGATCATGGCGACGCTCGCCGCGTAGCGCATGAAGGTGGTGACCAGGGGATCGACGCCGGCCCGGGCCAGGGTCTTGCCGCAGGCGTCGAGGCTCGCGAAGAAGGCGACGGCCCCGCACATCAGGGCGATGCCGACGATCCGCCGGCGGCCGGCGAGGTCGGCCTCCGGAGCGGCGCGCGGCGCGGCGCTATCGTCGGGGACGGAGGTCGCGACCTGCGTGCTCATGCCTGACCAATCTCGGTAGAGGCTGAAACCCCTGCCACGCCCGGCGCCGCACGGGTATCGGCCGGCGCGCAGGGGAACCATGCAGCCGGCACGGTCGCCCGCGCCGGCGGCGGCTCAGCGCTTCGCCGCGACCTTCTCGGCGGCGGGGGCCTTCTCGGCGGAGGCCGTCTTGGTCGCGGCCTTGGCGAGCTTCGGCTTGGGCGGCGTCGCGCCGGCGATCAGGGCGGCGAGGTGCGACTGGTCGAGCCCCGCGGCGGCGCGCGCGGGCGCAGCGGGAACAGGCGCCGCCGCGGCGACCGGCGCGGGCGCCAGCGCGGCGGCCCGTTCGACCCGGCGCGGCTCGATGGAGCCGGTCGCGGTGGGCTCGGCGAGGCTCGCCGTCGCGACCGCGGGGGCGGCGGACTCGCGCTGCACCCGCAGGGTCCAGTGCGCGGCGGTTGAGAGCGCGGCGATGCCGAGGATCGCCTTGATGCCGCTGGTGAGCAGGGCTCGCATGGTCGTCAGGCCCGAGAGAACGCGGTTACGCGGAACCGGATCCCCGGCCCGGACGCATCATCGCGCGGGAGCGTGAACGAAGCCGCAACGGCCCCGTGCGCCCCTGTCCCGGAACGGGTCAGGAGCCCGCGCCCGCGACCCGTCTCGCGGGCGGAATCGGGTGGGAAATCATGTGGGCCATGCGCCGGACCCGCGGTTCCTGTTCCCCGCGCTCCCGACACTCCTGCAGCGACTCGGCCCACTGAGCCTCACAGGAACGGCCCAGAGAACTGGTCCGGACCGTCCCGTCACTGCCGACCCCGCCGCCATGCAGGCCCGAGCGGGCTCGCGAAACCTTCAGGCGCATCGGCCGCTGGGGACAGCCCGTGTAGAGGGTGACAGCCGAGCCGGCAACAGAGGCGGGGCCGTTTCCGGGACCCCGCGGCGATCAGTGCTCCGCCGCGGGCGCGACGAAGCGCATCAGCGCGGCGATCTCGTCCGCGCCGTCCTCCGCGGCGAGGCGCCGGTAGAGCGCGGCGTAGCCGGAGAAGACCTGCCGCCCGGCCGCGTCGGGCCCGAGGAACCCGGCGATCTCCTCCATCTCGGGCGCCCAGCGATAGGCCTTCGGCACCATGTCGGGCAGCCCCCTGGCGAACCGGGCCAGCAGCGACGGCTCGTTCTCGGCGAGCTCGGCCAGCAGCGCTTCCCCGGCGCCGGCGCGCTCGGCGGCGCCGATCACGAGCGCGGCGAGCGCCGTCAGGCCCTTGTTGAGGCCGGCATAGCTCATCTTGAGGCTGGAGGCGGCGCCGACCGCGCCGGGGCAGACGCGCAGGTCGAGGCCGAGGTCGCGCAGGACCAGGGCCGGGGCCGTCTCGGGACCCGAGACGTAGACGCGCGGCCCCTTGGCGCCGGGCTTCGGCGGCAGGCCCAGGATCGCGCCGTCGAGGAACGGCGCGCCGGTGGCCGCGACGATCCCGGCGACGCGCCCGACCGTCTCCGGGCTGACGGCGTTGGCGTCGATGTAGACCGGCTTGCGCGGGGCCGCCGCCAGGGCGGGCGCGAGCCGGCGGGCCAGCGCCTCCGCGTCGGCGGGCGGCACGATGGAGAGCAGGAGATCGGCGGCGGCGAGCTCGCCGTCCCCGGCATGCGCCATGCCGGCGGCCGCGGCCCGGGCGCGGCTCGCCGCCCCGCGCCCGTCCAGGGAGGTCAGTACCCGGGCGCCGTGCCCGGCGAGCCGGGCCCCGACGGCGCTGCCCATGGCGCCCGGGGCGATCACCGCGATCGTGGGCACGGGACGCCTCCGGGACCTCGGGGCCGCTACCGCAGCGAGCCGCAGAAGCGCTGGATGCGCCGGCAGGCCTCCTCCAGCACCGCGTTCGACGTCGCGTAGGAGATGCGCAGGTTCGGGCCGAGGCCGAAGGCCGAGCCGTGGACCGCCGCCACGCCCTCGGCCTGGAGCAGCTCCATGACGAAGTCCTCGTCGGTCTCGATGGTCTTGCCGGCCTCGGTCCGCTTGCCGATCAGCGCCGCGCAGGACGGGTAGACGTAGAACGCGCCCTCCGGCGTCGGGCAGGTCAGCCCGTTGGTCTGGTTGAGCATCGACACGACGAGGTCGCGCCGGCCCTGGAAGGCGGCCCGGAACGTGGCGAGGTGGTCCTGCGGCCCGTCGAGGGCGGCGACCGCGGCCCACTGCGCGATCGTGCTGGCGCCGGAGGTCTGCTGGCCTTGGACGAAGTCCATCGCCTTGATGAGCGCTTCCGGCCCGGCCGCGTAGCCGATGCGCCAGCCGGTCATGGCGTAGCCCTTCGAGACGCCGTTCATCGTCAGCGTCCGCTCGATCAGCTGCGGCTCGACCTGGGCCGGCGTGACGAACGCGAAATCGCCGTAGGTGAGGTGCTCGTAGATGTCGTCGGTGAGGATGTGCACGTCCGGGTAGCGGAGCAGCACGTCGGTGAGCGCCTTCATCTCGGCGCGGGAGTAGGCGGCGCCCGACGGGTTCGACGGCGAGTTGAGGACGATCCACTTGGTCTTCGGGGTCAGGACCCGGTCGAGCTCCTCGGCCTGGAGCTTGAAGCCGTTGGCCATGTCGGTGTCGGCGAAGACCGGCGTGCCGCCGCACAGCCCGACCATCTCCGGGTAGGACACCCAGTAGGGGCGGGGGATCACCACCTCGTCGCCGGGGTTCAGCGTGGCGAGGAACGCGTTGTAAAGCACCTGCTTGCCGCCGGTGCCCACGATGGTCTGCGAGACCTTGTAGTCGAGCCCGTTCTCGCGCTTGAACTTGCGCACGATCGCCTCGCGCAGGGGCACGATGCCGGAGACCGGCGGGTAGCGGGTCTCGTTCCGGTGGATCGCCGCGATGGCGGCCTGCTTGATGTGCTCGGGCGTGTCGAAGTCGGGCTCGCCCACCGACAGACTGATGACGTCGACGCCGGAGGCCTTCAGGTCCCGGGCCTTCTGGGTCATCACGATGGTCGCGGACGGCTTCACCCGCGAGAGGACGTCGGCGAGGAGAGCCATGGCGTGCGATGCTCCGGATTTTTGCGGTCAGGCGCCGCTTCCCCGCGGCGCGGCGGACCCTAGGCCCGGGACGCTGAGCCGGCAAGCGTGAGACGCCGCGGCGGCGCGCGGGAGCGACGTTTCTGCTATGATCCTCGGAATCGGGACGGAACGAGAGGCCCTGCCGATGGGCGAGACGATCAGCATCACCCTGGCACCGGACACGCTCCGCGCCGTGCGGGAGAGCGTCGAGGCCGGTGAGTACGCTTCGGTGGACGCGCTGCTCGACGAGGCCGTGCACGCCCTGCAACGCCAGCGACGCGAGGATGCCGAGCGTCTCGATGACATCCGCGCCCGCATCCGGCGTTCCCTGGACGATCCGCGGCCGGATCTGAGCATCGAAGAGGTTCAAGAGGATCTCGACAGGATGTTCGCTGAAGCGCGGCACGACACCCGCCGTGCGTAGACTGCCTGTTGCGTTTCGCCCTCAAGCGCAGGCCGATCTGGCCGGCATCTTCCGAACGGTCTTGCAGCGGAGTCAGAACGTCGCGACGGCGCAGCGCTTCACGCAGCGGATCAAGGATCGGTGCGACCGAATCGGCCACGCACCGCATGCGGGCCGACCCCGTGACGATCTCTTGGAAGGCTTGCGAACGGTGGCGTTCGAGAGATCGGCTGTGATCGCCTATCGCGTGGAACGTGGATCCGTGAGGATCCTCAATATCTTCTATGGCGGCCGCGATTTCGAGGCGGTCTATCCAGGCGATACCACGGAAGAAGCTCAGGAGCCCCCGTCCTGACGAACTGCCCTCGCACCGGCCGGCCCAGACCCCCATCTCACCCGGCATGACCCCGCTCTCCGTCCTCGACCTCTCCTTCGTCAGCGCCGACTCGACCCCGGCGCGGGCGCTGCACGACACGCTGGCCCTCGCCCGCCACGTCGATAACCTCGGCTACCGGCGCTACTGGCTCGCCGAGCACCACGCGCTCCCCAACGTGGCGAGCCCGGCGCCCGAGATCATGATCGGCCAGATCGCCGCCGCGACCCGCAACCTCCGGGTCGGCTCGGGCGGCATCATGCTGCCGAACCACGCGCCGCTGATGGTGGCCGAGCGCTTCCGGGTGCTGGAGGCCCTGTTCCCCGGCCGGATCGACCTCGGTCTCGGGCGCGCGCCCGGCACGGACGGAATCACCGCGCGGGCGCTGCGCCGCCGGGAAGCGCCGGGGGAGGGCGGCGGCCACGGGGGCGGGGACGACTTCCTCGACCGCCTTCAGGAGCTGCTGTTCTGGGACGGCGGCTTCCCGGAGGGGCACCCGTTCGCGCGGATCGAGGCGAGCCCCGCGGGGGTGCCGCTGCCGCCGATCTTCCTGCTCGGGTCCTCCGACTACAGCGCCCGCCTCGCCGGCGAGATCGGCTGCGGTTTCGGCTTCGCGCAGCACTTCTCCGGGATGCCCGCGGAGCCGCCGATGCTGGACTACCGGACCCGGTTCCGGCCGACGCGGCTCGGCGCGAAGCCCCACGCGATCCTGGCGGTGGCGGCGATCTGCGCCGCCACGGACGCGGAGGCCGAGCGACTCGCCTCCAGCGCGCGGCTCGCGACGCTGCGGCGGGAGCGCGGCGAGTACCGGCCTCTGCCGAGCCTCGCCGAGGCGCTGGACTACCCGTATTCCGACGGCGAGCGGGTGCAGATCGCGCGCGGCCGCGACCGCCTGCACGTGGGCGGCCCTGAGACCCTGCGGGCCCGGCTCGCCGACATGGTCGCGCGCACGCAGGCCGACGAGCTGATGATCGTCTCGGCGATCCCCGACCAGGCGGCGCGCCACGACTCCTACGCGCTGCTGGCGCGGGCCTGGGGACTCGGCGCCGCCTCACAGGCGGCCTGAGCCGTCACTCGCCCCCGCCGCGGGCGCTGGCGGCGGCGAGGCCGGCCGTGCAGGCTCCCCCCGGTTCACGCCCGCGACCAGACGGGCCGACCGGAGGAGAGGCAGCATGGGCAACCGACGCGAATTCCTGACCGCCACGGCCGCGGGCCTCGCCGCCGCCGCCGCGGCGCCGGCCCGGGCCGCCGAGGAGCGCACGGCGGCTCCGAAATCCACGCCGGCGGGGGCGCCGCCCTTCGGCATGCCCCGCGACATGGTCCTCCTCAACATGCGCCGCGGCGACGGCTACGCCCTGGGCGTGAAGACGAAGGACGGCGTTCTCGACGTCGAGGCCGCCGGCCGGGCGCTCGGGATGCCGGTCCCCGCCGACATGGACGACCTTCTCCAGAACGGGCGCGGCCCGGCCCTGCGCGCCCTGATCGACGCGGTCGAGGCCGCGCCCGACGGGCGCTTCGTGCTGGCGGAAGCCGACGTCGCCTACGCGCCGGTGGTCACGCGGCCCGAGAAGATCATCATGATGGGCTTCAACTACCGCCACCACGCGGAGGAGACCGGCACGCCGATCCCCAAGGACCCGCCGCTGTTCAACAAGTACAACAACGCCCTGAACCACCACGGCGGCACGATCGCGCTGCCGACCCAGGCGGCGCGGGAATTCGACTACGAGACCGAGCTGGTGATGGTGTTCGGCCGCGAGTGCCGGAACGTGTCCGAGGCGGACGCCCTCGATTATCTCGCCGGCTACTGCACGGGCAACGATTTCAGCGCCCGGGACCTCCAGACGCTGACCTCGCAGTTCATGATCGGCAAGACCTCGGACGGGTTCGCGCCGCTCGGCCCCTACCTGGTGACCGCCGACCGGGTGAAGGACCCGAACAACCTCAAGCTCAAGACGCTGGTCAACGGCCGGGTGCGCCAGGACTGGAGCACCGACGACATGATCTTCAACTGCCGCCAGCTGATCAGCTTCGCGTCGAAGGTGATGACCCTGAAGCCGGGGGACATCTTCTACACCGGGACCCCGCAGGGGGTGATCTTCGGCGAGAAGATCCCGCGCAAGGACCGCGCGTGGCTGAAACCCGGCGACGAGGTCGTATCCGAGCTGGAAGGGCTCGGTGAGCTGCGCTTCAGGCTGGTCTGATCCGTCGTCCCAGTGGTGCGACCCGCACCGTCATCACGAGCGCAGCGACGTGACCCAGGGCAGCGCGACGGCAGGTGTCGTCGCGCCGGCCGGATCGCTTCGCTCCGCTCGCGAGGACGGCACTGTCGCAGCCATCACCCGTGAACGGCCCGGGTGCTGAGACCGTCCTCAGCGCCCGAACAGGCGACCGAGACGGGCGAGGAAGCCGCCCCCGTCCGCGGGCTGCGCACCGGGCGTCGCCGCCTGCGCGGCCTCCGCCCTCGGCGCCAGGACCAGCCCGAGGGCCGCCGTGTCGGTGGTCTCGCGGTCGATCAGGATCAGGCTGCCGGTCTCGCGGTTCTCCGCGTACGGGTCCACCGCCACCGGCCGGTCGAAGCGCAGGCTCACGTCGGCGATGTCGTTGGCCGACAGGCGCTCGGCCGGGCCGGGCCTGCCGGTCTCGGGATCGATGCGCGAGGCGATCCGCTCCACGGTCGCGGTGACCGTGGCGGTGCCGATCTTGGCGAGCAGGCTCGCGCCCGGGCTGAGATCGGTCTCGGAGGCCCAGAACAGGCGCGCGTCGAGGGTCTCGGTGACCCGCATCGGCGCGTCGGTGGCCACGATCACCTGCCCGCGGGAGGCGTCGATCTGGTCGGCCAGCACCAGGGTCACCGACTCGTCCTCGCCGGCCTCGGGCAGGTCGCCGTCGGCGGTGTAGATCCGCGCCACCGTGGAGGTCCGGCCGGAGGGCTGCACCGTCACCGAATCGCCCGGCCGCACCCGGCCGCTGGCGATCCGGCCGCTGTAGCCGCGGAACTCGGAATTGGGCCGGTTGACCCACTGCACCGCCATCCGGAACGGCGCGTTCAGCGCCTCCGCGCGGACCGGCACGGTCTCGAGGTAGTGGAGCAGGGTGCCGCCCGTGTACCAGGGCGCCGCGACGCCCGCGTCCACGACGTTGTCGCCGTTCTTGGCCGAGAGCGGGATCGCCTTGACCTCGGAGAAATTCAGCCCGCGGGCGAAGTCCGAGAACCCCGACACGATGCCGTCGAAGGTGCCCTGCGCCCAGCCGGCGAGGTCCATCTTGTTCACCGCCAGCACGACGCGGCGGATCCCGAGATTCGACACGAGCAGCGCGTGGCGCCGCGTCTGCCGGGTCAGGCCCTGGCGGGCGTCGACCAGGATCACCGCCACGTCGGCCGTCGAGGCGCCGGTGGCCATGTTGCGGGTGTACTGCTCGTGGCCGGGGGTGTCGGCCACGATGAAGGAGCGCTTGTCGGTGGAGAAGAACCGGTAGGCGACGTCGATGGTGATGCCCTGCTCGCGCTCGGCCTGGAGGCCGTCGACGAGCAGCGCGAGGTCCATCTCCTGCCCCTGCGTCCCGTGCTTGCGGGAATCCCGCTGGAGCGCCGAGATCTGGTCGTCGAAGATCTGCTTGGTGTCGTGCAGGAGCCGCCCGATCAGGGTCGACTTGCCGTCATCCACCGAGCCGCAGGCGATGAAGCGCAGCACCGCCTTGTTGCGGTGGGCGGTGAGGAACGCCGCGTAGCCGGAGGCCCGGTCGGTGAAGGCCGTGGGAGCCTGGTGGAGCGTCATCAGAAATAGCCCTCCTGCTTCTTGCGCTCCATGGCGCCGGCCCCGTCCTTGTCGATCACCCGGCCCTGGCGCTCCGAGGTGCGCGCCGCCAGCGTCTCGCCGATGATCTCGGGGAGCGAGGCCGCGTCGCTCTCCACCGCGCCGGTGAGCGGGTAGCAGCCGAGGGTGCGGAAGCGGACGAGGCGCTGCTGCGGGGTCTCGCCCGGCGCGAGCGGCAGGCGCTCGTCGTCGACCATGATGAGCTGGCCCTCGCGCTCGACCACCGGCCGCTCCTTGGCGAAGTAGAGCGGCACGATCGGAATGTTTTCCTGCTCGATGTAGAGCCAGATGTCGAGCTCGGTCCAGTTCGACAGCGGGAAGACCCGCAGGGACTCGCCGCGCTTCTTCTTGAGATTGTAGAGGTGCCAGGGCTCGGCGCGCTGGCGCTTCGGGTCCCAGCGGTGCTGCGCGGTACGGAGCGAGATGATCCGCTCCTTGGCGCGGCTCGCCTCCTCGTCGCGGCGCGCGCCCCCGAAGGCGGCGTCGAACTTGTGCTTGTCCAGCGCCTGCCGCAGGGCCTGCGTCTTCATCACGTCGGTGTGGACCTCGGAGCCGTGGCTCACCGGCCCGACACCGCGGGCGAGCCCGTCCGGGTTGGTGTGGACCAGGAGGTCGAGGCCGAGCTCCTTCGCGCGGGCGTCGCGGAAGGCGATCATCTCGCGGAACTTCCACGTCGTGTCGACGTGGAGCAGCGGGAACGGCAGCCGCCCGGGCGCGAAGGCCTTGAGGGCGAGGTGCAGCAGCACCGAGGAATCCTTGCCGATCGAGTAGAGCATCACCGGGTTCTCGGTCTCGGCGACCGTCTCCCGGAAGATGTGGATGCTCTCTGCCTCCAGCCGCTTGAGATGGCTGAGGCGGTCGGCGGCGGTCGGTGCGGGCGTGGGGGCGCTCGGCTGCACGGCGGCGGCGAGGGCGGCGCTCATCGGGCGAACTCCGGCTGGCGGGCTGTCTGATTCGGGGTGGTCTCGAAGGCGGCGGGCTCGAGGATCGCGGGTTCTTGGCCCGGCTGCACGGCCGCACCGGGGCGTCCGACGTGCAGGCCGCACTCCTTCTTGTCTTCCTGCTCCCACCACCACCGGCCGGCGCGCTCGGGCTCGCCGAGCTTCACGGCGCGGGTGCAGGGGGCGCAGCCGATCGACGGGAAGCCGCGATCGTGCAGGACGTTGTAGGGCACGAAATTGTCGCGCACGAAGCGGTCGACCTGCTCCCGCGACCAGTCGGCCAGCGGGTTCAGCTTGATCAGGCCGCGCTCCGCGTCGAAGGCGGCGAGCGGCGTCTCGGCGCGGTTGGCCGACTGGCCGGCCCGCAGCCCGGTGAGCCAGCCGCTCGCGCCGGCGAGCGCGCGGCCGAGCGGCTCGACCTTGCGGAAGCCGCAGCAGGCCTGACGGGCCGCCACCGAGCGCCGGAAGCCGTTGATGCCCTCGCTCCGCACGAAATCCTCGGCGGCCGCGCGTTCGGGGGCGTAGGCGGTGATTCGGATGCCGTAGGCCGACTCGGTCTCGGTCCACGTGTCGTAGGTCTCGGCGAAGAGGCGGCCGGTATCGAGGGTGACGATCTCGACGCGACCCTTCGCGAGGCCCGCCATGGCCAGCGCGTGGGTAAGCGCTTGGTCCTCGACGCCGAGGCTCGTCGTGAAGACGAGGCGGCCGGGGATCTCGGCGGCGATCAGGTGGAGGCGGCCTGGAAGGTCGAGCCCGGACAGCCGCTCCGCGAGGGAGTCGGCCGCCTGTCGGTCCGGACGGGTCATCGCGCCATGTCCCGGGGTTCGCGTGGTGGAAAGGCCACGGCCAGCGCCGTGCCTGTTGTCGAACGGTCGAAATGTTCGCTATACCGAACGAAGTCAAGGCGCCCCGGCGCGCTTGGCGGGGTCGGACCGGCGGTTCGGCGTGCGGTTGCGCACAGCTTCCGGCGCGGGCAGCATGGGCCCGAGGTAAAAGATTCTTCTCACTGGTCCCGGTAGACACGTATATGCGCTCGCGCCCCGCGCGCGGCGGAAGCCCACGGAGACAGCTTTGGACGCGATCGATCTGAAGATTCTCGCCCTGCTGCAGACGGACGCCACGCTCTCCATCGCGGCGATCGGCGAGCGCGTGGGCCTGTCGCAGACCCCGTGCTGGAAGCGCATCCAGAAGCTCGAGGCCGACGGGGTCATCGACCGGCGTGTGGCGGTGCTCGATCCGGTGAAGCTGGGCCTCGGGCTGACGGTGTTCGTCTCCATCGAGACCGCGGACCATTCCCAGGAGTGGCTGCAGCGCTTCGCCGCAACCGTCTCGGCCATGCCGGAGGTGCTGGAGTTCTACCGGATGGCCGGCGACGTGGACTACATGCTGCGGGTCGTCGTCGCCGACATGCAGGCCTATGACAGCTTCTACAAGCACCTCATCGCGGTGCTGCCGCTCAAGAACGTCACCTCCCGCTTCGCGATGGAGAAGGTGAAATCCACCACGGCCCTGCCGCTGCCGGCGCCCCCGAAGAACGGGCGGCACCTGCCGGGGACTGCCCCCGTCCTCGCCGTGGTTGGAGAATGATATTCTCTTTTTTCGCAGTGCAGCGAACGTGATGTCCTATACGCCGCCCGTTCTGCAAAACGAACGTTTCTCGATTGACACCGGCCGCGCCGGCCCCGACATGGTCCCGTGATGTCCCGCCAGAATCTCCTCCCGCGCACCGCCCCGTTCGGGGACGGCGAGCGCGCCAGCCTCGACGCGGTGCTCGGCACCGCGAGCCCCACGCAGCGCGCCTGGCTCGCCGGCTTCCTGGCGGGCCTCGACGCCGCGGGCGGCCAGCCGGCCGCGGTGCCGGCCGCCCCGCCCAAGGCCGCCGCGCCGCTGACGGTGATCTACGCCAGCGAATCGGGGAACTCCGAGGCGCTCGCCGGCAACGTCGCCAAGCTCGCGCGCAAGCAGGGCTTCAAGCCGAAGGTGGTGGACTTCGCCGACCTCGACGTCGCGACCCTGCCCAAGGCCGGCAAGCTGATCGCCATCGCGGCCACCTGGGGCGAGGGCGAGCCGCCGGCCCGGGCCGTGCGGGCCTACGGCGAGCTGATGGGGGAGGGCGCCCCGCGCCTCGACGGCGTCGAGTTCGCGGTCCTGTCGCTCGGCGACACGTCCTACGCGGAGTTCTGCGCCATCGGGAAGGCGCTCGACGCGCGCTTCGAGGCGCTCGGCGCCAAGCGCGCCGCCGAGCGGGCCGACCTCGACCTCGATTTCGAGAAGCCCGCCGCCGACTGGATCAAGGGCGCGCTGAAGGCGCTCGCCCCGGCCGAGCAGCCCGACAACGTCGTGGCGGTGGACTTCGCCCGCGCCGGCGCCGGCGAGGACGACGACGCCGAGCCGAGCCGCGAGCCCGTCGTGGTCGAGGTCGTTGAGCACGTGAACCTCAACTCGTCGCGCTCCGACAAGGAGACGATCCACCTCGCGCTCGCCTTCGAGGACGGCGCGCCGGCCTACGAGCCCGGCGATTCGCTGGAGATCTATCCCGAGAACGACCCGCAGCTCGTGGACGAGATCCTGAACGCCGCCGGGCTCTCCGGCGACGAGGCCCTGCGCCGGGCGCTGCTCGCCGAGCGGGACATCACCACGCTGTCGGCCGCCACGATCGAGCGGTTCGTGAAGGCGACCGGCCACGCGGAGGCGCAGACGCTCATCGACAGCGGCGAGGCCAAGGCCTGGATCGAGGGCCGCCACCTGATCGACCTGCTGGAGACCTACCCGGCGAAGCTCACCGCCGAGCACGTGAATACGATCACCCGGCCGCTGCCGCCGCGGGCCTACTCGATCGCCTCCTCCCGCAAGGAGGTCGGCGACGAGGTCCACCTCGCGATCGCGGCGGTGCGCTACGAGACCCACAGCCGCGCCCGCTCGGGCGTCGCCTCGGTCCACGTCGCAGACCGGATCCGCGACGGCGCCAAGCTGCGGGTGCGGCTGAAGCCGAACCGCCACTTCCGCCTGCCACAGGATCCGGCCACCGACATCATCATGGTCGGGCCGGGCACCGGCGTCGCGCCGTTCCGCGCCTTCGTGCAGGAGCGCCGCGCAGTGGAGGCCCCGGGGCGGTCGTGGCTGTTCTTCGGCGACCGGCACTTCACCCACGACTTCCTGTACCAGCTCGAGTGGCAGGACGCCCTGGAGGACGGGTCGCTCACGAAGATCGACGTGGCCTTCTCGCGGGACCAGCCGGAGAAGGTCTACGTTCAGGACCGGATCACCCAGCACGCGCAGGAGTTGGTCTCCTGGCTGGACGGGGGCGCGCATCTCTACGTCTGCGGCGATGCCAAGGCCATGGCCAAGGACGTGCGCGCCGCCGTGGTGGGCGCGTACCAGAGCGCGAAGGGCCTCAGCGCCGCCGACGCCGAGACGCAGGTCGCGGCGCTGGAGCGCAGCCACCGCTACCAGCAGGACGTTTACTGAGGACACACCGCTCCCCGCACCGCGGGGGGCCTTCAACGAGATGCGGCAGAGACAGGCGGGACGCAGGTCCCCGCTCCCGGGCGGGAGAGGGACAGGGTGAGGGATCAGGTCTTTCCGGAGAGGGCGCACCCCTCACGCCGACCCGCTCCCGCACGGGAGAGGGGGCGGGTCGCGGATCCGGTTCCAGTCCTGCACCGGCTTCGCTCCGCTCGCCACCTCCCGATCGGGGAGGAAGACGCGTTCAGACAGACGGATTCACCCCATGGACGACCACAGCCCCCGCGACGCCGCCGAGACCCCGGCCCCCGGCCCGACCACCGCCCCGGCCAAGCGCGTCTACGAGACCCCGCCGACAACGCGCCCGATCACGGACGCCGAGGCCGCGCGCGCGGAGAAGCTCGCGGCGAACGAGCACATCAAGATCGCCAGCGGCTACCTCCGCGGCACCCTGGCGGACGGCCTCCTCAAACACGCCACCGGGGCGATCTCGGAGGATGACGGGCAGCTCGTGAAGTTCCACGGGATGTACCTGCAGGACGACCGCGACCTGCGCCCCGAGCGGACCAAGAAGAAGCTCGACAAGGCCTACAGCTTCATGATCCGCCTGCGCATCGCCGGCGGCGTCATCACCCCGAAGCAGTGGCTGATCCTCGACGACATCGCCCGGACCTACGCGGGCGGGGCGCTGCGCGCCACGACGCGCCAGACCTTCCAGTACCACGGCGTGATCAAGTCGAACCTGAAGCGCACGATGGCCGCCATCGACGGCGCGCTGCTCGACACGATCGCGGCCTGCGGCGACGTCAACCGCAACGTCATGGCGGCGACGAACCCCGCTCAGACCGGCGCCCACAAGGCCGCCTACCAGCTCGCCAAGGACATCTCCGACTCGCTGCTGCCCAAGACCAGCGCGTGGCGGGAGATCTGGCTCGACGGCGAGCGCGTGGTCGGCGGCGAGGAGGAGGCCGAGGTCGAGCCGGTCTACGGTCGGACCTACCTGCCGCGGAAGTTCAAGACCGTCGTGGCGGTGCCGCCCTCCAACGAGGTCGACATCTTCGCCCACGACCTCGGCTTCATCGCGATCCTCGACAAGAAGAACCAGGTCACCGGCTGGAACGTGACGGTGGGCGGCGGCATGGGCATGACCCACGGCGAGCCCGACACCTTCCCGCGCACCGCCGACGTGATGGGCTTCGTGAAGCCCGAGGACGCCCTGAAGGTCGCCGAGGCGGTGATGACCGTCCAGCGCGACTGGGGCAACCGCAAGAACCGCAAGAACGCCCGGCTCAAGTACACGATCGAGCGCTACGGCCTCGACGCCTTCCGGGCCGAGGTCGAGAAGCGCGCCGGCAAGAAGCTCGGCGCGCCCAAGCCCTTCACCTTCACGGGCAACGGCGACCGCTACGGCTGGGTCGAGGGCGACGACGGCCGCCACCACCTGACCCTCTACGTGCCCTCGGGCCGGATCAAGGACATCGAGGGCGGCGCGCAGTTCCTCTCGGGCCTGCGCCGCATCGCCGAGGTGCATCAGGGTGATTTCCGCCTCACCGGCAACCAGAACGTCATCATCGCCAATGTCCCGGCCGAGAAGCGCGCCGAGATCGACGCGCTGGTCGACGAGTACGGCCTGACCCGGGGCGCGAGCGCGCTGCGGCGCAGCTCGATCGCCTGCGTGGCCCTGCCGACCTGCGGCCTCGCGCTCGCCGAGAGCGAGCGCTACCTGCCGGACCTGATGACCGAGCTGGAGGAGAGCCTCGCGTCCCACGGGCTCGCCGAGGAGGAGATCACGATCCGCTCCACCGGCTGCCCGAACGGCTGCGCCCGGCCGTTCATCTCGGAGATCGGCCTCGTCGGCCGCGGCCCCGAGCGCTACCACCTCTACCTGGGCGCCGCCCACGACGGCTCGCGGCTCAGCAAGCTCTACCGGGAGGACGTGGCGGCCTCCGAGATCCGCGACACCCTCGACCCGCTCTTCGCCGACTACGCGAAGGGCCGGCAGCCGGGCGAGCATTTCGGCGACTACCTGATCCGCGCCGGCCACGTGGCGCGGACCACCAACGGCCCGGACTTCCACGAGCGGACCGGCGCCCTCAAGCCGTCCACGCTCGGCTGACGAAAGGCCGCGCGCGTCCGGGACGGCGCTTCCGGACGCGCCGGGACCGCGAGGCCGCGGCGGCAGGGTCGCGGGCAGGGTTGCGGAATGCGGGTCGCGGCCCGGCCCCGCCCTGACCGGAGCCGCGCGCCGATCCCGGGCGGCCGGGCCGCGGCGCGAGGGATCCGAGCCCCGGAGGAGCTCCCCGCCCATGCGTGGATCCGGACGGCCGTTCCGAGAAAACCGGAACCGCCGCCGGAGACCCGGCCGCGCTCGCGCCGGCACGCCCGGTAGATCCCAGCCCTCGCATATCCCCGCCCCAGCGATGCGCTGCCGTCGCAACCCATCGCCCGCGATGAGAATGAACGTTCATTGACATGAGAATGAACGTTCATTATAAGGGTGGGGCAAACAGGAGCGCGCGATGGCTCTCACCCTAGAAGGCCGCTGGTCCGATCTCGATGCCGAGCGTTTCGGCGCCCGCGGCCCGGGCGCCCTCGCCCTCGTCCGCGCCGTCTGCACCCCCGCCAACCTGACCTTCGGCGCCGTCCTGGCCCTCGCCTGGCTGGCCCTGATCAACTGGACGGGCGCCGGCCCGGACGGCTGGCAGGCCCGGATCTGCGCGGACCTGCATCAGGGACCGCAATCCTGCGCCGTCGCCAGCCTGGGCAAGGACCAGAGCCGCGTCGCCCCGGTCGCCCTCACGGCGCAGCCGGGATCGTGACCGGCGCGGCGGACAGGGCGGCGGAGGCCCGCGGCAACCCGTCCGCCCGGCGCGAGCACATCCTCGACGCCGCCGAGACCTGCTTCGCGCGCAACGGCTTCCATCGCACCACCATGCAGGACCTCGCCCGCGAGGCCGCGATGAGTCCGGGCAACTTCTACCGCTACTTCGAATCCAAGGAGGCCCTGGTCCTCGGGCTGGTGGAGCGCGAGCGCGAGCGCGGCACGCTCCTGGTCGCCGAGATGGAGGGCAGCGGCGATCCGCGCGGGACGTTGCTGGGCATCATCGCCCGCTACTTCGCGTCGATCACCCGCGAGGCCGCGACCCTGCGGGTGGAGATCTGGTCGGAATCGACCCGCAACCCGGACATCGCCGCCATGACGGCGCGGACCGAGGCGGAGAGCCGCGACTGGTTCGTGGCGACCCTGGCGGCGCTCGCCACCGCGCCGGGATGCGATCCGGCCGGGCTCTACGCCCTGCTCGCGCCGCTGATGAAGGGGATCGTCGTCGGCCGGGCCGCGCTGCCCGACTACGACGTCGCCGCGGCGATCGCCCAGCTCCACGCGCTCCTCGACGCCGGGCTCGACGGTCGCCTGCCGGCCCCGGCGCTCGCGGGCCGACACGCCGGCCGCTGATCCCGGCACCGCGGCCGCCGCGCCCCCGGGACGCACCGGCGGCGCGCCGGTCGAACCGCCATCGACGATCGCGCGTCGGACACGGCGCGCGGTACGCCGGCCGGTCCGCGTTTCCCCCCCTCGCGCGGGCCGGCCGGCCGTTCTCCCGGGCGATCCCGCGCGGTCACCTGACAGACGCGACGGCGTGAGTCGGCCCGCGGCCCGGGATTCAGCCGGTTGCGAAGGCCACGCATTACACACTCTGTAGTTGGCATCTTTGAATGATTTCAAAGCATTGCCCCTCAAAGCGTGCCTTCCGCGCCACATCCGGGCAGAGGATGCGCGCGTCACCCGCGGCTTTCGGGATCGGCGTTGAGAAAGGAGGGCGTTTGCACTCTAGAAACACCGCACCGCGTCGATACGCCGCTCTTGAGAACGATTTTAAATCATGCACGCCGCCCGGATCGACGCCGTCGATCGCATCAAATACTGCCGGTCGCGCCTGAATATCTGCAGCACTGGACTCGCGACGTCGCTCCTCCTGCTCGCGCCGACGGAGATCCGCGCGCAATCCGAGCCGGCCGCCGACGAGGTCGTTCTCTCCGAACTCAGCGTTGCGGGCACGGGCCCGGCCAGCGAGCGGGCCGACGGTCCCGTCGTGGGCTACCGGGCGACGCGCTCGGCGACCGCCACGCGCACCGACACGCCCGTGCGCGACTCGCCGCAATCGATCAACGTCGTGTCCCGCTCGGTGATCACCGACCAGCAGGATCTGCGGCTGACCGATGCCGTGACCAACGTCAGCAACGTGGTTCTCGGCAGCACGGTGCAGGGCCGGTCGCAGAACTACCTGATCCGCGGCTTCTCTACGCAGGTCTTCGCCGTCGACGGCGTGCTGGTCGATCCGGCCATCAACTTCTACCCGGTCACACGGGACCTCGTGGACGCCGAGCGCGTCGAGGTGATCAAGGGCCCGGCCTCGGTGCTGTTCGGCCGGGGCGATCCCGGCGGCGTCATCAACATCGTGACCCGCCGGCCCACCTTCGAGCCCACGGCCGACGCGAGCGTGCAGGGCGGCAGCTTCGGCTTCCGGCGCTTCCAGGGCTCCGTGTCGAGCGCGCTGCCCGCCGTCGAGGGCCTCGCCGCGCGTCTCAGCTTCGCCGCCCAGGAGGATCCGACCTTCCGCAATTACGGCGGCGACACCAACCGGCGCGTCTTCGTGGCGCCGGCCTTCAGCTGGACGCCGAGCGCCGACACCCGGGTCTACGTGAACTCGGAATTCACCAACCAGCACACCCAGTACGACGAGGGGCTGGTGGCCTTCCGCGGCCGCGTCCCGCTCGACAACATCGGCCGGTTCTACGGTGAGCCGTCCTCGCGCTACTTCGGCGCGTTCAACACGATCACCATGCGGGCCGAGCACGACGTCAACGAGAACCTGACGCTCCGGCAGGTCATCGCCGGGCAATGGGGCACGTTCGACGTGTTCGCCGCCCGTGCCCTATCGGTCAACAATGCCGGCACGCTGCTGAGCCGGCGCGAAGCCACGGTCAATTCGCGCTTCGCCGCGGTCGACAGCCAGACCGAGGCCGTGATGAAGTTCGACACCTTCGGCTTCGCGCATACGGCGCTCCTCGGGTTCGAGTACTCGAACGGCTTCCGCCACGCCTTCTCCCAGCAGGGCAACCTCGCCCCGGTCAGCTTCCTCAACCCGATGTTCGGCGCGGCCTTCCAGCCGCTCCAGTTCCAGGCCGACCTGAAGCAGAAGCTGGAAGTGTTCGGGCTCTACGTCCAGGACCAGATCGTGCTGGCGCCGGGCCTGCAGCTCGTCGTCGGGGCCCGGTTCGATCTCGGCAGCCAGTACTATTTCAACCGGCAGCCGGCCTCGCGGACCCAGCCGCCCGAGCAGACCCTGTTCGGCGCCTCGCCGCGGGTCGGGCTGATCTACCGGCCGTTCGAGCCGCTGACCTTCTACGCGAGCTACGCCACGTCGTTCCTGCCGCAGACCGCCAGCGTGCTGAACGTGGCGAGCCCGCCGCCCAGCACGGGCGAGCAGGTCGAGGCCGGCACCCGGGTCGATCTCATGCCCGGCCTGACCCTGAGCGCGGCCGCCTTCCAGATCGTCCGGGACAACGTCGCGGCCACCGACCCGCGCAATCCCACCTTCTCGGTCATCACCGGCCAGCAGCGGTCGCGGGGTGTCGAGGCCGACCTGGCCGGCGAGATCCTGCCCGGCTGGAGCATCATCGGCAGTGTCGGCCTGATCGACGCGCGGATCACCAAGGACACGACCTTCGCGGTCGGCAACCGGCTCACCGGCGTGCCGGTGTTCAGCGGCAGCCTGTGGACGACCTACGCGTTCCAGGACGGCCCGCTGCGCGGGCTCGGGCTCGGCTTCGGCGTCACCCATGTCGGCCGACGCTACGGCGACCTCGACAACAGCTTCACCGTGGGCGCCTACAACCGGCTCGACGCGCTCGTGTACTACGATTTCGACGCCCACTGGCGCCTGTCGGTGAACATGCGCAACCTGACGAACGCGCGCTACATCGAGGCGCCGACCAACGCGACCAACAACACCCCCGGGGCGCCGTTCACGGTGCTGGCGACGATCACCGCCCGGCTCTGACGGGCGGGCCGCATCGCCCGAGCGGCCGGGCCGTCGCCCCGCCGGAGGCCGCCGTCAGGGGCTCGCCGTGCGGACGGCGCCCGCCGGCGCCCCGGCCGCGACGGTCCTGCGGCGGGCGCCGGCGCGGCGGCGCAGGACGTAGAGCGTCAGGCCGGTCGCCGCGAAGCCCGGCATGGCCAGCGCCGCGAGGCAGAACAGCAGCGCGACGAGGTCGCCGAAGAAGCGGCCGCGATGCACCTCCAGGACGTTGTCCAGGAGGCGCCGGCCCAGCGGCGCGTCGGCGGCCCGCTCGGAGGCCAGCAGCGCGCCCGTGGCGGGATCGTAGCGGATCTCGTTGCGGGCGCTCGGCGCGTCGACGCCCTTCGGCAGCCAGCGGATGCGGATCGCCTTCGTGTCGGCGCCCGGCAGGGTCAGGACCGCCGTCCCGGCCTCCGCGCCGGTCCGCGCCCGGAAATCCGCCCAGGCGCGGTCGACGGCCGCGCCGTCGGCGGCGGGATCGGCCGGTTTTCCGGCGGCCCTGCGGCCGGCCGGCTTCGCGGCGTCGGGGGCGCCCACGAGCAGCCGCGTCGCGCCGTCCTTGAACCACGGATAGGACCACGTCAGGCCGCTCAGCGCGATGACCAGGTAGACCGGCAGGAGCCAGGTTCCGACCACGGCGTGCAGCGACCACCAGCGCGGCCGGCCGGGCCGCGACAGGGCCGGCTTCAGCCAGATCCGCCAGCGGTGGATCCGGGGCCAGCGCAGGTAGAGGCCGGTCGCCAGGAAGGCCAGCAGCGCCAGGGTGCAGGCGCCCGTGACCGTGCGGCCCCAGCCCTTGGACCCGCCGGGCAGCAGCAGCCAGCGGTGCAGGTCCCGCACCGTCGTGAAGGCGCCCTCCAGCCGCACCGGGCCGAGCAGCGCGCCGTCGTAGGGGTCAGCGTAGGCGGCGGGCGGCCGCGCGCGGGTCTCGGGATCGCGGGCGAAGCGGACGTGGACGCTCGCGCGCGGGTCGTCCGACAGGGTCAGCACGTTGGCGACGCGGCCGCCCGCCTGCGCGACGATCCGCGCCGCCAGCGCCGCGGGGGGCAGTGCCGTCCGCCCGCCGGGCGCGACCTCGAGCCGGTCGCGGTTGGCGAAGGCGGTGACCGCCTCCTCGTAGCTCATCAGCGCCCCGGTCAGGCCCATCAGGGCGAGGACGAGGCCGGCGGTGAGGCCGAGCGCCCAGTGCAGGCGGAAGAGCAGGGTCCGGAGGGAGGGAATCGGCAGCGTCATGGCGGTGCCGGCTGCCTAGCAGAGTCCGGCCACGCTGACGACGCGGCGGGACGCAACGCCGTCCCGCCGGTGAGTCTCAGGTGATCGGCGCGGGGTTGAACAGGGTCAAGTCGTTGAACAGCCCCCACCGGTCCGACCAGGGGCGCTTGCGCCCGCTCGCCACGTCGAGGATCAGGTGGAACAGCTCCCAGCCGACCTCCTCGATCGTCGCCGCGCCGGTGGCGATGCGGCCGGCATCGAGGTCGATCAGGTCGGACCAGCGCTCGGCCAGCTCCGTGCGGGTGGCGACCTTGATCACCGGCGCCTGACTGAGCCCGTAGGGCGTGCCGCGGCCGGTGGAGAACACCTGCAGGGTGATGCCCGAGGCGAGCTGCAGCGTGCCGCAGACGAAGTCGCTCGCCGGCGTCGCGGCGAAGATCAGGCCCCTCTCGCGGACGCGCTCGCCCGGCGCCAGGACCCCCGAGATCGCGCTCGTGCCCGACTTGGCGACCGAGCCCAGCGCCTTCTCGACGATGTTGTTGAGGCCGCCCTTCTTGTTGCCCGGCGACGGGTTGGCCCGGCGGTCGGCCTCGCCCTTGGCGAGGTAGGCGTCGTACCACGCCATCTCGCGGACCAGCGCCGCGGCGACCTCCGGGCTCTTCGCCCGGGGGGTGAGCAGGTGGATCGCGTCGCGCACCTCGGTCACCTCGGAGAACATCACGGTGGCGCCGCAGCGGACCAGCAGGTCGGCCGCGAAGCCGAGCGCCGGGTTGGCGGTGACGCCCGAGAACGCGTCGCTGCCGCCGCATTGCAGGCCGACGACCAGCTCGGAAGCCGGGCAGGTCTCGCGGGTCCGGCGGTTCAGCACCTCCAGGCGGGCCTCCGCCATGGTCAGGATGCTGTCGATCATGGCCGAGAAGCCGCGGTGGCGCTCGTCCTGCAGCCGCACCACCCCGTCGCCGGCCGCGCCGCTGTCGGGCAGGAGCCGCTCCGAGACGAGCTTCTCGCAGCCGAGGCCGACGACCATGACCTCGCCGCCGAAATTCGGATTCTGCGCGAGGCTCTGGAGGGTCCGGATCGGCACCACCGCCTCGGGGGCGTTGATGGCGACGCCGCAGCCGTAGGCGTGGGTCAGGCCGACCACGTCGTCGACGTTGGGGAAGCGCGGCAGCAGCTCCTGCTTGATCCGCCGGATCGCCACGTCGAGGGTGCCGGCGACGCACTGCACGCTGATCGAGATCGCCAGGATGTTCTTGGTACCCACCGACCCGTCCGGGTTGCGGTAGCCCTCGAAGGTGTAGCCCTCGAGCGGGGGCAGGGGGGCCGGCACGCGGGTGGCCATCTCCAGGGCGTCGAGGGCGGGGGCGACCGGCGTCGCGACGCGGGATTCCTCCACCCAGGCGCCCCGCGGGATCGGTTGCGTGGCGATGCCCACCACCTCGCCGTAGCGGCGGACCTCGCCGCCCTCCGGGATGTCGGTGAGCGCCACCTTGTGGCCCTGCGGCACGAACTCGACGAGCTCCAGCCCGTCCGGGAAGACCGTGCCAGCCGGCAGCCCGAAGGCGTTGACCACGATCGCGACGTTGTCGCTGTCGCTCAGGCGGATCGTGCGCGGCACGTCGCCGGCGGCCCCTGCGGCCGCCGCGCCGGCCGGCTGCGGGCGGGTCGGGGCTTCGATCTCGGCCTGCATCGGATGCTCCTTCCGTCTCGCGCCCGTCCGGGCTCCTGTCGGGATCAGGCGGCGTCGCCGACCGCGTGGTTCGCCAGGGCCTCCAGGGCCTTCACCATGGCCGAGTGGTCCCAGGCCGCGCCGCCCTGGGCCACGCAGGCCGAGAACAGCTGCTGCGCCAGCGCCGTGGCGGGCAGGCTGAGGCCGAGCGTCCGGGCGTTGTCCAGGGCGAGGTTCAGGTCCTTCTGGTGCAGGCCGATGCGGAAGCCGGGATCGAAGGTCCGCTCGATCATCCGCGCGCCGTGCAGCTCCAGGATCCGCGAGGTGGCCAGCCCGCCGGTGATCGCCTGCCGCACCTTGGCGGGATCGGCGCCGGCCTTCGAGGCGAAGAGCAGCCCCTCGGCCACCGCCTCGATGGTCAGGGCGACGATGATCTGGTTGGCGACCTTGGCCACCTGTCCGGACCCGACCGGGCCGACATGCGTGACCGTCTTGCCCATCGCGGCGAACAGGGGCTCGGCGCGCGCGAAGGTCTCGGCCTCGCCGCCGACCATGATCGAGAGCGCGGCGTTCTTGGCCCCGACCTCGCCGCCCGAGACCGGCGCGTCCAGATAGGCGCCGCCCCGCTCGGCGATCCGGGCGGCGAAATCCTTGGTGGCGAGCGGCGCGATCGAGCTCATGTCGATCACGGTCTTGCCGGGCGACAGCCCCTCGGTGACGCCGCCCGCGCCGAACAGGACCTGCTCCACGTCCGGGGTGTCGGGCAGCATCAGGATGATCGTGTCGGCGCGCTCGGCGACCTCGGCGGCGGTGGCGCAGGCGGTGCCGCCCGCCGCGAGCAGGGCCTCGGGCACGCTGCGCCGGGACTTGAGGAACAGGCTGTGGCCCGCCGCGATCAGGTGTCCGGCCATGGGCGTGCCCATGATGCCGAGGCCGATGAATCCGATGTTCATGGGTACGATCCCGTTGCGGAGCTCAGGCGCGGAAGCGGGCGGCGAGCGCCTCGGAGCTGCGGGCGAGGAGCCCCATGTCGGAGCCCACCGCGGTGAAGCGGGTGCCGGCCGCGATGTAGCGGCGGGCCAGCTCCTCGCTCGGTGTGAGGATGCCGGCCTGCTTGCCGGCCCGGACGATCCGGGCGACCGCCGCCTCGATGGTGGCGACCACCTCCGGGTGGCCCTGCTGGCCGACATAGCCGAGGCTGGTGGAGAGGTCGCCGGGCCCGATGAACACGCCGTCCACGCCCTCCACGGCGGCGATCGCGTCCAGATTGTCGAGGGCGCGGCGGGACTCGACCTGCACCGCCACGAAGATCTCGGCCTCGCAGCGGGTGTGGTAGTCCTTGATCCGGCCGAACCGGGCGGCGCGGGGCGCCTGCGAGAAGCCGCGGATGCCGCGGGGCGCGTAGCGCGTCGCCGCGACCACGCGGGCGGCCTGCGCGGCGTCGTCGATGTTGGGGATCATCAGCGACTGGGCGCCGGCGTCGAGGATCCGCTTGATGGTGATCGGGTCGTCGCTCGGCACCCGCACCATCGGGTGCGTGTCGCCCTCCATCATCGCCTGGAGCTGGGCGTAGATGTCCCGGAGGTCGTTGGCCGAGTGCTCCATGTCGAGGAGCAGCCAGTCGAACCCGGCCCCGGCGACCACCTCGGTGGAGATGGGACTGGCGAGGCTGCACCACAGGCCGATCTGCTGGCGCCCCTCGGCGAGGGCCGCCTTGAAGCGGTTGGTGAGGTTGTCCATCACGATCCTCCCTGGGGGCGTCGCGGCGTCTGCGCGCCGTCCGCCCCATCACGCGCAGCCTTCCGCCGCGAGGTCAAAGCCAAACACTGGATCGATCGATGCGGATCGCGCATCGATCGACCGTGCGGGCTCACGCGGGCGGCATCTCGGCCACGATCGAGACAAGCTGGGCGATGAGGGGGTCGTCCGCGTCGCGCCGCCACGCGAGGAGCAGCTCCACGGGGCGCGGCGCCGGCAGGACGAGGGGGCGGAACACCACGCCCTCGAAGCGCAGGCGCTCGGCGGCGGCCGGCACCAGGGCGATGCCGAGCGCCGCCCGGACGAGGGCCAGGATCGAGTGGATCTGCGTGAGCTGCTGGACCGTCGGGGGCTGGATCTCGGCCTCGGCGAGCAGGCCGAGGACGAGGTCGTGGAAGTAGCGCGCCTCGTTGGGCGCGTAGCCGATGAGCGGCTCGCGCCCGAGATCGGCGGGGGTGAGCCCGTCGCGCAGGGCCAGGGGGTTCCCGGCCGGCAGGGCCACCACCAGGGGCTCGGCCAGCGCCCGGACGGCGATCAGGTCCGGGTGCGTCACGGGCGGGCGCACCAGCGCGGCGTCGATCCGGCCGGCGAGCAGCTCCTCGATCTGGTCCTTGCTGACCATCTCGCGCAGCGCGAGCGTCACGTCCGGCAGCGCCCGCCGGAACGCGGTGACGAGGCGCGGCAGGAAGTCGTAGGCCGAGGCCGCCGTGAAGCCGAACTTGAGGACGCCCGCGCGCCCCGCCGCGACCTGCCGGGTGACGTGCGTCGCGGTCTCGGCGAGCCGCAGGATGCGCTGCGCCTCGGGCAGGAAGCTGCGACCGGCGGCGGTCAGCCGGACCGTGCGGCTGGTGCGCTCCAGGAGCTGCACGTCGAGGACGCGCTCCAGGACCTGGATCTGCCGCGACAGCGGCGGCTGCGTCATGTTCAGCCGAGCGGCCGCACGCCCGAAATGCAGCTCCTCCGCCACGGCGGCGAAGCACCGGAGCTGGCTGAAGTCGAACATGAAGGCTCCCTCTCCCGGACCGCGGCGCAGTCGGGCGGGAGCATAAGGCCTTCGCGGCGGCCACGTTGAGATCGCCGCCCTCATCCAATTAGGTAAGGCGGCGGCCTCCGGGCCCGACCGGCCTACGGGGTCACCTCGTGCCCGGCATAGTCGATCCGGCCGTCCGGCCCCTTGGTCCACTCGTAGATGACGTAGTCGGGGCGGGTGAGGTCGCCCTTCCCGTCGTAGGCGATCGGGCCGACCACCGTGTCCACCGGCTTGCCCCGGTGCAGCCAGTCGGCGAGCGCCTTGCCGTCGCTGGAGCCGGTCTCGGCCATCGCCTTGGCCAGGACCTGCACGGCCGCGTAGGCGTAGAGCGTGTAGGCCTCGGGATCGATGCCCCGGGCGTTGAACGCCGCGACCACCCCCTTGGCGTTCGGGTTCTTGCGGGCGTCCGGCGCGAAGGTCATCAGGGTGCCCGCCGCGCCCGGGCCGGCGATCTGGACGAATTCCTTGTCGGGGATGGCGTCGCCGCTCATCATGCGGGCGGCGAGGCCCTGGTCGCGCATCTGCCGGATGATCAGCCCGGCCTCGGTGTGCACGCCGCCGAAATAGACGACGTCGACGTTGGCGGACTTCATCTTGGAGACGAGCGCCGCGTAGTCCTTCTCGCCCGGGTTGATGCCCTCGAACAGCACCTCCTTGCCGCCCTTGGCCTTGAAGGCCTTCAGCGTCTCGTCGGCCAGCCCCTTGCCGTAGGGGGTCTTGTCGTGGACGAAGGCGATCTTCCTGCCCGGGAAGTGCCCGGCCAGGTAGCTGCCCGCCACCGCGCCCTGCTGGTCGTCGCGGCTGCAGGTGCGGAACGTGTTCCACATGCCGCGCTCGGTGAACTTCACGCTCGTGGAGGCCGGCGTGACCTGGATGATGCCGGCGTCGAGATAGACGTCGGAGGCCGGGATCGTGACGCCGGAATTGTAGTCGCCGACGACCATCTTCACGCCGTCGCTGGCGAACTTGTTGGCCACCGAGACGCCCTGCTTCGGGTCGGAGGCGTCGTCGCCGACCGTGACGGTCAGCGTCCTGCCCTTCAGCGTGCCGGCCCTGTTGATGTCCTCGACCGCCTGGCTCACGCCGTTCCGGATCTGGGCGCCGAAAGCCGCGTTCGGCCCGGTCATGGGCGCGGCGACACCGATCTTCACCGGCGCGCCGCCCTCCTGACCTTGCGCCGCGGTCATGAACAGCAGCCCGGCCAGGCCGGCCATCAATAGTCGCGTCATCTTTCCCCCAAGATGTGGCCGGACAGATCGCCGACGAACGCTGAATTCGGATAGATCAACGCGGATTCCCGCGCGTCGAGTCGCAGATCACCCGGCGCGATCCTGTCGCTCACCTTCACCGGGGTCAAGGTTTGGGGGCGGGCCGAGACGGTCACCGGCGCGGGCGCGCGATCGGCCGGCGGGCCCTCACGGAGCCGTGCGGCGGCCCGAAGGCCCGACGGGTCGGGATGGCGCCGATGATGCATCGGGCCGGCGCATCCGCAGCAACCCGCCGTGACCGATGACCGCCTCCCGTCCCCGCCGCACCCCCAGCCCCGGCCGACCGGGCCCGCGTCCGGGACGCGGCTGATGGGGCCGCGCGCGGACGAGGATCGGGACGAGGATCGGGACAGGGATCGGGGCGAGGGTCGAGACGCGTCGGTGGACTGGGCCGAGCGTCGCCGGATCGCCGAGCAGGGACGGGGCGACCGGGCGTGGTCGCTCTGGGGCCCCTATCTCAGCGAGCGGCAATGGGGGACCGTGCGGGAGGATTACAGCCCCTGCGGCAACGCCTGGGCCGCCCTGACGCACGAGGACGCCCGCTCGCGCGCCTATCGCTGGGGCGAGGACGGGCTGGCCGGGATCTGCGACGAGCGCGGCAACCTGTGCCTGGCCCTTGCCCTCTGGAACGGGCGCGACCGCATCCTCAAGGAGCGGCTGTTCGGCCTGACCAACCAGGAGGGCAACCACGGCGAGGACGTGAAGGAGGTCTACCACTACCTCGACGCGGTCCCGAGCCACGCCTACCTGAAGATGCTGTACCGCTACCCGCAGGCGGCTTTCCCCTACGCGGACCTCGTCGACGAGAACGGGCGGCGCGGGCGGGAGCAGCCCGAGTACGAGATCGAGGAGACGGGCGTCTTCGACGGGGACCGGTTCTTCGACGTCACCGTGGAGTACGCCAAGGCCGACGCCGACGACGTCCACGCGGTGATCACCGCGCTGAACCGGGGGCCCGAGCCCGCCGACCTCCACCTCGTCCCGCAGCTCTGGTTCCGCAACACGTGGTCGTGGGAGGCCGGGCAGGCGCGCCCGCGGATCGCCCGCGCGCCCGACGGGGGCGCCGTCTGCACCCACGAGCGGCTCGGGCCGTACCGGCTCGCCTTCGACGGGGCGCCGGACCTGCTGTTCTGCGAGAACGACACCAACCTGCGGCTGCACGGCGGGCAGCCGGACGCCGCGGGGCCGTTCAAGGACGGTCTCCACGCGGCGATCGTCGACGGCGATCCCGCTTCGGTGCGCCGGGACGCGGGCACCAAGCTCGGCCTGCACTACGGGCTGCGGCTGGCGCCCGGGGAGACCGCCCGGATCCGCCTGCGGCTGTCGGCGGGCCTGCGCGCCCGGGCCGTCGACGACGGGTCCCTGGTCCGCCGCCGGGTGGCCGAGGCGGACGCGTTCTACGAGGAATTGCAGGACGGCATCGCGAGCGCGGATTCCCGCGCGATCTTCCGCCAGGCCGCCGCCGGCCTGATCTGGTCGAAGCAGCTCTACAGCTACGACGTGCGGCGCTGGCTGGAGGGCGACCCGCTCCAGCCGCCTCCGCCCCGGGGGCGCGCGGGCGGCCGCAACGGCCAGTGGCGCCACTTCGCGGCGGCCGACGTGCTGTCGATGCCCGACACCTGGGAATATCCCTGGTTCGCCGCCTGGGACCTCGCCTTCCACTGCCTGCCGCTCGCCCTGCTGGACCCGGACTTCGCCAAGAAGCAGCTCCTGCTGCTCACCCGCGAATGGTACATGCACCCGAACGGCCAGCTCCCGGCCTACGAGTGGGAGTTCGGCGACGCCAACCCGCCGGTCCACGCCTGGGCCACCTACCGGGTGTTCGAGATCGACCGGGACCGGCGGGGCGGGCGCGGCGACCTCGCCTTCCTGGAAGGCGTGTTCCACAAGCTCCTGATCAACTTCTCCTGGTGGGTGAACCGCAAGGATGCGCAGGGCCGCAACGTGTTCCAGGGGGGCTTCCTGGGGCTCGACAATGTCGGCGTGTTCGACCGCTCGCGCCCGCCCCCGGGCTTCGGGGTGGTGCACCAGGCCGACGGCACCGCCTGGATGGCGATGTACGCGCTGACCATGATGCGCATCGCCCTGGAGCTCGCCCTCCACAACGACGTCTACGAGAGCACCGCCTCCAAGTTCTTCGAGCACTTCCTGCTGATCGCCGAGGCCATGACCGACATGGGCGGGTCGGGCGGGGACGGGCAGGGCTACGGCCTGTGGGACGAGACCGACGAATTCTACTACGACGAGGTCGACATCCCCGGCGGCGGGATGCTCCCCTTGCGGGTCCGCTCCATGGTCGGGCTGGTCCCGCTCTTCGCCGTCGAGGTGATCGAGCCCTCCGTGCTCCACCGGCTGCCGGACTTCGCCCGGCGCCTGAACTGGGTGCTGGAGAACCGGCCCCACCTCGCCCGCCTGGTCTCCCGCTGGACCGAGGGGGGCGTGAAGGACCGCAAGCTGCTGTCGCTGCTGCGCGGCCACCGGATGAAGGCGCTGCTGCGCCGCATGCTCGACGAGGCCGAGTTCCTCTCGCCCTACGGCGTGCGCTCCCTGTCGAAGGTGCACCGCGACGCGCCCTACGTGCTCAACGAGCTCGGCGCCTCCTTCACGGTCCGGTACGACCCGGCCGATTCCACCTCGAACATGTTCGGCGGCAACTCGAACTGGCGCGGCCCGGTCTGGATGCCGATGAACTTCCTCATCGTCGAGGCGCTGCGGCGCTTCCACACCTATTACGGCGACGACTTCCGGGTGGAATACCCGACGGGCTCGGGCGCGCTGCTCACGCTCAGCGCCATCGCGGACGCCCTCGAGGACCGCCTGATCGCGCTGTTCACCAAGGACTCGACCGGTCGCCGGCCGGCCTTCGGGTCGCGGCCGCCGATCGCCCCGGCGCCGGGCGCCGAGGAGCCGCTGCTGTTCCACGAGTTCTTCGACGGGGATACGGGGCGGGGCCTCGGCGCCGCGCACCAGACCGGCTGGACGGCCCTGATCATCAACCTGCTGCGTGACCGGGCACGCCCGCGATAGGCGCGCCCGGCCGGGAGCCGGCCAATCCGGTCAGCAGCTCAGCCGCCGGCCTTCGCGACGCCCGAACACTTTGTAGTGGGCGGCGCCCGATTCCATCTGGCCGTTGGCCACGGCGCGGCGGACATCCGGATTGCAGCGCAGGTACTCGCGCTCGTCGAACCCGTAATTGGCGCGGCCGCGGTAATCGTCCCGGTCGCGGTAGCCGCGGTCCCGGTAATCGTAGTCGCCGCGGTCGCGGTAGCCCCGGCCGCCGTAATCGTCGTAGTCGGGGCGCGGCTGCGCGGAGACCGGGCCGACCACGCCCAGAATGCCGAGGCTCACCGCGGCCGCTGCCAGAATCGCCTTCATCGTACCAATCCTCCCTTGTCGGTGGCCAGAAACGCGTCGGGGCGCGGATGGTTCGATCGCCTCGGACGTGGCACCCCCGGCCAGCCCGAGCCCAGCCCCCGCGATGCGGGAAGCCCGCCTCGCGGCTCTGCCCCGGCCCGCGCCGGGGCGGACGCAGCCCCGGCGCGGATGCGCGTCACATGCGGCGCATCATCTCGCGACGCATCTCGCGGTGGCGCATCTCGCGGCGCATCTCCCGATGCATCATGTGGCGCTCCATCCGGTGGCGCATCATCCGGCGCTCCATGCGACGGCGCATCATGTGGCGCTCGACGGGATCCATCTGGACCGTCGAGACCATGCCGGCGGGCGCCGACACGCCCGTGCCGGGGCCGATCGGCGCGGCGGAGGCCGGGATCGCGACGGCGGAACCGAGGGCCGCCAGCAGGGCGGCGGCAATGATCGTTGAACGCACGTGAGGTTTCCTCTCTCGCCGCCCGGGAAGACGGGCGGGCGTTTCCAGGGGACTCGCGGCCGGATCCGCCCGCAATCCCGCCCAGGAAGGCTCGGGCCGCCCGGATGGTTCCCCGGACCGGGCCGCCCCGCCAGGAACGCGCCGGAGCGGTATCGCGACGGGCATCGCGTCGGGCCGGCGGCCGGGCCCCGTGGCCGCCCTGGGTTGGACCGGGCAGGGCACAGGTGATGCACGAACGCATCACCCGGCCGCAAAAGCGAACGGAACCAAGCCGCGGCACGACCGAAGATCAGAGCAACATCTCCGCCCACAATGACTCGAATACATCCTCAAAATACTCATTCTATGAAATCCATGAGATCTATAAAATATCATTCTCGTCTCAACGATTGCATAACCAGTCAAATTTGAGGAAACATCTCGAAAATCCACGCTTCAGAATCGAGACATCATGACCTAATCATGAGAACGCATCATGCGAACCGCGCGAGATCAGCAGAAGCTCCGCTTCGGCATCCGAAGCCTTACCGGCGAAGAGACCTTGACGCTCATGCCTTCGACGACGCGCGGCGGGGGACACTACATGTACCGCATCTCCAGTTCTGGACTTCTCCTGTGCCTGCTGTCGCAGACCGCGATGGCGGCGGACCTCCCGCGGCGGGCCCTTCCGCCGGCGGCGACGGCCGTGCCGATCTTCTCCTGGACCGGAGCGCATGCCGGCCTGTTCGCCGGTTACGGGACCCTCGATCGGGCCACGCAGTTCGTCTGCACAGGTCCGGACGGGCAGCCCGGAGCCCGGAACTGCCCGGTCATTCCATCGAAGCGGGCCTCGGACGGGAGCTTCGTCGGCGGCGCCGAGGTCGGCTACGATTGGCAGGTGAATTCCGGCTTCGTCGCCGGCGCCGCCGCGGATTACCAATTCACCCGGCTGTGGGGCTACGATCGCCGCGAGGGCGCCTTTCCGGCCGCGGGCGGCGGCTTCTATCGCCGCAGCGTCGCCCATTCCGGCCAGAGGCTGGACGAACTCGCCACCCTGCGCGGCAGGATCGGCTTCGCCGTCGATCGCACCCTCGTCTACGCCACGGGCGGCCTCGCCGCGGGCACGGTCCGGACCGACAACAACCTGTCGTTGGCCGGTTTCCCGCTGTTCGACGGGCGCCAGGGCGCGGTGCGCCTGGGCTACGTGGCCGGCGCCGGCATCGAGCACGCCTTCAGCGAGCACCTCTCCGCCAAGGTCGAGGGTCTCTACTACGATCTCGGCTCCCGGGCGGTCCTCCCGGCTCCGTCGTACCCCGTGCTGACCGGCTACCACGCCGGCACGCGGGTCGCGACGGACGGCTTCCTGGCCCGCGTCGGCCTCAACTACCGGTTCGGAGCCGGGCTTCCCACCCTGGCCCCGATCGCGTCGGCAGGCCCGGCCACCTGGGATTTCGAGGGCGGCCTGCGCTACTTCTTCAGCTCCGGGACACCGCGCGAGAAGCTCGGCGACCCCGACGCGCCCGGCCAACTCAATTCGCGCCTGACCTACAACAACACCCAGGCGCATGCCGGCGAGAGCTTCGCACGGCTCGAGCACAACCCCACCGGCCTGTTCGCCAAGGGCTTCCTCGGCTCGGGCGGCGTCACCGGCGGCCGCCTCGCCGACGAGGACTTCCCGCCCGCCCTGCGCCGCTATTCGAAGACGCTGTCGCCGATCAAGGACGGCGACATCGGCTACAGCGTGATCGATCTCGGCTACGACGTGCTGCGCCGGGACGGGTACAAGCTCGGCGGCTTCCTCGGCTACCAGTTCGCGTCCGAACTGTATAACGGCTACGGCTGCCGTCAGGTGGCGGGCGGGGCTCCCTGCGCCAGACCCTACCCGACCAGCATGAAGACGCTGGGCGAGAGCATGCAGTGGAACGCGCTGCGCGTCGGCGTGATCGGCGAAGCGCGGTTCGACCGGGTCCGGCTGAGCCTGGAAGGCGCCTACCTGCCGGTCGTGAGCCTGAGCGGCGTCGACCGGCACTGGCTGCGGCCCGACATCAATCCGGGGCCGGAAGGCGGCCGCGGCGACGGCTACTTCCTGGAGGGGATCATCTCGTACGACCTGACGCCGTCCGTCAGCGTCGGCGTCGGCGGCCGCTACTGGCAGCTCCAGGCCGACAAGGCGCACACGACGGCCTTCCCGTTCTCGCCGCCCAGCCCGATGAAGTTCGAGACCGGTCGCTACGGCGGCTTCGCGCAGCTCTCCTACCGGCTGGCCGATTTCGGCTTCGGCGAGACAGGCGCTCCGGCGGCCCCGATCCGCAAGGACTGATCCAGCCGCCACGCCGCGCCCGAACGCGGGCGCGGCAGGCCAGGGGACGGGCCGCGCCGGCCGTTCGATCCCGGTGCCTCGATCCCGGTGCCTCGATCCCGGCATCGCCCCCCCCCAGCCCGCGGCAGCGACGCCGCGGGGCCGCTCAGCTTGGCCGCGCGGCCGCGTGAACCGGCCGCGACCGGTCGTCGGCGTCCCCGGCAGGTCCGGCCCGGACGGGAGTTCCGGCCCGGACGGGAGTTCCGGCACGGACGGGAGTTCCGGCACGGACGGGAGCGCCGGCACGCTCGACGGAGGGCCGACGCGGCCGGACCGCTTCCGCACGGAGCGCGTGCCCCGCGCGCGCGCCACTCACGGCCGCGGCCGGGCCGGGTTCCCCACCACGGTGGCGCCGGCCGGGACGTCGCGCGTCACCACGCTGCCCGCCCCGACGATCGCGTCGTCGCCGATCGTGACCCCGGGGAGGATGATCGCGCCGCTGCCGATCCAGACATTGGCGCCGATCACCACCGGGCGGGCGAATTCCAGCATCTGCCGGCGCTGGGCCGGGTCGCGCGGATGATCGGGGGTCAGGATCTGCACGGCGGTGCCGATCTGCGTCAGGTCGCCGATCGTGACCGACATCACGTCGAGGATGCTGCACCCGAAGTTCAGGAACACGCCGCGGCCCAGGCTGATGTTGTAGCCGTAGTCGCAGTGGAACGGCGGCCGGATGTTGCAGCCCGGGCCGACCCGCGCGAAGGCCTCCTCCAGGAGCGCCTGCCGCTCGGGCTGGCTCCGCGTCTGCGCGGCGTTATACCGGTCCATCCATTCCGAGATGCGCCGGTTGTCGGCGGCCAGTTCCGGGTCGTCGGCGCAGTACAGCTCGCCCGCCAGCATCCTCTGCTTCTGAGTCTTCACGATCTCTGTCTTCATGGTGGGGACCTCCCTCCGGCCGCGTCGGACCCTAGCTATGCGTACATATGTACATATCAAGGCCGCGCGCGTCACGGCCCGGCTGCCCTGAACCGGATCCGAGGAGGTCCCCTTGCCCGCCGCCCAGCGCCGTTTCGACCCGGATCGCCGGGCGCGCATCATCCGGGCGACCCTCGACGTCGTCGCCGAGCACGGCGTCGCCGGCACGACCCACCGCCGGGTCGCGGCGGCGGCCGACGTGCCGCTGGGCTCCATGACCTACCATTTCGACAGCCTCGACGCGCTTCTGACCGAGGCGTTCACCGGGCTCGCCGACACGGTCTCGGCGCGGTTCGCCGACCGGCTCGCTGCGGCCGCGACCGTTGACGAGGCCTGCGAGGCCGTGGTCGACCTGATCGTGAGCGACCTCTGGGCGAGCCCGCGCACGATGCTGCTGAGCTACGAACTCTACGCCTTCGCGGCCCGGAACCCGCCGCTGCGCCGGGTCATGCAGGACTGGATGGCCAAGAGCCGGGCCGCCCTGGAACGGCACTTCGCGCCGGAGACCGCCAAGGCCCTCGACGCCATGATCGAGGGCCTGACGATCCACCGCTCGGTCGACCCGCAGCCGGCGGATCGGGCGCAGGTGCGGGCGATCGTGGAGCGGCTGGTGCGGTAGGGCCGCACCCGTCCCCGCACCCGTCCCCCACCGGGCCGGGGACGCCGCGCGCCGGCCCCTCAAGCGATCGTGATCGCCGGCCGGACAGGTGCCGAATGCCGCACGGTGCCGGCAAGGAATCAGCAACCGTCGCGCGAGCAGGTTCGCCCCGATGCGTGCCGAGGGCGCGCCCGGGCGCGGTCCGCGCCGGTGGTGGGGAACCCTGGGGCCGATGCAGACTGACGCGACCCGCCCGGCCGCGCCGCCGGATCCCGCTCCGCACCGGGCCGCGGGCGAGCCTGCACCCTGGGACGGGGGCCCCGGCTTCGGGCAGTGGCGTCTCGATCCGCGGACCCGCCGGGTGACCCGATCGGCGAGTCTCGCGCGGCTGCTCGGGACGCCCGGCGCGTGCGACCTGCCGCTCGCCGAGCACGTCGCGTGCTATCATCCGGACGACCGCGCCGCCCTGGTCGCGCGGCTCGAGGGGATCCTGGGAGGAAGCCGGCCGGCAATCCCCTACCAGGCGCGGGCCCGCATCGTCCGCCCGGACGGGACCGTGCTGGACGCGATCATCCAGGGGCTGCCCGAGTTCGGGCCCGAGGGCGCGCTCGTCGCCCTGCACGGCCTCATTCTCGACGTGACCGACCTCGTCCGGTCGGAGCGGCGGGCGCGCGAGACCGACATGATCCTGCGCGGCACGCTGGACAGCTTGGACCAGGGACTCGTCGTCCTCGACGCCGACCAGCGGGTGCGCGCGTTCAACCGGAGCGCCGCGGACCTGCTCGACCTGCCGGACGACGTCCTGCGGGCGGGCGTCGCCCTCCCGGACATCCGCGCCTACCAGCGGGCCCGCGGCGACTGCGCGGCGGCCGGGTCCGATCCGGGCCTCGGAACGGGCGCGCGCGCCGGGCTGCCGCCGCTGTTCGACTGGCGCCTGCCCGGCGGCCCGATCCTGGAGGTCCGGTGCGCGGCCCTGCCGGACGGCGGCACGGTCCTGACCTTCGGCGACGTGACCCAGAACCGGATCGCCGAGCGGGACCTGGAGGAGAGCGAGCGCCGCTACCGGCTGCTGGCCGAGAACGCCACCGACATCATCATCTGGTCCGACCTGACCGCCCGCCGCCGCTACGTCTCGCCGGCGGTGCGCGCCGTCCTGGGCTACGACCCGCAGGAGCTGATCGGCACCCATCCCCTCGACTTCGTCCATCCCGACGAGGTCGGCGCGTACCGCCGCGTCCTCGACGACCTCACCGGCGGCCGCGCGTCCCGCGCCCTGACCTCCCAGCGCTACCGGCACCGGGACGGGCACTGGGTCTGGGTGGAGATCTCGTTCAGCCTGACCCACGATCGGGCGACCGGCGCCCCGGACGGCTACGTGGCGACCCTGCGCGACGTGAGCGCCCGCAAGGCCGCGGAGGACGCCCTGCGGTTGAGCGAGGCCCGCTACCGCGCCCTGGCCGACGCGCTGCCGCAGCTCGTCTGGATCGCCAGCACGGAGACCGGCGACGCCTCCTACGTCAACCGGCGCTTCGAGGATTACTACGGCCCGATCGGCCCGACGCGCGCCGCCCGGATCGCCCGGACGCATCCCGACGACACGGAGCGGATGGAGCGGCTGTGGTCGGAGGCGCCCGCCCGCCGCGCGCCCTACGAGGTCGAGGGCCGCCTGCAGCGGCACGACGGCGCCTACCGCTGGCACAAGATCGTGCTCCTGCCGATCTGGCAGGGCGAGAGCATGGTGGGCATGCTCGGCACCGCCCTCGACATCGACGAGATCGTCACCGCCCGGCGCGCCGTGGAGGATGCCAGCAGCCTGCTGCACCTCGCCCAGCAGGCCGCCCATGCCGGGACGTGGCACCTCGACCTCGACAGCGGCCGGATCGAGTGGTCCCCCGAGAGCGCGCGGCTCCACGGCATCGAGACCGACCGGAACCACGCGCTCGACACCCGGGACTGGCTCGCCCTGATCGACCGCGCCGACGGCGAGCGGGCGCTGCGGATCGCGGCCGCGGCCGCGGCCGCCGGGCAGACCTTCTCGATCGAGTTCCGGGTCCCCACCGCGGACGGCGGCGTGCGCTGGATCAACGGCGTCGGGCGCGGCGCGCCCGGGCAGGCGCGGCGGATGATCGGCCTCAACATCGACGTCACCGCCCGCAAGGCCGCCGAGGCGGCGCTCCTCGCCGCCAAGGCGGCGGCCGACGCCGCGCGCCTGGAGGCGGAGCGGGCGAGCGCGGCCAAGAGCGAGTTCCTCGCCGCCATGAGCCACGAGATCCGCACGCCGCTCAACGGGGTGATCGGCTACGCCGACCTGCTCCTCGACGGGACGGATCTCGGACCGTCGGCGCGCCGGAACGCCGACCGCATCCGCACCGCCGGGGCCGCGCTCCTGACCGTGGTCAACGACGTCCTCGACTTCTCGAAGGTCGAGGCCGGGCAGATCGAGATCGTGCCCCGGCCCTTCGCCCTGGAGGCGCTGATCGACAACGCGGTGTCGATCGTGCGCCCCTCCGCGGAGCGCAAGGGGCTCGCCCTCACGCTCGCCCAAGGCCCGGGCCTGCCCGACTGGGTCGAGGGCGACGAGGACCGCCTCCGGCAGATCCTGCTCAACCTGCTCAACAACGCCGTGAAGTTCACCGCGTCGGGCGGCATCGACCTGTCGGTCCGGGTCAGCCCGGACGCGATCGGCGGGACGCGGCTGCGCTTCGCGGTCCGCGACACCGGCATCGGGATCCCGACCGACAAGTGCGACCGCCTGTTCCGGCGCTTCTCGCAGGTCGACGGCTCGATCAGCCGCGAGTACGGCGGCACCGGGCTGGGGCTCGCCATCTCGAAATCCCTCGTCACGCTGATGGGCGGGACGATCGGCGTCGCGAGCACGGTCGGGCACGGCTCGACCTTCTGGTTCGAGGCCGACCTGCCCGCCGCCGTCCCGCCGGCCCGCGCGACCGCGCCGGCCTCGGCGATCGCCCGCGCGACCGGCCGCCGCCTGCTCCTGGCCGAGGACGTGCCGCTCAACCAGGACCTCGCCCGGATGATCCTGGAGCGCGCCGGGCACGCGGTGGACGTGGTGGCCGACGGGGTCGCCGCGGTGGCGGCCGTCCAGGCGCGGTCCTACGACGTCGTCCTGATGGACGTGCAGATGCCCGTGATGGACGGCATCGCGGCGACCCGGCGGATCCGCGCCCTGGGCGGCGCCGCCGGCCGCCTGCCGATCCTCGCGATGACGGCGAACGTCCTGCCGCAGCAGGTGGCCGAGCTGCGCGCCGCCGGGCTCGACGACCATATCGGCAAGCCGTTCCGCGCGGACGCGCTGCTCGCCGCGATCGACCGGTGGGCGGCCCCTCGCGCCGAGCCGCCGCGCCGCGCGGGGACGATCGACCGGGCCACCCTGGACGAGATGACCGCGATGGTCGGCCAGGCGCGCATGGGCGACCTCCTGGCGATGCTGGCGAAGGAGCTCGCCGAGCGGTTCGGGCCGGCGGCGACCGACGGCGACCGGACGCGGCTGATGGGGGACGCGCACGCCATGGTGTCGGCGGCCAGCATGATCGGCTTCCTGGATCTGGCCGCGACCTGCCGGGCCTTCGAGACGGCCTGCCGCGCGGGCGAGGACGTCACCGCGCTGCTGGCCGCGCTCCGGGCCCAGGCGGCCGCCACGATCGACGAGATCGCCGCGCTGCGCGCGGCCTGAGCGGGGGCGCCGCCGGAGCCGGCCCGCGGGTTTTGCACGCCCAAATTCTCGTCTCCCAGCCACGCGGCGGCGAGGAACGATCTTCCAGCCCGGCGGTCCGCCCAGCTCCCCAGGCCGCGAGCCGCGCCCCGGCCCGCCGGGCCGCGACGCCGGGACGACGATGGCGGGTGCCTCCGGCGAGGGCGGTTCGGAGAACGGCACCGGGTATCGCGCGCGTCCGGGGAGATGGATATTCCGGCGCGCGCGGTCCGCGCACCGCCGCGGTCGGCTGCCTGCGACCCGCGCACCGCCGCGGGGGCCGCGGCGCGAGGCGGATCCCGGGCGCGACCCGGGCAGGGCGCGGGCCCTTGCCTTCGTGGCCGAGCTCGGTCGACCCTGCGCCCGGCCGCCCGAGTCGCCTCCGCGCCGGGCCGGCCGGAATGGGGGACATCTCATGACATCTGCCGGTCCGCACCGCCGCGCCGTCGCGCTGGCCGCCCTGGCCGCCCTGGTTCTCGGCGCGCCGTTCCCCGGCACCGCCCGCGCGGCCGACCGGGAGGTCACCTTCGCCCACCAGGACATGGTGGTGCCGTTCCGCGCCCTGATGGCCTCCGGGGCGATCGAGAAGGCGACCGGCTACACGATCCACTGGCGCAAGTTCGGCGGCGGCGGCGACGTGATCCGCGCCATGGCCTCGGGCAGCGTCCAGATCGGCGAGGCGGGGTCGAGCCCGATCGCGGCGGCCGCCTCGCAGGGGCTCGACATCCAGCTGTTCTGGATCCTCGACGAGATCGCCGACGCCGAGCAGCTCGTGGCCCGCGCCGGCAGCGGCGTGACGGGCGTGGCCGACCTGCGCGGCAAGACGATCGCGGTGCCGTTCGTGTCGACCGCGCATTACCAGCTGATCGCCGCCCTGGCGGAGGCCGGGCTGACGCAGGCCGATGTCCGGATCCTCAACATGCGGCCGCCCGAGATCGCCGCCGCCTGGGAGCGGGGCGACATCGACGCGACCTTCATCTGGGACCCGGTGCTCGCCCGGGTGAAGAAGTCCGGCACCGTGGTGGTCTCGGCCGGCGACCTCGCCCGCCGGGGCAAGGCGACCTTCGACGGCCTCGTGGTCGACCGGGCCTGGGCGGCGCGGAACCGGGACTTCCTGGTGACGCTCGTCCGGCTGATCGCCGCCCAGGACGCGGCCTACGCCGCCAGGCCCTGGGGCGCCGACGCGCCGGAGGTGGCGGCGGTGGCCCGGATCAGCGGCTCGGCGCCCGCCGAGGTGCCCGCGAGCCTCGCGGCCTACCGGTTCCCGACCCTGGAGGCGCAGGCCTCCCCGGCCTGGCTCGGCGGCGGCGCCGCCAAGGCCCTGACCGAGACCGCCGCCTTCCTGAAGGCGCAGGGGCGCGTGCAGGCGCTGGCGCCCGACTACGCCCGGTTCGTCACGACGGAGGTCGTGGACGCGGCCCGGAAATAGCCTGTCCCCGGACCGGAGGGCCCATGATCGAGATCCGCAACCTGAGCGTCCGCTACGGGCAGGGCGCCGACGCGGTCGCCGCGCTGTCGGGGATCGACCTGACCATCGGTCCCGGGGAGTTCGTGGTGGCGCTCGGCGCCTCGGGCTGCGGCAAGACCACCCTGCTCTCGGCGATCGCGGGATTCCTGGCGCCCACCGAGGGCCGCATCCTCCTCGACGGCGCGCCGGTCCGGGGTCCGGGGGCCGAGCGGGGCGTGGTGTTCCAGCGCCACGCCCTGATGCCCTGGCTGGACGTCGCCGAGAACGTGGCCTTCGGACCGAAGATGCGGGGCGTGCCCCGGGCGGAGCGGCGGCGGATCGCCCTGGCGACGCTCGACCTCGTCGGCCTGCCCGACTGCGCCGACCGGAAGGTCTACGAGCTCTCGGGCGGGATGCAGCAGCGGGTCGGCCTCGCCCGGGCGCTCGCCGGAGACCCGCGCGCCCTGCTGATGGACGAGCCGCTCGGCGCGCTGGACGCCTTCACCCGCGAGCAGATCCAGGAGCTGATCCTCCGGATCTGGCACCGGACCGGCAAGATGGCCTTCTTCATCACCCACGACGTCGAGGAAGCGGTGTTCCTCGCCACCCGGCTGGTGATCATGAGCCCGCGGCCCGGCCGCATCGTCGAGACGCTGGACCTGCCCTTCTCCCGGGCGTTCGTCGAGGGCCGCGACGCGCGGGCCGTGAAGTCGGACCCCGCCTTCATCGCCGTGCGCGAGCGCGTGCTCGCGCGCATCCGCGGCGGCGCCGGCGCGGCGTCCGAGGCCGTCCGATGAGCGGTCTGCCCCGCGCCGCGCCGGACGCGGTCCCGGACGTGATCCCGGACGTGATCCCGGACACGGCCCCGGCCCCGGCTCCGGCGGCGGCCCCGCTGGCGCGCACCGGAATCCGCCGCCGCCGTGGGATCCTGGTGCCGACGGTCAGCGCCGCCACGGTGCTGGCAGCCCTCGGCCTCTGGCTGGTCGCCACCCGTGCCGGCTGGGTGAAGCCGCTGTTCCTGCCGCCGCCTGAGGCGGTCCTGGCGGCCTTCGGTCAGGCCTGGCGCGGGGAGATCGACGGCGCCCCGCTCGGGCTCCACGTCGGCGACAGCCTCCTGCGCGTCCTCGGCGCCTTCGCGCTCGCCGCCCTGGTGGGCATCCCGGCCGGGCTCGCCATGGGCACGAGCCGGATCGCCCGGGGCATCCTCGACCCGCCGATCGAGTTCTACCGGCCGCTGCCGCCGCTCGCCTACCTACCCCTGATGATCATCTGGTTCGGGATCGGCGAGCTGTCGAAGGTGCTGCTGATCTTCCTCGCCTGCCTCGCCCCGGTGGCGCTCGCCGCGCGGGCGGGGGTGCGCTCCGCCTCGGTCGACCAGATCAACGCCGCGCGCGCCCTCGGGGCGAGCCGCTGGCAGGTCCTGCGCCACGTGGTCGTCCCGGCGGCGCTGCCGGAGATCCTGATCGGCCTGCGGATCGGCATGGGCGTGGGCTGGACCACCCTGGTGGCCGCCGAGATGGTGGCGGCCCAGGCCGGGCTCGGCCAGCTCGTCCTCAACGCCTCCAATTTCCTGCGCACCGACGTGGTGGTGATGGGCATCCTGCTGATCGGCCTGTTCGCGGGCCTGTTCGAGCTCGGGATGCGGGGCCTGGAGCGCGTGCTGGTGCCCTGGAAGGGCCGACACTAGCGCCGCCGCAGCACCCGCTTGAGCCGGCTGCCCGCGTGCGGATCGACGTAGTGCAGCAGGGCCGTGGCCCGGATCGCGTCGGACGCGCAGGGCTCGTTCGTGTGCAGCGAGCGGTAGCCCCAGAAGAAGTACAGGCTTCCCGGCTTCAGCGACAGGCGGATCACGCGGTCGCTGCCGCGGTCGTAGGCGCGGGTCAGGAGCTTCTGCGCGAGCGGATTGTCGACCAGCGCCTTGTCGACGAGGTTGCGGAGGTAGCTCCGACGCAGTGCGCGGGTGTTCGGGTGGATGATCAGGCGCCCCGGAGTACCGTGGTCCGGCATCGTGACCGGGACGAGGGCCGTGAGCACGTACGAGTCGAAGTGGAAGCGCATCGAGTGCGTCCTGGCGCCATGTCCCGCCAGACAGCGCAGGATCTGGTAGTAGCCGACATCCGGCGCGGGCCGTCCCACGGCGCTCTCGTAGATGCCGCGGCACAGGGCGTTGAAGGTCGGGTCGTCCGGCAAAGCGGCCAGGAACGTGCCGCCGAGATCCTTCGTCCCGGTGAAACCCGCGTACTCACCGCCCTTCGCGGCGACCGCCCGCGCGACGAAAGCCTGCGCGACGCGCAGGTCCTCCGGGCTCACGTAGTCCTCGAGAACCGCGTAGCCCTGTGACGTGATCTGCTGCGCGATCGCCCCCGCCACGGCGCCGGAGGGGACCTTGAACATGTAGCTCATGGGACCGACCCGAGCCAGACGACACCCGAGAGCCGGTCCGAACGCCATCAGGCGCATTATCTGAGCCGATAGAGTCGGATTCGTCAATCATTCATCTGGATAAATAGCTGCACAAGATGGCGCAAGTTGCGCCATTACTGCACAGGCCGCCGGGACGAAGGGGGCTATGGGTTCACGGCGCGGCGGCGGATGGGTCCGCGCGGAGACCCTGCGGATCGGAGGAACGGGCCGGCCCGCGCGCGGCTCTGCATCCACGTCCGCGTCCCGACAAGATGTGGGGCCCACCAGGCAGCGGACGTGGAGGTCGGCAGAACCAACCCGTCCTTGATCGCGTCGGCCCGCTCGCCGGTCGCCCTCATTTGATGCGCTCGCTGCGCTGACGAACCGCGTCCAGCGCTCACGCGGACGCGCAGGGCGCGCAAGCTCCGGCCTGGACCGGGACGTCCCGGGCCCCTCGGCCAGGACGCGGGGCCTGCATGCGGGGCTTGGACGCGGGGCGTCGCGCCGTCCCCGCCGGCGGAGTCAGGTGTCGGCCAGTGGAGGGACGGCACGTCGCGGCGGCCAGCAGAAGAAAATTCCCTTCGAGTCCGCCGCTCAACTCTGATGGAAGCCTAGGTCGGGCGAACCGGGCACGGCGAGACAACACATATATTTGAATACAAGATCTTTACGGGAATTTGTATTAGGCTATAACGGATTTTGCAGGATCACAATCGTCGCGCAGCGTCGCCTCTGGTTGCGGTGAGATCGGGGAGGTCTCGGATGGACCACGCGGACGACGTCGTATCCGAGGCGGCGCTCGTCGCAGCGCTCGAAGCCTCGGGCGGCGTCGGCTTCTGGATGTGGGACATCCTCCGGGACGAGGCGCGGGCCGATCCGGTGAGCGCCCTGCTGTTCAACATCAGCCCGGCCCGGTCGCGGGTCGGGGTCAGCCTCGCGGAGCTCCTGAAGGCCGTCCATCCGGACGATCAGCCCCACATCTCGCAGGTCATTCTGGACTGCGTCCGGACCGGCGGCTCCTACACGGCGGAGTACCGCGTCTGCTCGCCGGAGGGGCGGCTGCGGTGGCTGTTCACCCGCGGGCACTTCTACCTGGACCAGGACGGGCGACCGACCACCGGACGGGGCGTGATCGTCGAGATCTCGGACAGCAAGGCGGCCGGCGCGGCTTTCGCGGAGCGCGACGGGGACACGATCGACGACGCCCTCAGCCGCACCGCCGACCTCTGCCTGTCGCTGCACAACACGGTCTCGGTGGTCGGCGACACCGCCCTCGTGGCGCTGACCGAGACGCTGCTCCTCGAGATCGGCAAGCGCCTCGCGGAGCGCCAGCGCGCCGAGCGCAGCGGCGGCCTGCACTGAGCGGGGCAGCTGCCGGAGGTCGCGGATCGTCCGCTCGATGCGCGCCGCCCCGGCTTCGTCGACCGGCACCGGCCGGCCGGTCTCGTCCGGCCCGTCCGGGACCGGCGCCCCCCGCGCCTGCGACCTTCCGACCGGAACTTGGCCGTGCGGCACCCGTGTTTGCCGGTTGAATGAGCCCCGCGCTCACAACTGCTGAGAGGTGAACGCCATGACCATGGACGCCCGCGAGATCTACGTCACGGCCCTGAAGAACACCCATGCTGTGGAGATGCAGGCGCTGCAGATCATGGAGCGGCAGGTCGAGCGCCTGGAGCGCTATCCCGAGATGGAGCAGGCCCTGCGCCGCCACATCGAGGAGACGCACGGGCAGCGCCACCGGCTGGAGGAGGCGCTCCAGAGCCTGGGCGACAGCCCCTCGACCCTCAAGGAGGGCTTCCTGGGCTTCGTCGGCAACATGATGGCCCTGGGTCACACGCCGGCCCAGGACGAGATCCTGAAGAACACCTACGCCAACCACGCCTTCGAGAATTTCGAGATCGCCGCCTACGAGTCGCTGCTCACCATCGGCGACGCCGCCGGCCAGCAGGGCCACCGGACAGCGTTCGAGCAGTCCCTCAAGGAGGAGCAGGCCATGGCGGAGGCGGTGCGCAAGCTGATCCGCCCGACCACCGAGCGCTACCTCTCGCTGACGGTATCCGGCGCCAAGGCCGACCGCTGAGGTCCCGCCGTCCCCGCCCCGAGACCGGGCGGGGACGGCCTCCCGTACCACTTTCGCCCGCTACCCGAGCCACGCTGACCCGGTCTGATCGCGCGCCCATGGACATCGGAAGCCGCCCATCGACGGACAGTCCCCGGCCGGAGCCGGAAACCGCCGGCGGGGCCCTGGGGAGGGGGTGCGTCCACCTCTGCGTGGACATGCAGCGCATGTTCGCCGAGCCCACCGACTGGCAGACCCCGTGGATGAACCGCGTCCTGCCCCATGTCTGCCGCCTCGCGGCGGCGCATCCGGAGCGGACCGTCTTCACCCGCTTCATCCCGGCCACCCGGCCGGGCGAGGGCCGCGGGACCTGGGCGACCTACTCGCGGCGCTGGGCCGGCATGACCCGGGAGCGCCTCGACCCGGGCCTGATCGACCTCGTCCCGGACCTCGCCCGACTGGCTCCGCCCGCCGAGATCGTCGACAAGACCGTCTACTCGCCCTGGCTCGAGACGGGTCTCGACGCGCGCCTGCGCGCGCGGGGGGTCGACACGCTGATCGTCACAGGCGCCGAGACCGACGTCTGCGTGTTGGCCGCCGTGCTCGGCGGGGTCGATCTCGGCTACCGGATCGTGCTGGCTACCGACGGCCTGTGCAGTTCCTGCGACGAGGCGCACGACGCCCTCCTGCTGATGTACCGGATGCGCTACGGCCACCAGGTCGAGACGATGACGACCGCCGAGATCCTCGACCGCTGGCACTGAGCCGGCCGCGCGCCCTCCCGCCGGGCCCGAGCATCCGATCTGTAATGGCCAAGCTCAAGGCGAGTTCTCGGCCCGGCTCCGCCGGCCACCCCGGATCACGAACACTCGATCCGTGCGGCCGCGCACGCGAAAAACAGTCGCGGCGCATGAACCGGTGGCCGGTGAGACCGTTATGTTCCTGAACAGGGTTCCGGAGGAAAGGTTATGGCCAAGCACGAGATCCTCGGCTACTTCGAGCACCGCCGCGACGGGGCCTGGGTCTGCGTCCGTCCCTTCACTCTGACCACGCGGGATGCGAGCGTCGACATCCGCCAGGGCATGCGCTTCGACTACGGCAAGCGCGTCGGAGGCGTCGATCTGGCCGAGTACCTCGAGCGCCTGGGTTCGCAGTTCGGTTCCTGAGGCGCGGTCACGCGCGAGCCGCATATCGCAGATCCTTCGATGCGGCGCCGGGCGTGACCCCTGCGCCGCGCTTCGTCGTTCCGAGCGCCGCTCAGGCGCCGCCCCACTGCATCGTCAGGCCGCCATCGACCACCAGGGTGTGGCCGGTGATGTAGGCGGCGTCCTCCGAGGCGAGGTAGAGGATCGCCCGGGCGATCTCCTCGGGCTGGCCGGCCCGGTGCCACGGGATCCGCTCCAGGGACTCGTCGAGAACCTCCGGCTTCTCGAACCGGTCGGCGGTCATCGGCGTCTCGATCAGGCCCGGGGCGACGCTGTTGACGTTGATCCGATCCTCCGCGAGTTCGCGCGACAGGGACCGGCAGAGGGAGCCGAGCCCGGCCTTCGACATGCCGTAGGGGGCGCTCTCCGGCGTGGGCAGGTGCTGGGCCACGGAGGAGACGAACACGATCTTTCCGTTGCCGCCCTGGGCCCGGCGCATCCGGATGAAGGGGCGGGCGCAGAACAGCGGCCCCATGAGGTTCACCCGCAGGATCCGCTCCAGCACCGCGTCGTCCATCTCGGCGACCGGCATCCCGCTCATGGCCTGCCCGGCATTGGCCACGAGGATGTCGAGGGTGCCGAACTCGCTGCCGATGCGGTCGAAGGCCGCGGTGACCGCCGCCGGGTCGCCGACGTCGAGCTGGAGCACCAGCGCCCGCCGGCCCGCGGCCTCGACCCGCGCGGCGGTCTCGCGGATGCCCTCCGCGTCGCTGTGATAGGTGATGGCCACGTCGGCGCCCGCGCGGGCGAGCAGTTCCGCGGTCGCCTGCCCGATGCCGGAATCGGCCCCGGTGACCAGGGCGCGGGTGTCGGTGAAGCGCATCGCGGATCTCTCGCTGACGCCGCCGTCGCGGCGGGGTGCCTGGGCAATGGGCGCCGCCCGGGCCGGTTCCGGGCGCGCGCAGCCGCCGCAGGGGAACCCGATCCGGGTTCGCGTCTTTGACGCCCCGCCGCCGCATGGCCTAGTGAGGTCGCATGTCCCTCGAAGATACGACCCGCTCGCTCGCGGAGGAGTGCGCGCCCGACACGCGGAGCCGCATCCTCGCGACGGCGGGCACGTATTTCCGCGAGATCGGCTACCAGAAGACGACCGTGGCCGACATCGCCCGGACGCTGAAGATGAGCCCGGCCAACGTCTACCGCTTCTTCGAGTCGAAGAAGGCGATCAACGAGGCGGTGCTGGAGCGGCTGATCGGCGAGAGCGAGGCGGTGATCCTCGGCATCGCCGACCGGCCGGGCCTCGACGCCACCGCGCGCCTCGCGGCGGCGATCGAGGCCCTGCATCGCGACTCCACCCGGCGCTGCGAGACGTTTCCCCGCCTGCACGAGATGATCGAGGCGGCGATGGCGGAGAGCTGGGACGTCTGTCGCCACCACGTCGCCCGGATCACCGCCGGGTTCGAGCGGATCATCCGCGACGGGGTGGCGCGGGGCGAGTTCGAGGCGGCCGATCCCGCCGAGGCGGCCGCCTGCGTCCACGTCGCCATCGCCCGCTACACCCACCCGCTGCTGGTGGGCTGCTCCACCCTCCAGCCGGTGCCGCCCATGGCGGCGATGACGGCGTTCCTGCTGCGGAGCCTCGCGCCGCGCGGGTCGCTCCCGTAGCGCGCCGCCTACTCGGAGGCCGGTCCCGCCTCCGGCGCCGGCTCGGAGGCGCTGGGCTGCGGCCCGTCATAGCCCTCGATCACTAGGATCTCGGCCTCGACGCCGCCGCGCTGCTTGGCCTTGGCGGCCTGGTAGAGGTCGGAGTTCCAGCAGGCGAGGGCGTCGGCGTAGCTCGGGAACTCGATCACCACGTTGCGGGACCGGGCCGGGCCCATCACCGCCTCGTGGGCGCCGCCGCGCACGAGGAACCGGCCGCCGAACTTGGCGAAGGCCGCGCCGTTGGCCGCCACGTAGTCCTTGTAGGCCTCCGCGTCGCGGACATCGACCCGCGCGATCCAGTAGCCCTTGGTCATGCTGCGTCTCCTGCCCTGCGGAGCGAAGTGGGACCGCTCCGCCCGAAGGCAATCCCGCTCGGATCAGGCGAGGTCCGCCACGATCGCCCGCGCCACCGCGCGGGGGTCGGCGGCGCCGGTGATCGGGCGGCCGACCACCACGTGGTCGATCCCGGCCCGGCGGGCGTCGCCCGGCGTCATGACCCGCTTCTGGTCGCCGGCCGCGGCGCCCGCCGGGCGGATGCCCGGGGTGACGATCAGCCGGTCCGGACCGACGACGCGCCGGACCGCGCCCGCCTCGGCGGCCGAGCAGACGAGGCCGTCGATGCCGATCTCGGCCGCCTGCGCGGCGCGCTTGGCGACGAGCTCCGCCACCGGCAGGCCGTAGCCGGCCTCCGCGGCGTCGGCGTCGTCGTAGGAGGTGAGCACCGTCACGGCGAGGATCCTGAGTCCCGCGCCCCGGCCGCGGACCGCCGCCCGCATGGTCTGCGGGTAGGCGTGGACGGTGAGGAAGGTGGCGCCGGAGCCCGAGGCCGAGCGCACGCCCTCCTCGACGGTGTTGCCGATGTCGTGGAGCTTCAGGTCGAGGAAGACCTTGAGCCCGCGGGCCGCCAGCCGCTCGGCCAGGGCGAGGCCGCCCGCGTAGCCGAGCTGGTAGCCGATCTTGTAGAAGGTCGCGGCGTCGCCGATCCGGTCGATCAGCGCCTCGGCGGCCTGCACGCTCGGCAGGTCGAGGGCCACGATCAGGCGGTCGCGGGGGTCGGCAATCTCGGTCATCGGCGCGTCCTTCGGGGGTCGCGGCACGGATCACGCGCCGGCGATGCCTGTCAATGCGGGCGGGTCCGGGCGACGCCGTCCCCGACCCGCCGTGCGCGCCCCGACCCGCGCGCCGTCCTTGCGAGCGCAGCGAAGCAATCCAGGGCGGCGCGCCGGTCTCGGATTTGATGTGTCGCTGGATTGCTTCGCTGCGCTCGCAAAGACGGGCGCGACCCTTCAGTCCCGAGGGATATGGGATGCGCATGTCGTCGCTGTCGGGACGAGGCCCCGATGGCCCCTCATCCCGCCATCACCCCGCCATCACCCGCGCCACCTCGGCGCGCAGCACCGGCAGCAGCTCCGCCTCGAACCAGGGCTCGCGCTTCAGCCAGCCGTTGTTGCGCCAGGACGGGTGGGGCAGGGGCAGGACCCGGGGGCGGCGCGGCTCGGCCAGGATCTCCCGCCAGCGCCGCACCGTCCCGGTGAGGCCGCCCTCCATCCGTCCGAGGTGCCAGCCCTGCGCGTACTGGCCGATCACCAGGATCAGCTCCAGGTCCGGCAGGCCGGAGAAGAGTTCCGCCCGCCAGCGCTCGGCGCATTCCCGGCGGGGCGGCCGGTCGCCGCCCTTGGCGTCGAGGCCGGGGAAGCACGACCCCATCGGCACGATGGCCACCCGGGCGGGATCGTAGAACCGCGCCGCGTCGAGGCCGAGCCAGGCGCGCAGCCGCACGCCCGACGGGTCGGTGAAGGGCTGCCCGGTGCGGTGGGCGCGGGTACCGGGAGCCTGGCTGGCGATGCAGAGGCGGGCCGTGGCCGAGCCCTGGACGATCGGCCGGGGCTCCTGGGGCAGGGGCGGCCCGTAGCGCGGCGTGTCGCGGCAGAGGCGGCATGCGCGCAGGCGCGCGGCGGTGTCGTCGAAGGCGGGCATGGCCCGGAGATGGCGTCGCGGCGCCCGAAAAAGAAACGGCGCGGTGTCGCGCCGCGCCGTCGTCAGTCGGGTCTCTTGCCTTGGGGGGAAGGCCCACCCTTCCTACGCCGATCCGGGCCGGCGGAACGTGCGTTTCCTCACGCGCCCTTCACGCCGGAGAGGTCGAGCGGCAGCGAGCGCAGGCGCCGGCCGGTCGCGGCGAAGACCGCGTTGGCGATCGCCGGCCCGAGCACGGGCACGCCCGGCTCACCGATCCCGGTGGGCGCCGCCTGGCTCGGCACGATGTGCACTTCCACCTTCGGCATCTCGCTCATCCGGGTCGGCTCGTAGGCGTCGAAATTGTGCTCCTGCACCTGCCCGTCCTTGAGGGTGATGCGGTTGCGCAGCACCGCCGACAGGGCGAAGCCCACCGCGCCCTCGACCTGCGCGCGGATCACGTCCGGGTTGACCGGAACGCCGACATCCACCGCCGCCACGATCCGGTTGACGCGGATCGCGGCGTCGTGCGCCGTGACGTCGGCCACCATGGCGACGTAGGAGCCGAAGGATTCGTGGACCGCCACCCCGAGGCCGCGGCCCTGGTCCTGCGGCTTGGCGCTCCAGCCGGCCTTCTCGGCGGCGAGCTTGAGCACGCCGGACAGCCGCGGCGCCTGGGTCAGGAGGGAGAGCCGGTAGGCGACCGGATCGACGTTGGCGGCGTGGGCCAGCTCGTCGATCATCACCTCCATCACGTGGGCCGTGTGGGTGTGGCCGACCGAGCGCCACCACAGGACCGGCACGCCCTCGCGGCCGTTATGGACGCCGAACCGGTAGGCCGGCAGCGCGTAGGCGGTGTCGGAGGCGCCCTCCACGGTGGTGGCGTCGATGCCGTTCTTGACGATCATCGCCTCGAAGGGCGAGCCGATCATGATCGACTTGCCGACCATCACGTGGTCCCAGCCGACCACCGCGCCCTTGCCGTCGATGCCGGCCCGGACCCTGTGCAGCACGGTCGGGCGGTAATAGCCGCCGGCCATGTCGTCCTCGCGGGTCCAGACGAGGTGGAGCGGGGCCTTCTCGCCGGACGCCTTGAAGACGGTGGCGGCTTCCGCGAGGTAGTCGGCGGTGGGCGTCGCCCGGCGCCCGAACGAGCCGCCGGCCCAGTTGCTGTGCAGCCGGACCCGGTCGGCCGTCACGCCGAGGATCGCCGCCATGGTGGCCTGCTCGACGGTCTGGAACTGGAAGCCCGCGTAGACGTCGTAGCCGCCGTCGGCCCCCTTCTCGATCGTGGCGTTCAGGGGCTCCATCGCCGCGTGGGCGAGGTAGGGGAAGGTGAACTCGGCCTCGACGACCTTGGCGGCGCCCTTGAGCGCCGCCTGCGGGTCGCCGCGCTCGGAGGCCGTCAGGCCGGGACCCTTGGCGCGCTCGCGGTACTCGGCCAGGATCGCGTCGGACGAGCGGGTCTCGGCGGTGCTGTCGTCCCAGGCGACGGTCAGCGCCTCGCGGCCCTTCATGGCCGACCACGTGTCGCGGGCGATCACCGCCACGCCGGTCGGCACCTGCACCACGTCGAGGACGCCCGCGACCTTCCGGGCGGCCGCGGCGTCGAAGCTCTTCACGGTGGCGCCGAAGCGCGGGGCCCGGGCGACGAGGGCCGTGACCTGGTTCGGGCGGCGGATGTCGAGGGAGTAGACCGCCGTGCCGTTCGTCTTGGCGACGGAATCGAGGCGCGGCACCGTCTGGCCGATCAGCGTCCACTCGCTCGGGTCCTTGAGCCGCGGCTCGGACGGCACCGGCAGCGAGGCGGCCGAGGCCGCGAGCTCCCCGAACCGGGCCTGCCGGCCGGACGGGGCGTGGCGCACGAGACTGTCGGCGACCGTGATCTCGGAGACCGGCACCTTCCAGCGGAAGGCGGCCTCGGCCATCAGCATCTCGCGGGCGGCCGCGCCGGCCTTGCGCAGCTGGAACCAGGAATTGGCCACCGCGGTCGAGCCGCCGGTGCCCTGGATCGGGCCCATCAGGGTGTTGTTGTAGAGCGCCGCGTCGGCGGGCGCGAACTCGGTGCGGACGTGTCGCCAGTCGGCGCCGAGCTCGTCGGCCAGGATCGTGGCAAGCCCGGTCGTGTTCCCCTGGCCCATGTCGAGGTGCTTGATCACCACCGTGACGGTGTCGTCCGCGCCGATCCGCACGAAGGCGTTGGGCTGCGCCTTCACGTCGGCGAGGTTCGGGCCGGGCGCGGCGCGGGCGGGTTTCGGGTCGAGCCGGAACGCGACCACGAGGGCGCCGGCGCCCGCCAGCAGGCCGCGGCGGCTGGGACGGGCGGGGAGGGGATTCGGTCGACGGGCGTTCAGCATGGCGGCGAGGCTCCGGTCGGGACCGCGGGGGGAGGGCGGGAAGGTGGGCGCCGGGACGGATCAGGCGAGGCTGCGCGCGGCTTCGTGAATCGCCGCGCGGATGCGCTGATACGTGCCGCAGCGGCAGATGTTGCCGTCCATGGCACCGTCGATGTCGGCGTCGGTGGGCTTGGCGTTGCCCGAGAGCAGGCCGATCGCCGACATGATCTGGCCGGACTGGCAGTAGCCGCACTGGACCACGTCGAGCTTGCGCCAGGCCGCCTGGACGGCCTCGGCCACCCGGCCCGACACGCCCTCGATGGTCGTCACCTGCGCGGCGCCGACATCGCCCAGCCGCGTCTGGCAGGCGCGGACCGGCTGGCCGTCGAGGTGGACCGTGCAGGCGCCGCACTGCGCGATGCCGCAGCCGTACTTGGTGCCGGTGGCGTCGAGCCGGTCGCGCAGCACCCAGAGCAGGGGCATGTCGGGATCGGCGTCGATCGCGTGCGCGACGCCGTTGACGGTGAGATTCGGCATGGTCGGCGACCCTCTACTCGACGCGCGTGTCCGGGCGCCCCGGATCGCGGCGTGCGACCGCGCTCGGGCCGGCGGGCCTCCACCCGAGACTAGCGGGCGCGGGCCCCGACACGATGTGCGGCACCGCACGTCGATCCGGCGGCACGACAGTCTCGATACAGCCCGCGATGCTTAAGATTGCAGGGATGTCGGCAGCCGCTTCTTAACATATCCGCCCCATCCTCACGGAGTGCTTCCCCGCCACCGCCGCCCGTCCGCGCATTCGAGCCGAGTTTGAAGACGCGCATGTCCGATCTCACCGTCGAGATGGTCCAGCGCGGTCGCGGCCCCTCGACGGAGGAGGCGGCGCGCCGCCGCGGGGTCGCCCGGGAAATCCGTTCGGCCCGGGAGAAGCTGACCTCGCGGACCGGCCTCGAACGGGCCTTCGACTACGAGCTGCTGCGCCACTACGCCCAGTACCGGGTCGGCGCGGGCATCCCGCTGGTGGGGTTCGCGGCGGTGCTGGCCGCGGCGTCGACCTTCTGGATCGCGCCGCCGGTGGCGGCGATCTGGGCGCTCGGCGTGGTCCTGATGATCTCGCTCAACACGACGTTGAGCCGGCGCTTCCTCCGCGCCGACCCGGCGACGATCCCGCTCGCCCGCTGGCGCCGCCGCTTCCTGGTCGGCGAGGTGCTGCAGAGCCTGTCGTGGGCCGCGATGATCGGGCTCGGAACCACCGGCGGCTGGACCTTCGCGCTGTTCGGCCTCGTCATCGCCTCCGCGGTCACCACCATGCTGGCCGCGACGGTGCCGCTCGCCGCCGTCGCCGCCCTGGTGCCGCTGGCCCTCGCAACCGCCTCGCTCGCGGCCTTCTCCCGCGGGATGGACCTGCTGATGCTGGTGGTCATGGCCGGCGGGGCGCAGGTCTTCTTCCTCGGCCTGTCCCGCCGCCTCTACACCTCGACGGTGGGCGCCCTGCGCTCCCGCGCCGAGAAGGACGCGGTGTTCGGCGAGTTGGAGCAGGCCAAGGCCAATTCGGACGAGGCCCGCCGCCGGGCCGAGGAGGCCAACCTCGCCAAGTCGCGCTTCCTCGCCACGATGAGCCACGAGCTGCGCACGCCGCTCAACGCCATCCTGGGCTTCTCGGAGGTGATGAAGAACGAGGTGTTCGGCACCCATACGGCGCCGTCCTACCGCGAGTACTCGCACGACATCCACGACAGCGGGATGCACCTCCTGAACCTGATCAACGAGATCCTCGACCTGTCGCGGATCGAGGCGGGGCGCTACGAGCTGAACGAGGAACCTGTGCAGCTCGCCCACGTGGTCGAGGAGTGCCGCCACATGATGGGCCTGCGGGCCAAGGCGAAGAACCAGACCTTCCACGACCTCGTCGACGGCTCGCTGCCGCGGCTCTGGGCCGACGAGCGGGCTCTGCGCCAGATCGTCCTGAACCTCCTGTCGAACGCCGTGAAGTTCACGCCCCCGGGCGGCGAGATCTGGCTGAAGGTCGGCTGGACCGCCTCGGGCGGGCAGTACGTCTCGGTGAAGGACAGCGGCCCGGGCATCCCCGAGGACGAGCTCGGCACGGTCCTGTCCTCGTTCGGGCGCGGCTCGCTCGCGATCAAGACCGCCGAGCAGGGCTCCGGCCTCGGCCTTCCGATCGTGAAGGGCCTCGTGGAGCTGCACGGCGGGCAGTTCCAGCTGTCCTCCAAGCCCCGCGAGGGCACCGAGGTGGTGGTGACCCTGCCGGCCGCCCGGGTCATGGACACGCTGCCGCCGGTCGAGGTCGAGCCGGACTTCGTGGGCCCCGTGCGCGGCCCCCTCAACCGCGCCGCCTGAGCGGCCCGTTGGGCCGCGCGCCCCGGCTCAGCCGAGACCGCCGAGGGCGCAGACCCGCGCCCACTCGGCCTCGGTCACCGGCTGCACCGACAGCCGGGAATTGTTGACCAGCACCATGTCGGCGAGCGCCGCGTCGGCCTTGATCGCCTCAAGCGTGACCGGGCTCGGCAGCGCCCGCACGGCCCTGACGTCGACCATGCCGAAGCGGCCGGTCTCGTCGGTGTGGTCGGGGTAGTAGGCGCGGATCACCGCCACGATGCCCACCACCGCCTTGCCCTCGTTCGAGTGGTAGAAGAAGCCCTCCTCGCCGACCTGCATGGCCATCAGCTGCTTCTTGGCGAGGTGGTTGCGCACGCCGTTCCAGTGCGTGCCGGCCTCCCCGGCCGCGACCTGCTGATCCCACGACCAGGTCGCGGGCTCGGATTTGAACAGCCAGTACGCCATCGCTGAAGTCCCAGTAGACCGCCCGGCCGGGCGGCGCGCCCCGCCATAGCCCAGCTTCGCCTCCCGGGAACAGGCCGGTCCGGCCCCGGCCGCGCGCGGGACCGGCGGTCAAGCAGAACCCGCGTAGAACGCCGCAGCTCTGCTATCGCAAGCCTTGGGCAAATATTAAATTCTGCATGCAAATAGCCGTATAGCGCGTCACGCACCAATCGCCGGTTGCATACATGATCTCAGTCATCGGTTGCTTTATCGGTGAACACAACCTGTGGCTGGTAGGCCTCGCGGCCCTGGTCTGCGCGCTGGCGAGCGGCACCGCGATCGAGCTTCTCACCCATGCCGGCCGGACCGGCGGCCGCGGCCGCTACGTCTGGGTCGCGGTGGCCGCCGCCGCCGGGGGATCGGGGATCTGGGCGACGCATTTCCTGGCGATGCTCGCCTTCGAGCCCGGGCTGCCGTCGGGCTACGGCGTCGGGCTGACGCTCCTCTCCTACGTGGACGCCGTCGCGATCACCGGGCTCGGCTTCGCCCTGGCCGTCTCCGGCCGGGCGGTCCAGGCGGGCCTCGGCGGCGCCGTGGTCGGCGGCGGCATCGCGACGATGCACTACACCGGCATGGCCGCCTATCAGGTGGCAGGACACCTCGCCTGGACCCCCGCGCTGGTCGTGGTCTCGGTCGGCCTCGGGGCGGGGCTCGGCGCCGCCGCCCTGGTGGTCGGCCTGTCGGCCACCACGTTCCGGGGTCGGTACGGCGGCGCCGCGCTGCTGATCCTGGCGATCTGCGGCCACCACTTCGCCGGCATGGGCGCGGTGACCCTGCATCCCGACCCCACCGTGGCGATCCCCTCGGGCGCGATCCGGAGCGGGTGGCTCGCCGCGGCCGTGGCGGTGGCGAGCTGCCTGATCCTGCTGCTCGCCGGCGCCGCCCTCGTGGTCGACCTGCGCGAGCGCCGCCGCGCCGATCTCGAGCGCGAGCGCCTGCGCAGCCTCGCCAACGCGGCCGTGGAGGGCCTCGTCGTCTGCCGCGGCGGCGAGATCGTCAGCGCCAACGAGGCCTTCGCCCGGCTCGCGGGCCTGGAGGCGGCCGTCCTGACGGGCCGGAGCCTCAGCGCCTACCTGCCGGACCTCGTGCCCGGCTTAGGGACGGCCGACCAGCCCCTGGAGACCGAACTCGTCCCGGCGGCGGGCGCCCCCATTCCCGTCGAGGTGATCATGCGCCCGGTCGCCGAGTACGGGCGCCTGCCGCACCACGCCGTGGCGGTGCGCGACCTGCGCGCGCGGCGCCGGGCCGAGAGCGAGATCCACTACCTCGCCCACCACGACGCGCTCACCGGCCTCGCCAACCGCACGAGCTTCCACGCCCGGCTCGAGCGCGCGATGCGCGCCGCGGACGCCCAGGGCGGCCGGCTCGCGGTGCTGTGCCTGGACCTCGACCGGTTCAAGGAGGTCAACGACCTGTTCGGGCACGCCGCCGGCGACGCGATGCTGCGCGACCTCGCGCTGCGGGTCGGCGGTCTCCTCGATGCCGAGCAGCTGATGGCGCGGCTCGGCGGCGACGAGTTCGCCATCCTGACGCCGCAGGCGGAGGGACAGGCGGAGCGGCTGGCCGAGCGAATCCTCGCCACCCTGGCGGCGGTTCCGGCCGCCTCCGGCCCGGTGATCGCCACCAGCATCGGCATCGCGGTCTATCCCGACGACGCCGCGGACCTGCGCGCGCTCCTGAGCCATGCCGACGCCGCCCTCTACCGGGCCAAGAGCGAGGGGCGCGGCACCTGCCGGCGCTACGACGCCAGCATGGGCGCCGAGATCCGCGACAGGCGCCAACTCGAGCACGACCTCCGCCACGCGGTGGCGCGGGGCGAGCTGGAGCTCGTCTACCAGCCGCAGAGCCAGATCGAGTCCGGCACGGTCACGGGCTTCGAGGCGCTGCTGCGCTGGCACCATCCGGCCAGGGGCGGCATCTCGCCGGCCGTGTTCATCCCGATCGCCGAGGAGACCGGGGCGATCCTCGAGATCGGCGCCTGGGTGCTGCGGGAGGCCTGCCGGGCGGCGGCCGGCTGGCCGAACCCGCTGGCGATCGCCGTCAACGTCTCGGCGGTGCAGCTCCACAACCCGCACTTCGTCCCGTTCGTCCACGGGACCCTGTACGAATCCGGATTGCGGGCGGAGCGCCTGGAGATCGAGATCACCGAGACCGCGCTGATCCGGGATCCGGCCCGGGCGCTCCTCACCCTGCGCCAGCTCAAGGCCCTCGGCGTGCGGATCGCCATGGACGATTTCGGCACCGGCTACTCGTCGCTGTCGAACCTGCGCGCCTTCCCGTTCGACCGGATCAAGATCGACGGCTCGTTCATCAGGGCGGTCCACAGCAACCCGCAGGGGGCCGCGATCGTGCGCTCCGTCCTGGGGCTGGGGCGCGGCCTCGGGCTCGCCGTGGTGGCGGAGGGCGTGGAGACCGCCGAGGAGCTGTCCTTCCTGGCCGGCGAGCAGTGCCACCTCGCCCAGGGCTACCTGCTGGGTCGGCCGGCGCCGATCGCGCGCTTCGCGGCCCACACCCACGGTCAAGGACAAGGACAAGGCCACGCTGTGCCGGCGGCCTCGGTGGCGTGACAGAGGTTGCGGGGCGGGGCCGGCGTCAGTCGGTCTCCCCGCGCAGCGGACGGGCCAGCAGGCCGGCGATCACGTCGTCGACGCTGGCGGTGCCCGCCACGATGGCGGCGACGGCCGCCGCCACCGGCATCTCGATGCCCCTGGCGGCGGCCAGCCCGGCCAGCGCCGCGGCCGTGAACGCCCCCTCGGCGAGCTTGCCGCCCGCGGCCTCGGCCGGGCTCGCCCCGGCGCCGAGGCGCTGGCCGAAGGCGAAGTTGCGCGATTGCGGCGAGGAGGCGGTGAGCACGAGGTCGCCGAGGCCGGAGAGCCCCATCAGCGTCTCGGGCCGGCCCCCGAAGGTGCGGGCGAAGCGCATCAGTTCGGCGAAGGCCCGGGCGATCAGCGCCGCCCGGGCGCTCTCGCCGAGCCCGCGCCCGGCCACGATCCCGCAGGCGATGGCGAGCACGTTCTTGCCGGCGCCGCCGATCTCGACGCCGCGCACGTCGTCGGTGTGGTAGAGGCGGAAGCTCGGTCCCGACAGCAGCGCGCTCAGGGCGGCGGCGCGGCCGGCATCGGCCGCCGCCAGGGTCACGGCCGTGGGCAGGCCGCGGGCGACGTCGATCGCGAAGCTCGGGCCGGACAGGACCGCCACGGGCGTTCCCGGCGGCAGGACCTGCTCGGCCACCGCGCTGAGGAAGCTGTCGCTGCCGCGCTCGATCCCCTTGGCGCAGAGGATGACCGGCCCGGCCGTCGCCAGGGGTCCGCGCAGGGATTCCAGCACGCCGCGCACGGTCTGGGCGGGCACGACCAGGAGCGTCGCCCGGGCACGGGCGAGGTCGGCGGCCTCGCCCGTCGCCCGGATCGCCGGGTGGAGCGGCACGCCCGGCAGGTAGCGCGGGTTCTCCCGCTGGGCCTGCAGGGCGGCGGCGGCCCCCGGGTCGCGCAGCCAGAGGGTGACGGGATGGCCGGCCCCGGCGGCGGCGTTGGCCAGCGCCGTGCCCCAGGCCCCGCCGCCGACGACGTTGATCGGGGTCTCGGCGCTCATGCCGCTTCCTCCCTGTCGGCGCAGTCCAGCCGGTAGAGCACGTGGTCGCGCAGCGGCCCCTCCGGCACCGCCGGATGCGGGAATGTCCCGGCCGCGCGCATGCCGAGGCGCTCCATCACGGCGCGGGAGCGGCCGTTGCCGGCCGCCGTGAAGGCCACGACGCTGCGGATCCCGCAGCGCTCCGCGAGGTCGGCGCGGGCGAGCCGCGCGGCGCGCGTGGCGAGGCCGCGGCCCCAGGAGTCGCGCGCGAGGCGCCAGGCCAGCTCGACCGTCGAACCGGGCCGGTCGCCGCCGGGGAAGGGCAGGGGCCGCAGGATCCGCATCGCGCCGGCGAAGCCGACGAACCGGCCCGCGTGTTCCAGGGCCCAGGGGCCGAACCCGTCCGCCACGAAGCGGCGGTCGAGGAGGCCGGCCTCGGCCTCGCTCTCCGTCGCGGTCCGGGTCCGGGGACAGTGGGCCATCACCGCCGGATCGGCGTTGAGCGCCGCGAACGGCGCCGCGTCCTCCGGGCGCCAGCGGCGCAGGGTCAGGTCGCCGTCGCGGAGAGCCGCTGGCACCGGCGCCAGGGCGATCTTGCCGCGCCACGCGAGCGAGCGGCGGTTGAGGAGGGCGAGATCCGCGCGCCCCGCGAGCACCGCCTCGCCGAGCGCGATCGCCAGCTCCAGCTGCGCGAGGGGCATGGTGGCGTGGGCGGGCGGGCGGACATGGTCGCGCCAGGCGCCGCCGCAGGCGTGGTCCAGGAGGATGCGGGCGAAGCAATGGTCGAGCCGCACCGGCCAGCCCGGCCGGGCGGCCCCGGGCAGGCGGCGCTCCACCAGGTCCCGCCAGTGGGCGCGCCGGTCCGCCGCGCTCATCCGGCCGGGACCGCCGCGCGGGCCGGGGCGGCCGCCAGCGGCCAGCGGGGCCGCGCCGGGGCGGTGAGGTCGTCCACCAGCCCGAGGCGCAGGCGCTCCAGCCCGGCCCAGGCGATCATCGCGCCGTTGTCGCCGCAGAGGGGCAGGGGCGGGGCCACGAAGCTCAGGCCCGCCTCGCCCGCCAGGGACGCGAGCGCCCGCCGGACGGCGCCGTTGGCCGCCACGCCCCCCGCCGCCACCAGGGCGGTCGGGCGTCCGGCGACGTCCGAGAAGGCGCGCAGGGCGACCCGGGCGCGGTCCACCACCACGTCGACCACGGCGGCCTGGAAGCTCGCGCAGAGATCGGCGACGTCGCGCTCGGCCAGTGGGGCGATCCGCTCGGCCTCGATCCGCACGGCGGTCTTGAGGCCCGAGAGGGAGAAGTCGGCCTCGCGGCGGCCGAGCATCGGCCGGGGCAGGGCGAAGCGCTCGGGATCGCCGGCCTCGGCCACGCGCTCGACCTCGGGGCCGCCGGGATAGCCGAGGCCCAGGAGCTTGGCGACCTTGTCGAAGGCCTCGCCGATGGCGTCGTCGACGGTGGAGCCGAGGCGCACGTAGTCGCCGACGCCGCGCACGGCGACGAGCTGGGTGTGGCCGCCCGAGACCAGGAGCAGCAGGTAGGGGAAGGCGATGCCGTCGGTGAGCCGCGCCGTGAGGGCGTGGGCCTCCAGGTGGTTGACGGCGAGCAGGGGCTTGCGGGTCACGAGCGCCAGGGTCTTGGCGGTGACGAGGCCGACCAGCACGCCGCCGATCAGCCCGGGCCCGGCCGCCACCGCGATGCCGTCGAGGTCCCGGAAGCCGGTCCCGGCCCGGTCGAGGGCGCGGGCGATCAGCCGGTCGAGCACCTCGACATGGGCGCGGGCGGCGATCTCCGGCACGACGCCGCCGTAGGCCGCGTGCTCGGCGATCTGGCTCAGCACCTCGTTGGCGCGGATCTGAGCGCCACCCTCCTCGTCGACCGACACCACCGCGGCGGCGGTCTCATCGCAGGTGGTCTCGATGCCGAGCACGGTCTTCTGCACGCGCGGAACTCCTTGGTCCGGGCTCATCCTATCCGGCGGCGGCGGCGGCGCGAAGGCGGCCGGTCCCCGCCCGGGCCCGGAGCGTGGTGGATGCGCGCCGCCCTCCGTCCAGGAGGGCGGCGCGCGAGCCGTCGTCAGTCGACGGCGACCATGACGTCGGAGGCCTTGATCACCGCGTAGGCGGGACCGCCGGCGACGAGCTTGAGGGCCTCGACGGCCTCGTTGGTGATCGAGGCGGTGACCACCTGGCCGGGGCTGATCTCGATCCTCACGTGGGAGGTAGTCGCCCCCTTCTCCACCGAGACGACCGTACCCTTGAGAACGTTGCGCGCGCTGATCTTCATGGTCTTCTGCCAATCTCCACGAGCGGCACCGGAACGGGCCGCGGGGCGGCCCCGGGCCGGTCTCCTACAGCATGGCGGAGCCCGGCGCGACCGCCTCAGCGCGGATCGGCCCCGGGCGCGCCGGGCTCGTCCTCGGGGACCGGCGCGGCGCCCCAGGCGGCGAGCGCGGCGTTGAGGTCTTCGAGGACGAAGTGCCGGGCGCTGTCCCGGTCGTAGCCTTCCGCGAGGAGTTCGTCGTAATCCGTGAAGACGTGGCGCGCGTAGGCCACGAGGGCGAGGCGGGCCGCCGTCTCGGGGGCGGCCCGGCGGAGGCCGGGGCTCGCCAGCGCCCGGTCGAGGGCGGCCTCGGCCTCGAAATCCGGCAGGCGCGGGGCGAGGCGGGCCAGGGCCGCGGCGACGGCCTCCCGGCGGTTCAGGGGCGGACCGGCGCTCACCGGGGATCTGCCGTCGGCATGATTTTAAAGGTGTGATCGGGTAGGATCGCCGCCAGATGAGGCGGGGCCGGCACAGGATCCTCCGCCGGGGAGATCACGTCCATGGCAATTCTTCGTCCCGCGCTGCTTCTCGGCCTCCTGCTCGGGGCGACGCCGGCGCTGGCCCAGAGCCCGGCTCCGGGCGCGGGCCCCGGCCCCGCCGCCCCGGCCGGCCCCATCGTGGGCGGCCGCCGGGTCACCCCCATGAGCCAGATCAAGCCGACGGGCAACGCCGCGGCCACCGGACTGCCGCAGCCCGTGAGCCAGGCCGAGATGATCAAGGCTCAGAAGGCCGCCGAGGCCCGCTCGAAGGCCTGGGACAGCAAGATGCGGCACACGATGGGCTCGATCTGCCACGGCTGCTGAGGCCCGCGCCCCGTCCCGGGTGCCGGAGGCCGGCCTTCGGGACTGAGGTATCGAAACGCGAAGGGGCCGCCCGAACGGGCAGCCCCTCCATCGGTCGCCGGGGCGACAGGATCAGCGGGAGTAGAACTCGATGACGAGGTTCGGCTCCATCTGCACCGGGTAGGGCACCTCGGACAGGCTGGGGATGCGGGTGACGCGGGCGGTCATCTTGGCGTGGTCGGCCTCGATGTAGTCCGGCACGTCGCGCTCGGAGAGCTGCGTCGCCACGATGACGATCTCGAGCTGGCGGGACGACTCCTTGACCTCGATGAGGTCGCCGGCCTTCACTTGGTAGCTCGGGATGTTGACGCGGACGCCGTTCACCTTGACGTGCCCGTGGTTGACGAACTGGCGCGCGGCGAACGGGGTCGCGACGAACTTCGCCCGGTAGACCACGGCGTCGAGGCGGCGCTCGAGCAGGCCGACGAGGTTCTCGCCGGAATCGCCGCGCAGGCGGATCGCCTCGGCGTAGTAGCGGCGGAACTGCTTCTCGGTGATGTTGCCGTAGTAGCCCTTGAGCTTCTGCTTGGCGCGCAGCTGCGTGCCGAAGTCGCTCATCTTGCCCTTGCGGCGCTGGCCGTGCTGGCCGGGGCCGTACTCGCGGCGGTTGACGGGGCTCTTCGGGCGGCCCCAGATGTTCTGGCCCATGCGGCGGTCGAGCTTGTGCTTCGCCTGAATCCGCTTCGACATATCTTCCGCGTCCTCTCGTGACGAGAATGAGGAACGCGCCCTCCTTTTCCCGGCCCTTCGCGGTCCGGGACGACAGGGCGGGAGGATCCCGCCCACGGGTGCGCGTGAAAACGCGACGGGGCCCCGTGCGGAGCCCCATCGACGGGCGGGTCTTTAGGGGACGGACGCGCCGCGGTCAACCGTGAGAGGTCAGATGAACGAGTCAGTCGCGCTCCGGCGCGGTGCGCCCGCGGACGCGGACGCGATCCGGGCGCTGGTGGAGGCGGCCTACACGAAGTGGATCCCGGTGATCGGCCGCCTGCCGATCCCCATGCGGGCGGACTACGCGCAGGCTCTGCGGGACCACCGCTTCGACCTGCTGGTGGCCGGCCCGGATCTCGCCGGCCTGATCGAGACGCGGACCGAGGCCGATCACCTTCTGGTCGTCAACGTCGCGGTGCATCCGACCTTCCAGGGCCGGGGCTTCGGCAGCCGGCTGATGGGACGCGCCGACGCGGTCGCGGGCGAGGCCGGGCTGACGCGACTGCGCCTCTACACCAACAAGAAGTACACGGCGAACCTGCGCCTCTACGGGGCACTCGGCTACCGGGTGGAGCGGGAGGAGCTCTACGACGGACCGGGCCGGACCCGCGACGACGACGTCACCGTGCACATGGTGAAGGACCTGGTTTGAGGAAATCGGCGCCGGCCCTGCCGCCATCGCGCGCGCAGCGAAGCGACCCGGAGTCGCGCGCCGCCGTCGAGCGTGGCGCCTCTGGGTCGCTTCGCTCCCCGCGCAGAGACGGGTCGTCTCCCGGCTCCCCTCAGGTCACCACGCTCGGCTCAGGCCTTCCGGTGCGCGGCGCGATCTCGGCGATCGCGCGGGCTGCGGCGGCCACCGGGGCCAGCACCTCGGCCACGGCCAAGTCGAGCCGGTCCGGCGCGTTCTCGTAGCGCTCCAGGTAGACCCGCAGCGTCGCCCCGGCGGTGCCGGTGCCCGAGAGCCGGAACACCGCCCGCGCGTCCTCGGCGAAGCCGATCCGGATGCCCTGGCGCTCGGTGAGCGAGCCGTCGACCGGGTCGCGGTAGGCGAACTCGTCGGCCGTCGACACCGTGAGGTCGCCGATCCGCGTGCCCGGCAGCCCGGCGAGCTTCTCGCGGAGCGCGTCCATCAGGCCGTTGGCGGCGTCGGAATCGACCTCCTCGTAATCGTGGCGGGCGTAGTAGTCGCGCCCGTAGGCGCGCCAATGCGCCCGCACCAGCGCGTCGGCGCGCTCGCCGGTGGCGGCCAGGATGTTGAGCCAGAGCAGCACCGCCCAGAGCCCGTCCTTCTCGCGCACGTGGTTCGAGCCGGTGCCGGCGCTCTCCTCGCCGCACAGGGTGATGAGGCCCGCATCCAGCAGGTTTCCGAAGAATTTCCAGCCGGTGGGTGTCTCGTAGGCCTCGATGCCGAGGGCGGCGGCGACCCGGTCGGCGGCGCGGCTGGTGGGCATGGACCGCGCGACACCGGCGAGCCCGCCGGCGTAGCCCGGCGCCCGGTGGGCGTGGGCGGCGAGCAGGGCGAGGCTGTCGCTCGGCGTCACGAACAGGCCCGGCGCCACGATCATGTTGCGGTCGCCGTCGCCGTCCGAGGCCGCGCCGAAATCCGGCGCGGCCGGGCCCTGCATCAGGTCGAACAGGTCGTGGCAGTGGACCGGGTTCGGGTCCGGGTGGTGGCCGCCGAAATCCTCCTTCGGCACGGCGTTGACCACCGTGCCGGCGGGGGCGCCGAGCATCCCTTCGAGGATCGCCGTCGCGTACGGCCCCGTCACCGCGCTCATGGCGTCGAAGCGCATGCGGAAGCCGGAGGCGAACAGCCGCGACACCGCGTCGAAGTCGATCAGCGTGCGCATCAGCTCGGCGTAGTCGGCCACCGGGTCGATCACCGTGACCGTCATGGCGCCGAGGCGGGTGTCGCCGAGCGTGTCGAGGTCGAGGTCCGGGGCCTCGACGACGCGGTACTCGGTCAGCGCCTTGGCCCGCGCGAAGATCGCGTCGGTGACGGTTTCCGGCGCCGGGCCGCCGTTGGCGGCGTTGAACTTGATGCCGAAATCGCCCTCCGGGCCGCCTGGGTTGTGGCTCGCCGAGAGGACGATGCCGCCGAGCGCCTTGGCCTTCCGGATCACGCAGGAGGCGGCCGGCGTCGAGAGAAGGCCGCCCTGCCCGACCAGGACCCGGCCGAAGCCGTTTCCGGCGGCCAGTCGCAGCGTCTTCTGCACCACCTCGCGGTTGAGGAACCGGCCGTCCCCGCCGAGCACCAGGGTGGCGCCCGCCCTGTCGGGCAGGGTGTCGAAGATCGCCTGGACGAAGTTCTCGACGTAGTTCGGCTGCCGGAACACCGGCACCTTCTTGCGCAGGCCGGAGGTGCCCGGCTTCTGGTCGGGGAAGGGCGTAGTGGCGACGGTGGTCGGAGTCGTCATAAGCGGGCGTCTCCCGGGATCCTGCGCCTCAATGCCCGCCCGGAGGCGCGGCGTCACCAGCCCCGGCGACAGGGGCGGGCTTTTATCACGCGGTTTCGCCGGATCGGGCGACGGAACCCGCCACCTGTCCGCCGCCGGCCGCCCCGGAGCGTTGCGCCCGCCGGCACCCGCCGGTTCAATCGCCCGAGCCGCCGGACAAGGCGGACCGGAGGAAACCATGGCGGACAGACCGATGCGGACAGATCCGAACGGGGCACGACCGGGCCGGGGCCTGGCCCGGCGCGAGTTGGTCGGGGCGCTCGCCGCCGGGGCGGCGGTCGCGGCCGCGGCGGCCCCTGCCGTCGCGGCTCCCGCGGCCCGGCTGGCCACGGAAGAGTTCCGCCTGCCCTGGAGCGAGCCGGGCGTCGACATCTACGTGCGCAACAAGCGCCCGGCCGGCACCGACACGTTCCCGGGCGACCGGATCCTGCTCTACGTGCACGGCTCGACCTACCCGTCCTCTACGGCCTTCGACCTGCCGCTCGGCGGGATGTCGGCCATGGACTACCTCGCGGGCCTCGGCTTCGACGTCTACTGCGTGGACCTGCCGGGCTACGGCCTGTCGGGGCGCCCGGCCGCCATGGACGCGCCGCCGGACGACAACCCGCCGCTGATGCGCACGCCCGACGCCGCCAAGGTGGTGGGGCAGGTCGTCGACTTCATCAAGAAGCGGCGCGGCGTCGAGAAGATCGACCTGATGGGCTGGTCCTGGGGGACCTCCACCATGGGGCTCTACACCAGCACCCACAACGACAGCGTCAACCGCCTCGTCCTCTACGCGCCGCAATGGCTCGCGCGCACGCCGGGCCTGATCGGCGGCGGTGGCAAGGTCGGGGCCTACCGCACCGTCGGCCGGGACAGCGCCCGGGCCCGCTGGCTGACCGGGGTGCCCGAGGACAAGAAGGCCGACCTGATCCCGGCGGGCTGGTTCGACCAGTGGGCCGACGCGACCTTCGCGACCGACGCGGCCGGCGCGACGCGGTCGCCGCCGGTCCTGCGCGCGCCGAACGGCACGGTCGCCGACAAGGACGCCTACTGGGCGGCCGGCAAGCCGCTCTACGACCCGGGCGAGATCCGCGTGCCGGTGCTGATCATCCACGCCGAGTGGGACGCGGACCTGCCGAGCTACCAGGCGCAGGAATACTTCACCAAGCTCACCCACGCCCCGTACAAGCGCTTCGTCGAGCTGGGGGAGGGCACCCACACGGTGATGATGGAGAAGAACCGCATGCAGTTCCTCCACGCCGTCGGGGCGTTCCTCACGGAGGCGGACCCGCAGGCGCTGAACTGAGGCGCCTCGGCAATGAGGTCCGCGGCGGCCAGCCCGGCCGCCGCGGGAGGCTCGCCCTACTCCGCCGCCTGCCGGGCCGCGTAGCCCAGCCGCTCGTTCAGCGCGCGGATCAGCTTGGCGGCCGCCTCGGCGATCACCGTGCCGGGCGGGAAGATCGCCGCCGCGCCCGCCGCCGTCAGCGCCTCGTAGTCGCCCGGCGGGATGACGCCGCCGATGGCGATCATCACGTCGTCGCGGCCCTGCTCGGTGAGCGCCGCCTTCAGCTCCGGCACCAGCGTCAGGTGGCCGGCCGCCAGCGACGAGACGCCGACGATGTGGACGTCGTTCTCCACCGCCTGCCGGGCGGCCTCCGCCGGCGTGGCGAAGAGCGGCCCGATATCCACGTCGAAGCCGAGATCCGCGAAGGCCGAGGCGATCACCTTCTGGCCGCGGTCGTGACCGTCCTGGCCCATCTTGGCGACCAGGATGCGCGGCCGGCGGCCGTCGTTCTCCTCGAACGCCTCGACCAGCGCCCGGACTTCCTCGACCACTGGCGACATGCCCCCCACCTCGCGCTTGTAGACGCCGGAGATCGAGCGGATCTCGGCGCGGTGCCGGCCCCAGGCCTTCTCCAGGGCCTCGGAAATCTCGCCCACCGTCGCCTTGGCGCGGGCCGCGTCGACGGCGAGTTCGAGCAGGTTGCCGGTGCCGTCGGCGGCCTTCGTGAGCGCGTCGAGCCGGTCCGCGACCGTCGCCTCGTCGCGCTCGGCGCGCAGGCGCTTGAGCTTGTCGATCTGGAGCCGGCGGACGTTGCCGTTGTCCACCCGCAGCAGCTCGATCGCCATCTCGTCGTCGGCCCGGAACTTGTTCACGCCCACGATGGTCTGGCGGCCGGAATCGATCCGCGCCTGCGCCCGCGCGGCGGCCTCCTCGATGCGCAGCTTCGGGATGCCGGCCTCGATCGCCTTGGCCATGCCACCGAGCCCGTCGACCTCGCGGATGTGCTCCCAGGCCCGGGCGACCATGTCGGCGGTGAGCTTCTCCACGTAGTAGGAGCCGCCCCAGGGATCGACGATCCGGGTGGTGCCGCTCTCCTGCTGGAGGAACAGCTGGGTGTTGCGGGCGATCCGGGCCGAGAAATCGGTCGGCAGCGCCAGCGCCTCGTCCAGCGCGTTGGTGTGGAGCGACTGCGTGCCGCCCTGCGTCGCCGCCATCGCCTCGATGTTGGTGCGGGTGACGTTGTTGAACACGTCCTGGGCGGTGAGCGACCAGCCCGACGTCTGCGAGTGGGTGCGCAGGGCGAGCGACTTCTCCGACTTCGGATCGAACCCCTTCACGAGCTTCGCCCAGATCAGGCGCGCGGCCCGCATCTTGGCGACCTCCATGAAGAAGTTGGTCGAGATCGCCCAGAAGAACGACAGGCGCGGGGCGAACTGGTCGATGGTCAGCCCGGCCGCCAGCCCGGCCTTGATGTACTCGACGCCGTCGGCGAGCGTGTAGGCGAGCTCCAGGTCGTTCGTGGCGCCGGCCTCCTGCATGTGGTAGCCGGAGATCGAGATCGAGTTGAATTTCGGCATGTTCTTCGACGTGTAGGCGAAGATATCCGAGATGATCCGCATCGATCCCTTGGGGGGATAGATGTAGGTGTTGCGGACCATGAACTCCTTGAGGATGTCGTTCTGGATCGTGCCCGCGAGCTTCTGCGGCGGCACGCCCTGCTCCTCGGCGGCCACGATGTAGAGGGCGAGGATCGGCAGCACGGCGCCGTTCATCGTCATCGACACGGTCATCTCGTCCAGCGGGATGCCGGAGAACAGCGTGCGCATGTCGTAGATCGAGTCGATCGCCACGCCCGCCATGCCGACATCGCCCGAGACGCGGGGATGGTCGGAATCGTAGCCGCGGTGGGTGGCGAGATCGAAGGCGACCGACAGGCCCTTCTGCCCGGCCGCGAGGTTGCGGCGGTAGAAGGCGTTCGAATCCTCGGCCGTGGAGAAGCCGGCATATTGCCGGATCGTCCAGGGCTGGGTGACGTACATGGTCGGGTAGGGGCCGCGCAGGAACGGCGCGATCCCCGGATAGGTGTCGAGGAACTCGATGCCCTCCCGGTCCTCCGGCCCGTAGCGTCCCTTCACCGGGATGCCCTCCGGCGTCATCCAGGGCTCGCCGAGCGCCGGGGCCGACACCGCGAGCGATTCGCCTGAGAACGGGACTTCGGCGAAGTTCGGGATGCGGGAGGTCATGGCGTTGACTCGTTGTGGCGTTTGTCACGCCATTATAGGGACCCGCTCGGAGCGGGCTACTCCCCTATCGGTCAAGCCTCGCGCGGAGGCCGCGCGGCGCCGGCGCCCCAGCAGGCCTCAGCGCGCCTCGGCGTCCCGGTCCCCCGGGCCGCGCCGCAGCAGGTAGATCACGGCGCCGGCGAGCATCAGCGCCATCCCGTACCACGTGATCGCGTAGACGAGGTGGTTGTTGGGGAAGGCGATCACCGTCAGGCCGCCCACCGGCAGGCCGCCCGGATTGGCCGTCGCGTCCGCGTCCACGAAGTAGGGGGCGACGTCGGTCAGGTCCCGGGCGGCGGCGATCGCCGCCACGTCGCGGGAATACCAGCGGCCGTCCTTCGGATCGTTGGCGCGCAGGAACGCCCCCCCGGGCTCGGTCAGCCGCAGGAGGCCGGTCACCGCGGTCTCGCCGGCGACCTGCCCGGCCGCCCGGGTCGCCGGGTCCCGACGGTCGCCGGGCACGAAGCCGCGATTGACCAGCACGACGGTCCCGTCCGGCCGCCGCAGGGGCGTCAGCACCCAGAAGCCGCCGCCCAGCTCGGTGACGGCCTGAACCAGGGTCTCGCGATCGTGCAGGAAGGTGCCGGAGAGCCGGACATGCCGGTAGGCGTCGTCGGGGCCGACGCGCGGCCACGCGGCGGCGCCGGGCGCCGGTACGGGCGGCGCGTGGACCCGGGCATCGACCCGGGCGATCAGGTCGAGCTTCCAGGCCCGCCGCTCCACCTGCCAGGTCCCGAGCCCCAGCAGCACCAGGAAGACGAGGCCCGCGCCGGCGCCGAACACGGCGCGCCGCAGCAACGAGAGCGGGGCCGGGGAGGGGCCCGGATCGGACCCCCCTCCCGACCCCGCGGGTCTCGAAACCGAACGCGCGCTCAGCGGGCGTTCTTCATGACGTCGTGGGCGTCCATCGGCATCATGTTGTGGTTGAGGTGGTACATGACCCACACCGAGCCGGCGAGCATGATGACCACCAGCGTGATGGTGAAGATCAGTGCCATGAAGGTCCAGCCGCCCTCCGACTTCGTGCTCATGTGCAGGAAGTAGATGACGTGCACGACCATCTGGACGCCGCCGAGCGCCAGGATCACCAGGGTGGTGACGAGGCTGTTGTCGAGCACGTTGCCCATCACCAGCCAGAACGGGATCACCGTCAGGATCACCGACAGGACGAAGCCCGTCATGTAGCTCTGGAAGGTGCCGTGCCCGCCCTCGCTGTGGGCGTGGGGGTCGTGCGTGTCCTGACCGTGGCCGGTGAGGTGGTGTGCGTCGGCGCTCATTCGAGCACTCCCATCAGGTAGACGACGGTGAAGACGCCGATCCAGATCAGGTCGAGGAAGTGCCAGAACATCGACAGGCACATCAGCCGGCGCTTGTTCTCGACGATCAGGCCGCGCTTGCTGACCTGCACCATCAGCACGACGAGCCACAGGATGCCCATCGAGACGTGCAGGCCGTGCGTCCCGACGAGGGTGTAGAACGAGGACAGGAACGCGCTGCGCCAGGGCGGCGCGCCCTCGTGGAACAGGTGGACGAACTCGCGGATCTCCAGGGCCACGAAGGCGACGCCGAACAGGCCGGTGATGGCGAGCCAGATCTGCGTCTGCTTCACCCGGTCCCGGTCCATCTCCAGCATGGCGAAGCCGTAGGTGATGGACGAGAACAGCAGCATGGCGGTGTTCACCGCGATGCCCGGCAGGTCGAACAGCTCCTTCGGGGTGGGGCCGGCCGCGTAGCTGCGCCCGAGCACCCCGTAGGTCGCGAACAGGGTCGCGAAGATGAGGCAGTCGCTCATCAGGTAGAGCCAGAACCCGAGCATGGTCGAGCCCTCGGAATGATGGCCCTCCTCGTCGGTCTGGTAGAAGACCGGCGCCGCGGCGCCGGGGGGTGCAGTCTCCGCGTGCATCATCGGATCACGCCATCTCCAGTTCGCGCGTCCGCTGACCTTCCGTCCGACTGACGACGTCGGCGGGAATGTAGTAGTCGCGATTGTAATTAAAGGTGTGGGCGATCGCCACGACGAAGATCGCCACGAAGCTGAGGATCGCCAGCCACCAGACGTACCAGACCATGGCGATGCCGAAGGTGAAGTTCAGCGCCGCCAGGATCGCGCCGGCCGCGGTGTTCTTGGGCATGTGGATCGGCCGGTAGCCCTTGAGCGGGCGGTCGAAGCCGCGGTTCTTCATGTCCCACCACGCGTCGGAATCGTGGACCACTGGCGTGAAGGCGAAGTTGTAGTCCGGCGGCGGCGAGGAGGTGGACCATTCCAGCGTCCGGCCGCCCCACGGGTCGCCGCTGAGGTCACGCAGCTTGTCGCGGTTCCGGATCGAAACCACGAACATGATGATCTGCGAGGCGATGCCGCAGGCGATGAGCGCCGCGCCGAACGCCGCGATCACGAACCAGATCTGCAGCGACGGGTCGTCGAAGTGCTGCATGCGCCGGGTCACGCCCATCAGGCCGAGCACGTAGAGCGGCATGAAGGCGACGTAGAACCCGGTCACCCAGAACACGAGGGCCATCTTCCCCCAGAACTCGTCGAGCTTGAAGCCGAAGGCCTTGGGGAACCAGAAGGTCACGCCGGCGAACATGCCGAACAGCACGCCGCCGATGATCACGTTGTGGAAGTGCGCGATCAGGAACAGCGAGTTGTGCAGGACGAAGTCCGCCGGGGGCACAGCGAGCAGGACGCCGGTCATGCCGCCGATCACGAAGGTGACGATGAACGCCACCACCCACAGCATCGGCACCTCGAACCGGATCCGGCCGCGGTACATCGTGAACATCCAGTTGAAGATCTTCGCGCCCGTCGGGATCGAGATGATCATGGTCGTGATCCCGAAGAACGAGTTCACGTCCGCGCCCGAGCCCATCGTGAAGAAGTGGTGCAGCCACACGAGGTAGGCGAGGATGGTGATCACCACCAGCGCGTAGACCATCGAGGTGTAGCCGAACAGGCGCTTGCCGCAGAAGGTCGAGGTGATCTCCGAGAACACGCCGAAGGCCGGCAGGATCAGGATGTAGACCTCCGGGTGACCCCAGATCCAGATCAGGTTGAAGTACAGCATGGCGTTGCCGCCGAGGTCGTTCGTGAAGAAGTGCGTGCCGACGTAGCGGTCGAGCGACAGCATCGCGAGAACGGCCGTGAGGATCGGGAAGGCGGCCACGATCAGGATGTTGGTGCACAGCGACGACCAGACGAAGATCGGCAGCTTCATCATGGTCATGCCGGGCGCCCGCATCTTCACGATGGTGGCGATCAGGTTGATCCCTGAGAGCAGCGTCCCGATGCCGGCGATCTGCAGGGCCCAGATGTAGTAGTCGACGCCCACGCCGGGGCTCATCGCCGCCCCCGAGAGGGGCGGGTAGGCCAGCCAGGTGGCGCGGGAGAACTCGCCGACGAAGAGCGAGACCATCACCAGCATGCCGCCGGCGACCGTCATCCAGAAACTGAAATTGTTCAGGAACGGGAAGGCGACGTCGCGGGCGCCGATCTGCAGCGGCACGGCGAAGTTCATGAGCCCCGTGACGAACGGCATCGCCACGAAGAAGATCATGATCATGCCGTGGGCGGTGAAGATCTGGTCGTAGTGGTGCGGCGGCAGGAAGCCCTGCTGGTCGCCGAACGCGACCGCCTGCTGCGAGCGCATCAGGATCGCGTCGGCGAAGCCGCGCAGCAGCATGATGCCCGCGAAGATGCAGTACATGATGCCGATCTTCTTGTGGTCGATGGACGTGATCCAGTCACGCCACATCGGCCCCCAGAAGCGGTAGTAGGTGATGACGCCGAGCACGGTGAGGCCGACGACGGCCACGCCGGCGAACGTCCCCTGCAGGATCGGCTCGTGATAGGGGATCTGCTCGATCGTGAATCGCCCGACGAGCAGCTGCTGTAGGTCCAGGTTTGCGAACATGGGATCGGCCCGTTCAGTGGGTTCGACGGCGACCGCCGGTTGTGTGTGTGGAGTCCGCTGTCAGCACGCGCGGCCTCACTGGTTCAGCTGCTTCGGGGCGATCTGGATGCCCCCGCTCCGACCCCCGCCGGAGCCCTGGCCCGTGGCGTCGGGCGGCGTCGTCTGGCCCCGGACGTCCGGGTTGCCCATGTCGGGCCGCGGCTGCATGCCCTGCGGCTGCGTCTGGCCGTGCGGCGCGGTCCCGGAGGCCGGCGCCGTCGCGCCCGGCCCCTCGACGCCGCGCTCGGCGAGGCGGTTGTCGTACCGGAGACGCGCGTAGTTCTCCGCGGCCTCCGCGCCGGTGGCGCCGCCCTGCGCGTCGATCTTCGCCATCTCGCCGACGCACATCTGGTCGGGCCGGGGGCACATGCCGATGATCCGGTCGTACAGGCCCTTCATGTAGGACTTGTAGAACCGCGCCGGCTCTGCCTCGCTCGGCTCCTCCAGCTTCAGGTAGGCCTCCTGGGTCAGCTCGCCGCCCTCGGCCTTGGCCTTGGCGATCCACTGGTCGAACTTGTCGGTGGTCAGGCCGTGGAACTTGAAGAACATGTTGGAGAAGCCGGCGCCGCTGTAATGCGCCGAGCGGCCCTCGTAGGCGCCCTCGCGGTTGATCACCGCGTGGAGCTGGGTCTGCATGCCCGGCATCGCGTAGACCATGCCGGCGAGTGTGGGCACGTAGAACGTGTTCATCACGTCGGTGGCGGTGATCTTGAAGCGGATCGGCCGGTCCACCGGCGCGGCCAGCTCGTTGACCGTGGCGATCCCGTATTGCGGGTAGAGGAAGAGCCACTTCCAATCCATGGCCACGGCCTCGACCTCGAGCGGCACCGTCCCGGCCGGGACGTCGCGCTTCGGGTCGATCTTGCTGAGCGGCCGGAACGGATCGAGGGTGTGGGTCCCGATCCACGTGAGGGCGCCCAGGGCGATGATGATCATCAGCGGCGCCGTCCAGATCAGCACCTCGAGCTGCGTCGAGTGGTGCCATTCGGGATCGTAGACCGCGTCCTGGTTGCTGGCGCGGTAGCGCCACGCGAAGATCAGCGTGAAGGCGATCACCGGGACGATGATCAGGAGCATCAGCCCGGTCGCCGCCAGCACGAGGTTGCGCTGCTGCTCGGCGACGTAGCCGGCCGGGTGCAGGACCACGAAGTTGCAGCCGCCGAGCAGGGTCAGGAGGGGCAGGGCGAGGAGCGGCAGGAGGCGCCGAGCGCGACCGCCTCGGCGGGTCGCGGTGTCGGTCCTGTCCGGTCGATGGATCGTGGATGTCACAGCACGCGTCTCGTCATCCCAGGCCGCTGCCGCGGCACTTCTGCCATGCCGCTGCCGCGGCGCTTCTGCCGTACCGCGCGAGGCGGCGTTCCAGTCAGCTCACGGGCGGGCCGGGCGGCCTGCGCCGCCGGCCGCCGACTCACATCTGGCGCAGTTCCGACCGGTCGGTGAACAGGGCCACGAGGCTGCAGACCGCGCCGGAGAGGAGGTAGACGCCGATCATCGCCAGGCCGTAGCGCTGCGACAGGAACAGAGCCACCAGGGGCGCGAAACCGGCCCCGATCAGCCACGCGAAGTCGGAGGTCAGCGCCGCGCCGGTGTAGCGGTAGCGGTTGCCGAGGCGGGCGCTCACCGCTCCCGCGGTCTGGCCGTAGGCGAGGCCGAGCAGCATGAAGCCGATCGTGACGTAGATGGTCTGGCCGATGGCGCTCTCGCCGAACAGGAGCGGCGCGATGATGCTGCCGACGGCGAAGAAGCCGATCAGCGAGCTGCTCATGATCAGGCAGTTGCGGCGGCCGATCTGGTCGGCGATCAGCCCCGAGGCCGCCACCGCGCCGGCGCACACGATCGCGCCGGAGAACTGCACGATCAGGAACTCGCCCGGCGAGCGGGTCGTGCTGTTCAGCGCGAGCCACGCGATCGGGAAGATCGTCACGAGGTGGAACAGCGCGAAGGCGGCGAGCGGCACGAAGGCGCCGCGGACCACGTCGCCGGCGTGGTGGCGGAACAGCTCCAGGGCCGGGACCGGGCGCAGCCGGTCGAGGTCCATCATCCGGGCGAACTCGTCGGTGGCGACGAGGCGCAGCCGGGCGAACAGCGCGACCACGTTGATGGTGAAGGCGCAGTAGAACGGGAAGCGCCAGCCCCAGTCGATGAAATCGGCCTCGTCGAGATTGACGATGAAGAACGCGAACAGGGCGCTCGCCACCATGAAGCCCAAAGGCGCGCCGAGCTGCGGGATCATCGCGTACCAGCCGCGGCGCTCCCGCGGGGCGTTCATGGCGAGCAGCGAGGCGAGGCCGTCCCAGGCACCGCCGAGGGCGAGGCCCTGCAGGATCCGCAGGCCGGCCAGGATGTAGACCGCCGAGATGCCGATGCTGTCGTAGCGCGGCAGGAAGCTCACCGCCGCCGTCGACCCGCCGAGCAGGAACAGGGCCGTGGTCAGCTTGACGCTGCGGCCGTGGCGCCGGTCGATCGCCATGAACAGCACGGTGCCGAGCGGCCGGGCGATGAAGGCGAGGGCGAAGATCGAGAAGGCGTAGAGGGTGCCCTTCAGCGGGTCGACGAAGGGGAAATACACTTTCGGGAAGACCAGCACGCAGGCGATGCCGAACACGAAGAAGTCGAAGTATTCGGACGCGCGTCCGATCACCACGCCGATAGCGATCTCGTTGGGGTGGACCTTGTGGTCTCCCATCGCCTGCTGGGCGTCGCGCTCCAGGCCCGCGACCGTAGGGGTGTTCGCACTCATCTCTGATTGTCGCCCTCGCCGCGCGCCCGTGGGGACGCCTTGGCCGGAACTGCCTCTTGCGGCATGTCCAGAGGTACCGCAACCGGCTCCGGACGCAAGTTTACCCACTGACGCATGCATAGCACCGCGCGGTCGCGACCACCGGTGTCGCCACCGGGTGAGGACCGCTCACACGCGGTAATGGGCGGAATTCCGTGACAGGTTGATGTTGTAATAGGGGTCGGCACGCAGCTCCGGGCCCCAGCGGTCGAGCATGGTCAGCACCTCGCCCTCGAAGCGCTTCTGCTTCTCCGGCGTGTCCTCGGCCCCGCGGCTCTTCGACTCGTGATGAATCAATTTCGCGAAGGGGGTCCAGACGATCCGGTAGCCGGACCGGCGGATCTTCAGGCAGAGATCGACGTCGTTGAAGGCGACCTTCAGGGCCTGCGCGTCGAAGCCGCCGACCTCCGCGAACACGTCCGCCCGCATGGCCAGGCACGCGCCGGTGACCGCCGAGACCTCGTGGGCGATGACCATGCGGCAGAAATAGCCCGGATCCGCGTCCGCGACGCCGAGATGGCTGTGGCCGGCCACGCCCCCGATCCCGAGGACGATGCCGCCGTGCTGGATCGTGTGGTCCGGGTAGAGGAGCTTCGCCCCGACGGCCCCGATCTCCGGCCGCACGGCGTGGCGGACCAGCTCGGCCAGCCAGCCGGGCTCGAGCACCTCGATGTCGTTGTTGAGGAACAGGAGCACCGCGCCGGTGGCCGCGGCGGCGCCGCGATTCGACAGATCCGAGAAATTGAACGCCCCCGGCACCGGCACGACGCGCACCCGCGGATCGTCCCGGTAGCGGGCGAACAGGGCGGCGGTCTCCGGCTCGCGGCTGTCGTTGTCGACGATGATCACCTCGATGTCGGGGTAGTCGGTCGCGCCGAGCAGTCCGTCGAGGGTCACCGACAGGATCTCGGCCCGGTCGCGGGTCGGGATGATCGCGGAGACCCGCGGCGGCGAAGCCGGCAGCGGCCGGACCAGGCGGTTGAAGCCGCCGGGACCGCGCTCCGCGCGGCCGCCCCAGGGCGCCACGACCTCCTCCAGGGCGCGCAGGCGCGCGGCCTCCGCCCGGGCGAGCGCCCGGTCCGAGAAGGTCCCGGAGCCCTGCGCGGCGCGCCAGTGATAGAGCACCCGCGGGATGTGGCGGATGCGGGCGGGGTCGAGCCCGTCGGTCAGCCGCAGCAGCAGGTCGTGGTCCTGACTGCCCTCGAAGCCGGGGCGCAGGCCGCCGACGGCGCGCAGCGCCTCGGTGCGCACGACCGTGAGGTGGTTGATGTAGTTCTGGGCATAGAGCAGCTCGCGGTCGAAGCAGGACTTGAAGTGCGGGTCGAATCGCCGGCCGCGCCCGTCGATCTTGTCCTCGTCGCTGTAGATCAGCACGAGACCCGGGTCGCGGCGCAGCGCCCGGGCGACCTCGTAGAGGGCGTCCTCGGTGAGAGCGTCGTCGTGGTCCATGAAGGCGCAGACCGCCCCCCGGGCCATGCCCAGCGCGTCGTTGGTCGCCCGGGCGATGTGGCCGTTCTCCATCCGGGCGAGGACGCGGATGCGCGGGTCGGCCTCGGCCGCCCGGCCCAGGATCCGCGGGATCTCGGGGCGCGTGGAGGCGTCGTCCACGGCGCACAGTTCCCAGTGGGGGTAGAGCTGCGCCCGCAGCGAGGCCAGGGCCGCGCGCAGCACCTTCGGGTCCGGATCGTGGACCGGCATCAGCACGGAGATCAGGGGCGGATCGGTCCAGGCGGCGATCTCGGCGGCGATCCCGTCCCGCTCCGCGCGGCGCAGGGTGTGGGTCCCGAGCCAGGCCTCGTAGCCGCTCACGCGCCGGTGGCGCAGCGCCCGGCCGAGGAAGCCCCGCGCGCGCACCTTCTTGCCGAGGATCCGCCAGGTGAAGGCCTGCACGGTCAAGCCGGGATCGCGCAGGAGCCCGCGGGCGGCCAGGACCGGCCGGGCGAGGCGGCGCACGGCGATCCGGCGCAGCCGGACCGGGACGCGCCCGGCCGGGTCGGCGACGCGCAGCTCGACGACGTCCTCGGGCAGGCAGCCGATCCACGCGAAGGCGCCGCCGCCCCGGGCCTCCTGGGGCAGCAGCGTGCCGGCGCGCCCGTCGGGACCGACGAAGCTGATGTCGGGGAGGGTGTCGCGGGCCTCGGCCGGGTCGTTGGACAGGATGATCTCGACCCAGCGGCCCGCGAGATCCGGCAGCGCGACGCGCAGCCCGTCGGAGCCCGCCCGCGCCGGGAGGGCGCGCCGCTTGCCCCAGAGCCCCGCGACCTGCGCCGTCGGGAGGCGGAATTCGGGCACCGCCGGCCCGGTCGAACGCACCATCAACTCCAGCTCTTGTCGACCGAGGCCTTCACGGCATCCGACATGGCCACGTCGAACACGATCATGTCCTCGACCGCCTTGACGCTCTTCAGGCGCTCGGCCAGCGCCAGCGTCTCGGCCGGCACCGGCGGCAGCGCCGGGATCGGCGCGCCGATCCCGAGGCGGTCGAACAGCGTCGACGCGAAGGCGGGGAACCGGGTCTTGTGGCCGACGATCCCGACCCGGGCGAGAATCTCAATCGCCGCGATCGAGTTGCCCGGATGCAGCCGGTCGTCCGGCATGCGGGTCCCGAGCTGGCGGGTCAGGGGGTTGTAGAGCAGCCGGTAGGCGGGCTCGGGCAGCATCCGGAAGAAGCGCTTGAGGCTCTTCACGTCGGAGAAGTCGTACCCGTCCGCGAAGGCGGCGGCCTCGGCCAGCGGCCCCAGGCGCCAGCTGCGCGCCGGATCGGCCGCATCCGCGGCCCGGGCCTTCAGCCAGCGCATCCGGGCCGCCATCTCGATCTGCGGTTCCTGGAGCAGGATGGCCGTGACCATCAGGTCCGGCGTCATGAAGTTCTCGTAGCGCGGGATGGTCACGGCGCCCGACAGGAAGGCCGACGGGGCGGCCGGGCCGGCCAGGACGCAGCTCAGGATCTCGTCCGGCAGCTTGTGGATGCCGAAGTAGCAGTGCTGGAAATACGGGAAGAGCGCCGTCTGGAGGACGGTCTCGGGCTCGATGCCGGTGTTGATCAGCATGGTCCGCAGCCGGATCTGACCCTCGACCGGCATGCGGCGGTAGACCAGCACGTTGGTGTCGGCATCGTAGAGTTCTAGCCGCGGGATCTCGGACAGGCCCGGCACCTCGGCCTCGCTGACCACGAAGGTGCATTGCCCGGTGGCGTGCCAGCCGTTGCGCTTGAACGCCTCGTCGATGACGCTGGCCGGGACCTCGGCCACGCGTCGGCCGTCGACCGCGACCACGACCCGGCTGATGGCGAGGGGATTGTCCGGCACGATCCAGCCGCGGATCGAGTCGCCCTGATCGTGGTCGATGAAGTAGCGCATGTCCTGAAGCGTGAGGCGGCGGCATGCCGGCGCCGAGTGTCCGCCATGTGTCGCGGCGCGGCCGGATGCCGAGCGGCAGGGCCATAGCGCATTTTCCCGTCGGCGTGCACCATGGCGCGTTCGGCCCGGAGATGGATCCCGGCGGGTTGCCCCCGCCGGCTCGTTCTCCCCGTCTCTAAGCCATTGACGCAGAATGCGCTATCCACGCGCGGCGCGGGGCGATCGGGTCGGCGCGCGCCGCGGCCGGACCATTGAGGGACGCGATCGATCGGCCTGGTCACGCAGGTTCCGCTTGCGCCCTCGCCGGGCAGCCGCTATAGGCCCCGCCCACCGGAGCCCGAACGGCGCCGGCCCGGACGCGCAGCTCGGCGGGAGAGCACTACCTTGACACGGTAGTCGGCACTCTCATAAGTTACTGAGCAGTCTGGACTATTTCGATGGCTTGCAGGTTCGTCGAACCTGATCGCGGTCGATACGGAGACGTAGCACAGCGGTAGTGCATTCCCTTGACATGGGAAAGGTCACAGGTTCGATCCCTGTCGTCTCCACCATTCGACGCCGTGACTCCCGGCCCGTCTCCAGATTGAACGCCCCAGACTGACGTCACGGCAGGATCGCCCACCGAGAGGGGTTCTCCGAACCCGTCGCGGCCTCCGGAATCGCGCCTGCCCGCTCCTCCCTCACGGCGTCGCTCGTGCCTCCTCTCGCGTGGCGAGACGGCGAGGCTCGAGCAGAACCGATGCCCGACCCGTCGGCGGGACCGGGATCCTACGGGATCGCGGCGCGGGCGAGGGCCGCGCGGCGCAGCCGACAGGCGGCCTCCGTGACACGGCGCGAGCGGTGCCGTCCCGCGTCCGGCCGCGCGCGGTCGCAGGTCTTCGCGACCGCGTCCAGCACGGCCGAGGCCGCCGCCATGAGGGCCAGCGTCGTCGCCGAACCGACCGAGACCAGGAAGAAGATCGTTGCGATGACTTGCGGAGCGGTCATGACGCACCTCCTCGGGTGCTTCGCGGTGATGCGGGAGACTTATGGCCGGTGCGGCGGGAACAGCGTGCGGCCGAGCACGGGCCGCGTCGCGTCGGGCGCACCGCCCGCGGGCTCCGGACGGGGGGAGAACCTCAGCTCGATCGTCCGGCCCTCGCGCGCGACGACCTCACAGGCCTGGTTCAGCAGCAGGGCGATCGAGACGAGCCGGACGGCCTGCGGTGGCACCGCCTCCGGCTGGACCTCGATCCGCGCCCCGGATGTCCTGAGCTCCCAGATCAGGCAGTCACAGCATTCCTGCGGGTGCCCGAAGAAGATCTGTCCGGTCTTGAAGGCCGGCCTCCAGGCCTCTTCCATGCGGTTCCCGGCCATCGCGATCTCCTGCAGAACAACCATTTCAGCCCGTACCGATGAGCTGAATACGCGGTCATTCCGGGCGCGAATTCCGTATCAAACAGCACATCCGGCGAGCGCACCGGCAATCCTGCCGCCGGCTTCGATCCGGCGATCCGGGGCCCGGTGCGAGGCCCGCCCGGCCGTGGCCGCCGCGCGCGGATCGGCCGCCGTCATCAATTGTCCGATACCCGATCGCCCGTCGTTTAATCCTTCGTTAACCATTCTAAACAGGTTAGTCGGATCAGAATCGCGTACACAGGGAGCAGGGGATCCGTGAGCGAGCTGCAGAGGCTTCTGAGCGATCCTCGGTTCCGGCCCGCAGACAAGGCCAAGCGCGGCGCCGCGTCCGAACCCGACCTCGGCAACGTCCTGCGCGCCGTCGCGTCGCTGCACGCGCGGGCCGAGTCCCCGACACCGCCGGCCGCGCCGCGGGACTGGGACGCGCTGATCCACCGGGTGCAGACCGCCGCCCGCCAAGCGCGCGTGATCGAGGCCCAGGCGCGCGAGCGGGAGGCGCGGATCGAGCAGGTGCTGGATCAGGTCCGCGAGGAGGTCCACGCCTCCAACGAGCGCGCCCGGATGGCCGAGATGCAGGCGCGCGAGGCCCAGCTGCGCGCCGAGGCGCAGGTCGTCGCCGCCGAGGAGCGCGCCAAGGCGGCGGAGGCCCGCGCCCGCGCCGCCGAGGATCGGGCCCGGCAGGCAGAGGATTGGCTGGACCGTGTCCAACAGGCGATCCTGTCCGAGTTCTCGGACCTCACCGAGCAGGCCGCGGCATGAGTGCCGCCCGCGCGTGGGCCGAGCCGACGGTGCCCCATCCCCTGTCCGACCCGGCCCTGCCGCGCGACGGCCACGCCGACCCGATCGACCGGGTCGTGGCGCTGTTCTCCGGCGCCGCGGCCGCATCCCCCGCGCCCGCCTCCCCGGCGGCCGAGGACGACTGGTCGACCTCCCTGACCGCCGTGCGCGGCGCCGCGGCGCGGGTCCGCGCCCTGCAGGCGAGCGCCCGCGACTCCGTCCGGGAGGCTCAGAGTTCCGTGCGGGCGGCCGAGACGGCGCTCCGCGCGGCCGAGGAGCGGGCCCGCCACGCCGAGGCGCTCCTGCAGGCGGCGCTCGCCCGGGCCGAGCGGGCCGAGGCGCAGGCCCGTGCGTCGGACGAGCGGGCCGAACGGGCGGAGGCCCAGCGGGCCGAGGCGCGGGCGTGGCTGCGCCGGATGCACGAGTGCATGGTCAACGAGTTCGGCGCCCTGTCCGGAGCGGCGGATCAGCCCTGAGCCGGCGCGCGCCGGCCCCGGTCGCCCGGACATCCGGCCGGGATCGCGCGGACCCGCGATGCGTCGGCCTCGGCCGAGCGTCCGACGCCACCATGACGCGCGATGGCCGCCGCGACGCGGGCCGGCCGCGCAGATCTCCTCCGGGGTCCCGCAATTACGAGCACTCGCCTTAAGTCGTCGAAAACAATTCTCAGGATATGGAATTCTGATCTCGTCGCCTCGACACCGTCCGCCTGGCAGGATCGCCGTGACCCTCAGCCTCGTCCTCAGCACGTCCCTTCCGCTCCTCACCGGGGCGGTGGCCCTGCTGTGGGCGGGCTTCGTCGCTCCGGAGCGGGAGGAGCGTCCGGACGTGCCCGGCGCCCGCGACCTGCGCACGTGGTGAGCGCCGGATCCCGGTTCCGGCCGTGAGGCGCCCGCCGAACCGGCCCTCCGGAGGCGGAGAGACCCCGAGAGGCCCCGCGCCCCGTCCCGGGCCGCTTCCGGGGACGGCACCCGGCGCGCTATGACGCGCCGGACGCCCTCGCGGCGAGGGCCGGCTCACGGAGGCTTCCCATGGATCTCGGCTTGAGCGGACGCCGGGCGCTCGTCTGCGCGGCGAGCAAGGGACTGGGCAAGGGCTGCGCCCTGGCGCTCGCCCGGGAGGGCGTCGCGGTGACGATCACGGCCCGCACCGCGGAGACGCTGGAGCGGACCGCGGACGAGATCCGCGCCGCGACGGGCGTCACCGTCACCGCCGTCGCGGGCGACATCGCCACCGAGGCCGGCCGGGCCGCCGCGCTCGCCGCCTGCCCCGAGCCCGACATCCTGGTCAACAATGCCGGCGGCCCGCCCCCCGGCGATTTCCGCGAGTGGGACCGCGACGCCTGGATCCGGGCGCTCGACGCCAACATGCTGGCGCCGATCGCGCTCATCAAGGCGACGGTCGACGGGATGATCGACCGCGGGTTCGGCCGGATCGTCAACATCACCTCCGGCGCCGTGAAGGCGCCGATCGAGCATCTCGGCCTGTCGAACGGCGCCCGCTCGGGGCTGACGGGCTTCGTGGCCGGCTTGGCGCGCAAGACCGTGCGGCACGGCGTGACGATCAACAACCTGCTGCCCGGCCCCTTCGACACCGACCGGATCCGCGGCAACGCCGTCGCGGGGGCCGCCAAGGCCGGCACCTCCGTGGAGGCGTTCCTGGAGGCGCGGGCCCGCGACAACCCCGCCGGCCGCTTCGGCCACCCCGACGAGTTCGGCGCCGCCTGCGCGTTCCTGTGCAGCCAGCAGGCGGGCTTCATCACCGGGCAGAACCTGCTGATGGATGGCGGCGCCTATCCCGGCACGTTCTGACGCGGACCGGCCCGACCGGCCCTCCGCTTGCAGGGCCGGATCAGATCATGCGGTGAGGACCATGAGCGTACGCGAGACCCTCGAGGCCCGGCTGGCCCGGATCGCCGCGGGGGACCCGGCGGTCTTCACCCGCCTCTACCCGGAGCAGGCCCGCGCGGCGGCGGACGCCGCCGATGCGCGCCGCCGGGACGGGATCTCCCTCGGCCCCCTCGACGGCGCGATGGTCTCGATCAAGGACCTGTTCGACGTGGCGGGCGAGACGACGCGCGCCGGCTCGGTCCTCTTGGCCGACGCGGCGCCGGCGCGGTCCGACGCCCCGGTGGTCGCCCGCCTGCGCCGCGCCGGCGCGGTGATCCTGGGCAAGACCAACATGTCCGAGTTCGCCTTCTCGGGGCTCGGCCTCAACCCGCATTACGGCACCCCCGGCAACGCCGCCGATCCGGCGCGCATCCCGGGGGGCTCGTCCTCCGGCGCCGGGGTCTCGGTGGGGCAGGGGACGAGCGACATCGCGATCGGGTCCGACACGGGCGGCTCCGTCCGGATCCCGGCCTCGCTGAACGGCGTCGTCGGCTTCAAGCCGACCGCAAGCCGCGTGCCGCTGGAGGGGGCGTTCCCGCTGTCCTACGCCCTCGATTCCCTGGGGCCGCTCGCCCGGACGGTCGCGGATTGCGCGGCCGCCGACGCCGTGATGGCGGGCGAGGAGCCCGCGCCGCTGGAGGCGCTCGCCGTCGCCGGCCTGCGCATCGGCGTGCCGCGGGGCCTGCTGTTCACCGAGACGGAGGCGCCGGTCGCCGAGGCCTTCGAGCGGGTGCTGTCCCGCCTGTCCCGGGCCGGCGCCCGGATCGCCGATCACCCGATCGACGACCACCTCGCCGCCATGGACGCGGCGCTCCCGGACGGCTCCCTCGCGGCGATCGAGGCCGCGGCGATCCACGCCGACTGGCTGGACAGCGCGGCCGGCCGCTACGACCCGCGGGTGCATCGCCGCATCGTGGCCGGCCGGAATGCGACGGCCGCGGGCTACATCCGGACGATGCGCCGGCGGGCCGCGCTGATCGCCGCCTTCGACCGGCACCTCGCCCCGCTCGACGTGCTGGCGCTCCCGGCGACCGCCGCGACGGCGCCGCTCACCGCCCCGCTGGCGGCGGACGACGCGGCCTTCCTGGCGGCCAATCGCCTGATGCTGCGCAACACCGCCTTCGGCAACTTCTTCGATCTCACCGGCCTGTCCCTGCCGATGCCGGGCCTGCCCCGGCCGGCGGGCCTGATGCTGCTGGCCCGGCACGGACAGGACCGCCGGCTCCTGGCGATCGGGGCCGGGATCGAGGCCGGGATCGAGGCCGCGCTGGCGGGGTGAGCGCCCCGCGCGGCCCGGGCCCGCTCAGCGGATCTGGCGGGACAGCGCCACGCCGAGGCGCTCCGCGCCGATCTTCGGCTGGCCGCCGGCCACGAAGACGACGAGATCCTTGCCCGGATTGACGACGACCACGCTGTTGAAGCCGTCGGTCCCCCCGACCTTCAGGAAGACCGGCCGCTGGCCCGCGTCCGGGTCGCCGATCTCCTCGATCCAGGCCATGCCCTGCCGGAAGGTCTGTCCCTCCGGCTGGTAGAGCGGCGTCATCGCCTCGCGCAGCGCCCGGGTGAGCGCTGGCGGCACGGGCGCGCCGTTCACCGCCTCGTGCCCGAGCGCCGCCTCGCCGAAGGCGAGCATGTCGGTGGCGGTCGAGCGGAGCGCTCCCGCGGCGTACCACGCGAAGACCGGCCAGGGCATGACCGGCTGGCCCTCCATCCCGTAGCCCTGCGCGAGACGCGCGCGGTCGGCCGGCTTCACGGTGACCGCCGTGCTGGTCATCCCGAGCGGCCCGGTGATCCGCTCGTGCACGAGGCTCTCCCACGGCGCGCCGAGACGTTCGGAGAGAACGTAGCCGAGCAGGCCGATGCCGGCATTCGAGTACCGGTAGGGGGCGGGCAGGGCGCAGCCGCCCGCCTCGGATCCATCCGGGCTCCAGCGCGACACCCAGGCCAGGAACGCTTCCGGCGGGTAGGTCCGGACGCTGCGCTCCGCCAGGGCACGCGGCAGGTCGCCCGGCAGCGTCGGCATCCCCGAGGTGAAGTCGGCGAGCTGCAGCGGCGTGATCTGGGCCGTGCAGGGCCGGAGCCGCAGGTTCGGCAACAGCTCCTGCAGCGGCGTGTCGGGACGCAGGCGGCCCGCATCGACGGCCTCGGCGAACAGTGCGGTCGTGAACACCTTGGTGATCGAGCCGATCTCCACGATCGTGTCGGACCGGTAGGGCGCGCCGCCGGCCCCGTTGAACCCGAAGTAGCTGCGCCGCCCCCGGTGGCTCACGCCCACGATCAGGCCCGGGATCGCCCCGCGCGCGACCCAGGCGCCGGCCAAGCGCTCGACGACCGGCCGCAGCGCGTCCACCTCCGCGCCGGCCGCGAGGTCGGCCGGGCGCCCGGCCCCCTCACCGAAGCCGTCCTGCGCGCCGCCGGGACCGGCGGCGAGCGCGAGGACGAGGGCGGCGAGGCCGGCCGTCACGATGGGTCGAGACCGTCCGCCGGCCCGACGATCCGTGCTGTTCATGGTCCTCCTCCCGATCCGTTACCGGCGCGCCGGGTGCGTCAGATTGGAACGGATGCATTGACGAACACTGAATACAGAACGGAAATCGCGCGGCTCATAAATGATGATGCGTAGTTGATACAGGTATTGACTGAATGTGGGCCATTGACATTAATCTTGGCTCGCAAGCAGCATGATGCACGATCCGGACGCGGACAGCGCGCCGGTCGCGGGAGGATCACGCCGTGCATTTCATGCGGATGATGGGGCTCGTGGCCCTTGTGTTGAGCGGCCTGGGCCTGGCGGGCCCGGCGTCGGCGGCCCCGCTCTCACCGGCGCCGCTGGCCGGCGACGCGAGCGGGCTGACCCGGGTCGGCTACTGGTGCGGGCCCGGATTCCACCTCAACCCGTGGGGCCGGTGCGTCCCGAACGCCCGCCGGTTCTACGGCCCGGGCCCGGCCTTCTACGGAGCCCGCTACTACGGAGGCCGGCGCTTCTACCGGACCTACAACTATCGCTGGCACCGCAATTACCGCTGGCATCGCAACTATCGCTGGCACCGCAACTATCATTGGCATCGCAGCTACCACTGGCGTCGCCGCTGACGAACGCGCCGGCGGCGCTCCGGACGGTCTCGCCCGGAGCGCCGCCGGCCCCACATACCGCTTCCCAGATCCGCGGCCGGCCGGACAGCGGCCACCGCGGCGCCGTATTCGGAGACCTGTGACGATGCGCCTCCCGCTGATTGCCTTCGCGACCGCGATTGCCCTGACCACGGGGGCGTCGGCGCAATCCGTGCCGGAGCCACCCATCCAGAGCCCGCAGGACGCCGCCTGCCGCGAGCAGGCGCGGGCCCAGATCTTCAGCTACCCCAACCCGAACAACCTCAGCCTCTACGACCTCGGTTCGCAGATCTGGCACCTGTGCATGGCGTCCTATCACGGCCGCGGCCCCAACCCCGGCCGCACGGAGCAGCGCTTCTAGGCAGCGCTTCCAGGCAGCGCTTCCAGGCAGCGCTTCCAGGACGGCCCCGGGCCGCGGTCGCGGCCGCCGGGACGGCCCCTCGAGACAGCTCAGCGGAACCGATCATGACGAGCAAGCTCCGCGGCACCGGGCAGCACGGCCACGCACCGCCCGTCGCGCCCGATGCGGGCCGGCGCGCGTTCCTCGGGGCCGCGGCGCTCGGCGTGGCGCTGACGACGGGCGCGCGCCCCGCGTCGGCGACCACCGCCGCGCCGGCCACGGCCGCGGACGAGACTTTCATGCGGGCGGCCATCGCCGAGGCGCGCCGCGCCGACTTCCCGTTCGGCGCCGTCATCGTCGCGGAGGGCGAGATCCGCGCCCGGGGCCTGAATCTCGGGAAGCAGCAGCGCGATCCCACGGCGCACGGCGAGATGGTGGCGATCCGCCGCTTCCTCGCGGAGCACGGGCCGGAGGCGCTGCGGGGGACGACCCTCTACACGTCCGGCGAACCCTGCGCGATGTGCATGGGCGCGATCGTCTGGTGCGGGATCTCGCGCGTCGTCTTCGCCGCCTCGCTGCAGCAGCTCGCCACGAAGATCGACCAGATCATGATCACCTGCACGGAGGTCGCGGACCGGTCGCCGTTCCGCCCGATCGCGATCACGGGCGGCGTCCTGGCGGAGGAGGCGCTCGCGCTCTTTCCGCCCGGCGACCGCCCGTCCAAGTAAGGGACTGGAAGACGGCTCGGGCGACCGCCCGCGCGGCCCGGCAATCCGGTGGGACGCGGCCGTCGCTCCCCCGGAGGTCCCGCCGCATCCCACCGGATTGCCGGGCCGCCCGCCCTGGTGCACCCTGCCGGCGATTCCCGGACCTCGCCCCGAGCCCCCGCCTCGGGCGCCCGGGGATCGCGGGACCGCCTGCGCCGGGCGGCGATCCCGGAGGGCCGACAGGGCCGACCGGCAGGGAGCCGTCGCATGAGCGCAGCCACACCGTCGACCGTCGCGGACCGGGATACGGACCCCGCCGATCGCGCCGCGATCCGCGCGATGCGCGTCGACCTCGCGGCCGCCTACCGGCTGATCCATCGGCTGGGCCTCGACGACAGCATCTACACCCACATCTCGGCGCGGCTGCCGGGCGCCGGGCACCGGTTCCTGATCAACCCCTACGGGATGCGCTTCGAGGAGGTGTCGCCGGAGAACCTCGTCACCGTCGACATCGACGGGAAGGTGCTCGAGGATCCGATGGGGCTCGGCATCAACCCGGCCGGGTTCACGATCCACAGCGCCATCCACGCCGCGCGCCACGACGCGATCTGCGTGCTGCACACCCACACGGTCGCGGGCGTGGCGGTCTCCTGCCAGGAGGAGGGGCTCCTACCCCTGAACCAGTGGTCGATGCAGTTCACGGGGCGCGTCGCCTACCACGCCTACGAGGGCATCGCCCTCGACCTCGACGAGCGGGAGCGGCTGGTGGCCGATCTCGGCGACAAGCCCGTGATGGTGCTGCGCAATCACGGCCTGCTGACCTGCGGCCGCACGGTCGGCGAGGCGTTCCGGCTGATGCACAACATGGAGCGCTCGTGCCGGGCGCAGCTGGCGATCCAGGCGGCGGGCGCGCCGGTGATCCGGCCCTCCTCCGCCGTCGCCACCAAGACCGCCGGGCAGTACGCCGCCGGCTACGACCGCGTCGTGGTCCAGGGGGCGCCCGACAACGAGTGGGCGGCGTTCAAGCGGATGCTGGCGCGGACGGATCCGGATTTCTTCGCGAACGGCTGAGGGCGGCACGGCCGCCGGCTGAGCCGTTCGGTCGATGCGCCGCTCTCCGTCATCGCGAGCGCGGCGAAGCGACCCAGGGCAGCGCGACGTCCGACCTCGTCACGCCGACCGGACTGCTTCGCTCCACCCGCAACGACGGCGGTGCCGCGATCGGCGACGGCGTGAGACGTCGAGCGGGCGTCTCCCGCTCAGCAGGAGCGAGACGCCGCAGCACGGGCCTCACCCGTCTGCCCAGGCCCCGCTCGACCGGTAGGTCTGCTTGAGGAACGCGATGAAGGCCCGCGTCTTGGCCGGCACGAAGGCCCGGCTCGGGTAGACCGCGAAGATGCCGGCCGAGGCCGCCGCCGCGTAGGCCGGCAGCACCACCTCCAGCAGGCCGTCGCGCAGCTCCGCGTGCACGTCCCAGGTGGAGCGCAGCGCGATCCCGAGGCCGCCGATCACGGCCTCGCGCACCACCTCGTTGGAATGGGTGCGCAGCGGCCCCGAGGCGCCGACCGTGCAGGGGCCCTCCGGCCCGACCAGCCGCCAGGGATTCTGGTTCTCGGTGGCGAGGCAGACATGGCCGCGCAGGTCGTCGAGGCTCCGCGGCCGCCCGGCCGCGTCGAGGTAGCTCGGCCGCGCGCAGAGGACGCGCTGCACCGGCGCGAGGCGCACCGCCGTCAGCCCGGAACTCTCCAGCGCGCCGACCCGGATCGCGAGGTCGTAGCCGCGCTCGACGATCGACTCGAAATCGTCGCTCAGCTCCAAGTTGAGCACGATGCCGGGATGGAGGGCGAAGAAGGCCCGCAGGTGCGGGACGATGTGCAGGCGCCCGAAGGAGCTCGGCGCCGTGACCCGGAGCGTCCCCCGCGCCCGCGTCGCCGTCTGCGACACGAGGCTCTCGGCCTCCGCGATGGCGTCGACGATCGGCGCGATCCGCTCGAAGAAGGCCGCCCCGACATCCGTGGGCGCCACCCGCCGCGTGGTGCGATGCAGCAGGCGCACGGCGAGCCGTTCTTCCAGCCTTTTCAGCCGCTTCGACACCACCGCGACCGACAGGCCGAGCTCCGAGCCGGCCTGGGTGAGGCTGCCGGTGCGGACCACCCGGGCGAAGATCTCCAAGTCGCTCTGGTCGTGCATTGTCAACGCTGCGGAAAAAATCAAATCCGTTTTGCCGCCTTTCTCGCGGATGCCAAGCGATCTATCGAGGAAACATCAAAAATTTTTCACGGCGCGTTCGATTTTTTCTGACGCGCGTCGCCACGCATCCCCGAGGATCGCCATGTCGAAGCTCGTCGTCGCCGAGGATCTCCGCACCTTCGTCTCCGAGGAAGCGCTGCCCGGGACCGGTCTCTCGGCCGACCAGTTCTGGTCGGGCTTCGCCGCGATCGTCCGCGATCTCGCACCGCACAACCGGGCGCTGCTCGACCGGCGCGACGGCCTCCAGGCCGACATCGACTCCTGGCACCGCGACCATCGCGGAGCGCCGCACGATCCGGCGGCTTACGCGGACTACCTGACGCGGATCGGCTACCTGCAGCCGGAGCCCGAGACCGTGCGGGTGACCACCGAGAACGTGGACGCGGAGATCGCCGCCATCGCCGGGCCGCAGCTCGTGGTGCCGATCTCCAACGCCCGCTACGCGCTGAACGCCGCCAATGCCCGCTGGGGCAGCCTCTACGACGCCCTCTACGGCACCGACGCGATCCCGCAGGACGGCGAGCTCGCGCCCGGCGCCGGGTTCAACCCGGCCCGCGGCGCCGCGGTGGTGGCCAGGACCAAGGCGTTCCTCGACGCGACCGCGCCGCTGAGCGTCGGCTCCTGGGCGGATGCCGTGGGCTTCTCGGTGACGGACGGCCGCCTCGCCGCCGATCTCGGCGCCGGTCGCAGCGCCGGCCTGACCGGATCGTCCGCCTTCGCGGGCTACACCGGCGACGCCGCGGCGCCGACCGCGCTCCTGCTGCGCCACAACGGCCTGCACATCGAGGTCGTTATCGACCGCGCGAGCCCGATCGGCCGCACCGACCCGGCCGGCATCGCCGACGTGGTGCTGGAGGCCGCCCTCTCGACCATCATGGATATGGAGGATTCGGTGGCGGCCGTGGACTCGGCCGACAAGGTCGCGGTCTACCGGAGCTGGCTCGGCCTGATGCGCGGTGATCTGACCGCCACCCTGTCCAAGGGCGGCCGCACGGTCGAGCGGCGGCTCGCCGAGGACCGGACCTTCACGGCCCCCGACGGCGGGCGCCTGACCCTGCCGGGACGGTCGCTGATGCTGGTCCGGCATGTCGGCCACCACATGTACACCGACGCCGTGACCCTCGACGGCGCCGAGATCCCGGAGACGATCCTCGACGCGGCCGTCACCGCGCTGATCGCCCTGCACGACCTGAAGGGCACCGGTCCGCTCCGCAACAGCCGGACCGGCTCGGTCTACATGGTCAAGCCCAAGCTGCACGGTCCCGACGAGGTCGCCTTCGCGGTGGCGCTGTTCGGGCAGGTCGAGGCGCTGGTCGGCCTCGCGCCGCGGACGCTCAAGATCGGCGTCATGGACGAGGAGCGGCGCACGACGCTCAACCTCAAGGCGGCGATCGCCGCGGCGTCGGACCGGCTGTTCTTCATCAACACCGGCTTCCTCGACCGGACCGGCGACGAGATCCACACCTCGCTGGAAGCGGGTCCGGTGGTCCGCAAGGACGCCATGAAGGCGACCGCCTGGATCCAGGCCTACGAGGACGGCAACGTCGATGCCGGCCTCGCCTGCGGCCTGCCCGGCCACGCGCAGATCGGCAAGGGCATGTGGGCCGCCCCCGACCGAATGGCGGCGATGCTCGACGCCAAAGGCGCTCACCCGGAGGCGGGCGCCAACACCGCCTGGGTGCCGTCGCCGACCGCCGCGACGCTCCACGCGCTCCACTACCATCAGGTGGATGTCCGCGCCCGCCAGGCGGCGCTCGCCGGCCGGGCGCCCGCGACCCGCGCCGCCATGCTGACCCTGCCCCTCGCCGAGGGCGCGTTCGCGCCGGAGGCGGTGCGGGAGGAGCTCGACAACAATTGCCAGGGGATCCTGGGCTACGTGGTCCGCTGGGTCGACCAGGGCGTCGGCTGCTCCAAGGTGCCGGACATCCACGAGGTCGGGCTGATGGAGGACCGCGCCACCCTGCGGATCTCCAGCCAGCACATCGCCAACTGGCTGCGCCACGGGATCGTGGATCGCGACGAGGTCGCCGCGGCCCTGCGGCGCATGGCCGAGGTCGTCGATCGCCAGAACGCCGGCGACCCGGCCTACCGGCCGATGGCCCCGGGCTTCGACGGGCCGGCCTTCCGCGCCGCCGAGGCCCTGGTCTTCGAGGGCGCCGGCCAGCCGAACGGCTACACCGAGTTCGTGCTGCACCGGTTCCGCCGGGAGGCGAAGCGGCTGGAGGCCCGCGTACGGGCGGCCTGAGGCCGCTCCCGGATCCCGGACGCGCAGCGCCCCGGGCCCGCCCCGGGCCCGCCGACGGCCTGCGCGGCCCGAAACGCCGCGCCGCGGATCTGCCAGGGTCCGCGGCCTCTGCCGGTCGGGACGGGCCGACCGGTCAACGCCGCTGCCAAGCCGCTGCCACGCCTCGGCCACGCCGCGCCGGTCAGCGGCGCTTGCGCGTCATCACGTAGACCAGCAGGTTCGCCACCGCCCGGTAGAATTCCGCCGGGATCGCCTGGTTGACCTCGACATGGTCGTACATCGCCCGGGTGAGCGCCTTGTCGACGACGACCTCGATCCGGTGCTTCTCGGCGATCTCGCGGATGCGGAGGGCGATCAGGTCCGCGCCCTTGGCCAGAACCGTCGGGGCGTCGTTCTCGCTCTGGTCGTAGCGCAGCGCGATCGCGTAGTGCGTCGGGTTCGCCAGGATCATGGTGGCGCGGGGCACCGCCGCCATCATCTGCTTGCGCAGCCGGTCCTGCGCCAGCGAGCGCATCTTCGCCTTCACGAGCGGGTCGCCCTCGAGCTGCTTGAACTCGTCCTTCACCTCCTGCCGCGACATCCGCAGGTCGCGCTGCCAGCGCACGCGGGTCCAGACCAGGTCGCCGGCGACCAGCGCGATCGTCGCGACGCTCACGGCCGAGACGAGGCGCACCGACAGGGTCAGCAGGAATTCGGGCAACCCGACTGGATCCACGAACATGACATTGACGATCTCGTGGCGATCCGCGTGCAGGACCATGTAGGACATGCCGCCGATCGCGAAGAACTTGAACAGATTTTTCCCGAACTCGACGAACCCCTGCACACTGAAGAGCCGATTCCAGCCTGCGACGGGGGAGATGCGGGACCATTTCGGCTGGATCCGATCGAACACCACGCGCGGCGCGTTCTGGAAGATCGAGGCGGCGATGCCGGCCACGAGCAGGATGACCAGGACCGGCAGCAGGAAGCGGCCCGTCTCCAGGGCGAGGGCGTGGACGAGGCGCATCGCGTCGTGGCTCGTCTCCACGCTGAAGTTGCGCGGCTGCTCCAGGATCAGCGCGAGCCTCTGCACCAGCGGCAGCCCCTGATCCCGCGCCACGAAGACCAGGAAGATCAGCAGTCCCAGGATGGAGGCGAAGACGGGCGCTTCCCGCGAGAACGGCGTGTTTCCTTCCGCGATCGCGTCGCTGATCTTCTTCTCGCTCGCCGCCTCGGTCTTGCTCTCCCTGTCCTCAGACATCGCGGCGCCCCGAACTCGGGCCGCCGACGGCACCGCGCCGGTCGGCCCGGCGGGACGCGTCCGCCGGAGCGGCGCCCCGGAGCCGTCCCCGACCGGGGACGGTGCTAGCGGAAGTAGGTCTCATCCGAGTCGGCCGGGGTGAGTTCGATCTCGCCGCGCGACGCCATCTCGAGCGCCTGGTCGGTGATCGCGCGGCGCGCGTCGAGCACGTCCCGCTGGGCGGCGGGCTCGCCTCCCTCCAGCTCGTGCTCGACGAGGCGCCGGGCGCGGGCGGTCAGCGCGCTGAGCACGACGTTCCGCAACGGCCCGTTCGTGCCCTTCAGGGCGAGGATGACCTTCTCGTGCGGGACCTGATCGAAGAGCGTCGTCCGCGCCCGCGGCGTCATGTGGATGATGTCGTCGAAGGTGAAGAGCAGGCTCTTCAGGATCTCGGCCGATTTCGGGCGCGTCTGCGTGAGGTTGTCCAGGACCTCCTCCATGCTCTGGCGCTCCATCTTGTTGACGATGTCGGCCATGCGCGAGTGGGTATCCGCCGCGGCATTGCGCGCCAGGTTGATCATGAAGTCCTCGTGGATGGTCTGCTCGATCATCTTCATGGTCGCGTCGACGATCGGCTTGAACGTCAGCATCCGCCGCATGACGCCGTTGCGCAGCGGCGCCGGCAATTGCGCCATCACCTTGGCGGCGCAGGCCGGCTTGACCTTGGACAGCACGAGCGCCGCGGTCTGAGGGTGCTCCTTGATCAGGTAGCCCGCCAGGGCGGTCTCGGACCCGTTGGAGATGCGGTCCCAGATCGAGCGGCGTACATGCTCACCCGGGCCGGGATCGACGAAGCGCGGATCTGGCGCGTCGAGGGCGCCGCGGACCGGACGCCGCGCAACGCCGCGGATCCGAAGGCTCCGGAGAACCGGCGGATCGAGATTCTCCTGCAGGGATCTCCAGGATGAAGGTGTCCCGGACCGGGCGGATCGTGGCGGCCGCCCTCGGCCTGCTCATCGCAGGGAGGGCCGCCCCCGTCGCCGCGGAACCGGCGGGCGGCCCTCCCGCCGCCCCGGCCGCCGACCCGCAGGCGCCGACGGGCGATCCGGTGCAGTGGGTGCGCACGCTCCAGTTGCTGCAGGATCGGGTCGCCGCCGGCTCCCGGGCCGCCCACGAGAGCCAGCCGCTGCTGATCGCCCGGATCAACGCGGATCTCCTGGCCGCCCCGCCCGAGATCTGGGGCCGCCGGAGCAATCTCCGGGCCGCGATCACCTTCGCCCTCAGCGGCGGCGGTCCTTCCGTCCTGCGCCGGCTGACGGCTCAGGACGGCCTCGGCGAGCCCGAAGCGACGCTCGCGCGCGGGGCGCTCGCCTATGTCGAGAGGCGGGAGGCCGAGGCGCGGCGCCTGCTCCAGGACGTCGACACGACGGATCTGCCGCCGACGCTCGCGGGCGCCATCGGCCTGACGCAGGCGTCGCTCGCCGTGCCCGACCAGCCGATCCGGGCGATCGCCCTGCTCGACCGCGTCCGGGTGCTGCTGCCGGGCACTCTGACCGAGGAGGGCGCCCTGCGCCGCGAGATCTTCACCCTCGGTCAGATCGGCGACCTGAAGACGTTCGAGGCGCTGGCGATCCAGTACCTGCGCCGCTTCCCGCACTCGATCTACGCGGGCAACTTCCGGCAGCGACTGGCCTATCAGCTGACGCAGTTCGATATCGGCCACGACGCGGAGCGCTTCGCGACCCTCAACAGGATCCTGGACGAGCTCGGTCCCGAGAGCCGGCGCGACCTGTATCTCGTGGTCGCCCAGACGGCGATCCAGGCGGGTCAGACGGCCGCGGCGCTCCGCGGGCCCTCGCGCTGTGCGCGCCCGGAAGCGCGGAGGCGACCCGGGGCCAGCTCTACCGGGCTGCCGCCGAGATCGTGAGCCTGGCGACGTTCCAGTCCGGGTCGCGGACGCTGAGATCGCTCGACAGGGCCAAGCTCACGGCCCGCGACCTGCCCCTCCTCGAGACGGCCCTGTCGACCGCCGAGGCGATCGGACGCGGGCTCGCCGGCCGGCCCGGCCTGCCGGAGGCCGACGCCGCCGCGAAGCCGGCGCGGGCGGCGCCGGATCCCACCGACGGGCCCGCGAGCCTGATCCCGAAGGCGCAGGCCACGATCGACCGGATCGATCTGATGCTCAGCAAGGCGACCCCGTGAACACGATCTCCACCGCGGTCCAGAAACCCGTCCCCAAACCCGATCGGGATGTCGCACCGTCCCCGCATCCGGCGGCCGACCTTCAGGCGCTGCCGGATCCGGCGGTGCGGGGCGCCTTCGACCTGGTCCTGCGCGCGGTCTCAGGGGGAACTCCCGCGGCCCGACCCGAGACCGACGGGGGTGAGATGGACGAACCGGAGGGCACGACCGGGGAGGATCGGCGGCCCGAAGCCGGCGCATCGCCCGCGCCGCCGCCGTCACCGGGCGATCCCGGCAGCGCCACCGCGGCGCTCGCCGAGATCCTGAGCGCGGCCGTCCTGTCGGCCCGTCCGGAACTGCCCGCGGGACACGGAACCGGTGCTCCGGGACCGGCCCCATCCGCCGCATCCCCGGCGGGCCCCGACGCGGCCCCGGAGACCAGCCTCGTGGGAAATCTCGAGGCAGCCCGCGCGGACGCGTCGCCGCGCGCCGGGCCGAGCCCGGGCACCCTGCTGCAGGGCGGCCCCCCGCAGGTCGAGGTTCTCGACCGGGCGGTTCACTTCAAGCCCGTCCTGCCCGAGGCGGCCCGCCACGCCCTCCCGGCCGCCGCAGCGGCAACGTCCCCGTTGCCGGCCGTCCCGAATGCGGCGGACGCTCAGCCTCGACCCGTCCGCCCGGGACCGGTGGCTCCGGCCGTCGCCGGGCCCGATCCTGCTCCGATCGCGCCGGCCGCCCAGATCGCCGCCCAGATTGCCGCGCAAGTCGCCACCCAGATCGCCGGGACGGTCGCCGGGAAGGTGAACGCAGCGCCGCCGAAGGCGACGGTCGCCCTCGCGACCGATCCCGAGCCTCGAGCCGGCGATGCGTCGGCCCGCACCGCGACGGGGATCGATGGGCCGGGGGGGCTCACGGCACGCGAGGACAACCGTTCCCGCTCCGGCATCGCCGGACTCCTCCTCGCCCCCACCGGCCGGCAGGGGCCGCCGGGCGTCCCCATCCCGGGTCCCGGCAACGGATCCGGGACCGAGCCGGCCCGACTCGCCGCCGTCCTGCCGACGATCGCGGCGGCCATCACGGAGGAGCTCGAGCGCGCGACCGCGGCCGGACCGGAGCGTCGCGTCGGCGCCGATCCGGCGATCCCCGCGGCTCAGGATGGGCCGCTCCGGGTGCTCAAGATCCAGCTCCGGCCGGAGAGCCTCGGGATCGTCACGGTGGAATTGCGGCTCGTCGACGGTCAGCTCGAGACCCATCTGCGCGCCGCGCGTCCCGAGACGGCGGCGATGCTGCAGCGGGATTCGGCGATCCTCACCGAACTGCTCAAGCACGCGCATTACCGGCCCGAGATCATTGTCGAGCCGGTTCGCCCCGGCGACGCCGGGTTCTCCGCGGGCGGATCACCGTCCCAGGGCCAATCCGGGCTCACCGACGGCGGCGCCCGGCCGGGTCACGGCGGGGACGGGCAGCGGCAGGCAGACCAGCGCGCGGCGCAGCGGCCGACGCTCGGCAGGCGTGACGGGGAGCGGACAGATGAGACGGCACGTCCTCGCGACGGCGGCGTTTATCTGTAGCGCCGCCCCGGTCGCCGGGACCGTGTGCGAGGCCGAGATGAGCCGTGCCGCGGCCCGTTACGGCGTGCCCCTCGGCGTGCTCTACGCGGTCGGCCTCACGGAGACGGGTAAGCGCGGCTCGCTCCAGCCCTACGCCATGAACATCGAAGGGGCGGCCTATTTCGCGACCGGGCCCCAGGACGTGCTGGCCCACTTCGCCGCGGCGCGCCGCCGGGGCGCGCGCCTGATCGATCTCGGCTGCATGCAGATCAACCACCACTATCACGGCGAAAAGTTCGCCTCGGTCGAGGCCATGATCGACCCGCGCGCGAACGTGGACTACGCGACGCAATTTCTCCGGGATCTGAAGCGGCGGGAGGGCAGCTGGACGATGGCCGTGGCGCGCTATCATGCCGGCCCGCACAACAACGCGGCGCAGAAGATCTACATCTGCCGGGTCGTGGCCAACATGGTCGCCACGGGCTTCGGCCAGTGGACGCCGGCCGCGGCCCATTTCTGCCGGTGATCGTCCCGGCCGGGGCGGAAGAATGCGGACCGAGCCCGGTCAGGGAACCAACCGAAGGACCGGGCCCTTTCGGCAGAGGCCCCGTCACCGGCCCGGAGGAGCCGCATGACCGACGCCCCAGACCCGCCGGAAGGACCGCCCGGGAAAACGGCGCTGCTGGTGGTCCTCACCCTCACGGCCGTTGCCGCCGCCGCGTACGTCCTGATCCACATGGACTAGGTTGCCCGGCGACGCCCCTACAGGGTCCGACAATTCCCGTAGCTGACCTTGACGTCGTTGCGCTCCTCGGGATTGAGCTGCGCCTCGACGAAATTCATCTTGTTGAGGTCGATCAGAAGGAAGTAGACGCCGTTCTGACACTTGATCGCGTTGCGCGGCGTGCGCTCGTTCAGCCGCGGCGAGGCCGTCTGGCACTCGTAATAGTCGGAGCGCCCGGCCGAGATCACGGTCAGCAGGCCGCCGCTGGAGACCAGCGAGAATGTCCGGGCCTTCTGGGGTTGCGGTTTGGCGCCTTCGGGTGCGGCGACATCGAGACTGGTCGACGCCTCCACCGTACACGTCATCGGACGGCGCAGCTGGGGGACCGCGGGCGTGATGCTCAGCAGGAGGAGCGCACCAGCGAGCGCTACCCGTTCGGCGATCATCGGCGAGGGATCCGTGATTCGTGGGTAGTTTCTACCCAGAAGCTAGACCGTTATCCATCCTTGTAAATGCCGCCTGCTCGGATCGATGGGCCGATCAACAGATTTGCCGCCCGCTCCATTGCATCGCGCCAAGGATTACGGGCCAGGCCGGTTCTTCCGCCGGGACCCGATCCGACCGGAATGCCGGCGGAGCGCGCTCTAATCCTCCAGGGCGTCCGGATTGTCGTTGGCGGCCGGATCGGGATCGCGCCGCGCCGCGATCTCCGTACCGATCTCCATGAGCAGCAATCGGGACAGGAGCTGCATCGTCGCCGTGCCGTGCGCGGCCACGAGTTGATGGGCCAGGATCGTCGCCTCCACCATGCGGTCAAAACCGTCGTCGTCGGACATGGCGGTGCAGTAACCTGGTTGAATGCCGAGCATACAACTTAAAGGTAAGGATCCGGTTCGACCGCCCGCGCAGAAACAGGATTTCCCATGATCCCGATCGTCCAGGCCGACGCGCTCCTGAGGAGACTGGCCGAGGCCCTGGGGAGCCCGGTCGAGATCTTCTTCGCCGCGGGCGCGCCGGCGACCGGGCGCACATCCGGGGACGCGTCGCCGGATTGCGACGCGCTGCCGACGCTGGAGCTGCTCCGTCTGTGGGAATCGCTGCGGGAGCCGGTGCGCCGGGAGCGGGTGCTGGCCGCCGCCCGGCATGAGGCCCGAACCCTGCGGGCGAGCCGCGCGGAGGACGCGGCGGCCGGCTGACCGGAGCTCACCGCGCGCAGATCCGGGACGCGGCTGTCGGATCGGGCCGTCTCGATCAGGGGCCCGCGGCGGGCGGCGCGGGTACGGCCGCGAAGGTCAGGGCCGTCGCGGGCAGGGCGGGCGTGGCCGGCCTGTCCTGCTGAGCCGGCTTCTCCGGCTTCTCCAGCTTGGCCGTTCGCCTGTCGCGCTTCTCGTAGAAGGCGTTGCCGCCGGCGACGGCCACGTAGTGCATGTTCGTGTAGGGGAAACGGTGGCCCGCGGTGTGGAAGAACATCGCCTTCCCGACCTTCGGGTGCCGCTCGCCGGCCAGGACGGCGTCGGCGGCGTCGGCGACCTTCTGCAGGTCCTTCTCCTGCATCGGCTTGGTGAGGACGCCCGGCGCGAACTGGCCCGGCTGCCCGACCACCGCGCAGATGCCGCCCGGGAAGATCGCGTTCTCGAGCCGGTTCATCACGACCGTGCCGACGGCGACCAGCCCGTCGCTGTCGCTCCTGTTCGACTCGAAGTACATGGCGCGGCCCAGACAATCGCGCTCGGCGTCGCTGACGACCATCGGCGGCTTGCGGTCGGGGATCGATCCCGTCGTGAGCACCGGCGACGCGGTGTTGCAGGCCCCCAGGCCGCCGGCCGCCGCCAGAACGATCAGTACAGGACCGACCTTCGTCCTCTCGCTACCCCGCATGCATCCGCGCTCCGTGCTCCTCCAGCCTGACCAGCCGGGCGGTGTTCCGCTCCGACCGGACGAAGGCCAAGCTTGACGGCACGTTCGCGGCGAGGATGTGGCGAGGGCGTCCCGTTTCGGGATCGGACCGGGAGCCTCAGTGCTGGCCCTGACCCGCGGCCAGGACGGTCACGCCCAGGGCGATCACCCCGATGCCCACCAGCATCGTCGGGTTGAGCGCCTCGCCGTACAGCCACGCGCCGCCGAGCGCCGCGCCGATCATGCCGATCCCCGACCAGATCGCGTAGACCACGCCGATCGGCAGCATGTCCATGCTGGTCGACATCAGCCACAGGGCGGTGCCGTAACCGAGCGCCACGATCACCGTCGGCCCCGGGCGGGTGAGGCCGTCGGCGGCCTTCAGCGCCAGGGTGGCGGTCACCTCCGCGCCGATGGCGAGCCCGAGGATCAGGTACGGATTCATGGCACGGCGGACTTTCGGGCTGCGCGGGCTGGGTGAGTCGGGCGGTCGAGGCGTGTAGAACCAGGTTCGAATCGGACGCCCGCGCGGACGGGGCGGCGCTGGGCCGGCCCGGATCCGCGTCGAAACGGCCGCGGACGTCGGCGGCCGCCGGACACAAGGCCACAGATCCGTGAACATTTCCGAACCGGCGGCTCGCCGCTTCGCGGGCGACGGACCGGCCCGTCGCCGGGGCCGATTGGGGCTTTCGTTAAGGCCTGCTGATCATGGTGACCGCGCGCCGTCCCGCCCCGGGGCCGGCCGCGCGACAGCGACGATCCAGAGCGACACAGATCCAGCATGACCGCGTCCTTGGCGATCCCGGATTCCCCGGCCCGCGCGCGCCGGGGCCGCCGCTGGAGCGCGATCGCCGCGGCGGGCGGCGCCGCGATCGCGGGCTGCGCCTGGACCGCGGCCGCGCTGATCAACGTCCCCGATCCCGTCACCCTGACGGCGCTCGCGGTCATCGAGCCGTCGTCGGTGGGCACGTGGTTCCCGAGCCGGATCGTCCAGGCCCCGGCCCGGGCGAGCGACCTGCCGGCGCGGCCGCGCCCGATCCTCGACCGCGTCCCCTGGAAGGGCAAGACAGTCCCGCTGATGACGGTGCTGGAGGCGACCCACACCAACGCGTTCCTGGTGCTGCAGGACGGCGTCCTGATCCACGAGTGGCAGCGCGCAGGCACCGGACCGGAGACGCTGTTCCCCTCGTGGTCGGTGGCGAAGTCCATCGTCTCGCTGCTTGTCGGCGCCGCGGTGGCGCGGGGTCAGCTCGCCGAGACCGACCGGGTCTCCACCCTCCTGCCCGAGCTGCGGAACGGCGCGGTCTTCGGCCAGATCACCGTGCGCAACCTCCTCGACATGGCGAGCGGCATCGCCGTGCCGGAGAACTACGACCCCCGGCATCCCCTGACCGGCACCGCCGGCATGTACCTGACGCGCGATCTCACGGCCTTCGTGCGCGACAACGCCCACCTGGCGTTCAAGCCCGGCACCAAGGGCCGCTACCGCAGCATCGACACCGAGCTGCTCGGCCTGATCCTCGCCCGGGTCGAGGGCAAGCCGCTGGCCGACATCCTCTCGGAGCGGATCTGGAAGCCGATGGGCGCCCAGGCCGACGCCACCTGGAACCTCGACCGGCCCGGCGGCATCGAGAAGGCGTTCTGCTGCATCAACGCGACGGCCCGCGACTTCGCCCGCCTCGGCCTTCTGGTGGCCGACCAGGGCCGGTCGGGCGATCACCGCATCATCCCGGGCCGCTGGATCGAGCGGATCATGACGCCGGCCCGGCGCGACGTCGACGGCTGGCAGTACTCGGCCCAGTGGTGGCACGCCCCGGGCGGCGAGGACGACGACATCTCGGCGATCGGCGTCTACGGCCAGTACATCTACGTGAACCGCGCGACCGGCACGGTGATCGTGAAGCTCAGCGACCACGGCGCCGAGCAGGACGAGGTCGACACGCTGGCGGTGATGCAGGCCATCGCGGGCGACCTCGCCGCCGGCCGCCCCGCCGCCCGCAAGGACCCCTGAGCGGGCGACCGCGGTCCCGAGTCCCGATCGGGCCGGGATCAGGCTTCTGTCGGGCCAGCTCCCGGCACGGAGGGCTGCCGGGCGATCGGGCTCAGGGGCGCGAGGTCCCGCGCCCGCCAGTTGCGCAGGAGCCGCCAGCCGACCCGCTTCCAGGCGATCGACGGCACCGGCGAGGCCGGATCCACGAGGGCGCTCAGCGCCCGCGTGTAATCGAGCACGAGGCCCGGGGTCCAGGTCATGGACCGCGCCCCGTTGCGCAGGAAGGCCGCCGCCCAGAACTCCGGCGTGGTCAGCGCCGCCGCGAGCCGCCGCCAGGGATGCCCGCCGCGGCTGAACGCGCCCTCCACGGCGATGTCCAGCGCCCGCGCCACCGTGGTGGAGCAGTTGCGGCTGATGAAGTTGTAGGTGGTGTCGCGGCTGTACTGCGCCCAGAACGCCCGCAGCCGGGCGGCGTCGATGCCGTTCAGCGTCACCGCCACCGTCGCGGGGCACCAGTCCGCCACCTCCGCGGCGTGCGAGGGCAGGAAGCGCCCGGGCACGTCGTTCTCCGGGCCCGCGCGCAGGCTCGAGCGCAGGTTGGCGGGGGAGCGGTCGATCTCCACCGCGGGGTAGTGGCTGACGTAGAGGTCGTCGCCCTGCTGCAGGGCCGCGTGGCCGGTGGAGAAGCGCCCGGCCTTGTCGACGGAGGCGACGTAGCGCCGGATCAGCCGCTGGCCGGCGGGCGTGGTCGCCTGCCCGGTGGGCGTCCAGACATAGACCGTCAGGCTGCCGGGCTCGTCGCCGCCGACCGACACGGCCGGCTCGGCGGTGCCCAGGCGCCGGGTGCGCAGCCCGACCAGCGCGAGGTTGGCGCCGTTCAGGATCAGGAACATGCCGATGCAGTAGCCGACCGTGCCGGCGTACCAGGTCGGCCAGGGCTGGAGATGGAACAGGCCGAAGGCGATGCTGAGGCCGCCGAGGACGACCGACATCCGCCAGCCAGCGAATTTCAGCAGGCCGGCGATCGTGATCCGGACGAGGCCGTCGACCACGAAGGCGACGCCGAAGATCATGGCGAGCAGGAAGGTGCTGTGCTTCGTGGCCATCATGATCAGCACGGCCATGACCGACAGCAGCGCGCCCTTGGCGAGGCGCAGGCGGCGCGCGGCACCGATCGCGGACGCGCCGACGAGGAGGGAACTCACGCCCTCGGCCAGGAGGATCAGGCCGAACCACCGGTCCGGGACGTGGAGCGCACCGTCGAGGGAATCGATCACCACCAGGAGGCCGAGCGACGACCACAGGAGGCCGGTGGCGGCGATGAGGTGCCAGTGACGGCGGACCGCGGCCCGGCCGACGAGCAGCATCCAGAGGGGCGGCATCCGGCCGCCGACCGCGTCCGCGGCGCCCGGTCCGGGCGCTTCGAGCGCGGAGAGCGCGCGCGGGATAGTGGTCGCACAGGGTCCGGACATAGGGGTCGCCCTCGATAGCGCGCGTCGACGGGCCTCTCGCACGGATGCCGCCGTGCCGTCACGGCCGGAACGAGGCTCCCAACGCGCGAGCGTTTCGCGACGCGCCCGGCGCGCACGATCCACGCCTTGCCTGAGAACTTTGTTAATCGCGGCCCGGTCGCGGCGCGAGAGGCCGTGGAGAAGCGCCACGGCCCCCGGGATCCCGTCGCGCGCCGCCCGACCGATGGTCAGCAGGGACGCGGGCCGCGGTCCGATCGACCCGTAACCGGGCGGCATCCGCGATCCGTCCCTGTCTCCGCCGCTGATTCGCGCCCCTGCAGCCCGTCATCGCGCGGCCGTTCGCAGTCATCGCGGACAGCCTCACGGACCGGAGGCCGAAACTGCGCACTGTTTGCGAGACGCCGCAGGCCTGGCAACCTCATGTTGCCTCGCAAGAACAGAAAATGTTCAAAGAACATCCTAAGATAAAGTATAGACAAAATAGACACTTTTTGTATATTACGCGCCAATCTTGGCACACTCGAAGCAATTCGGCGCATGCTTGGGCGGTAAAAGCTGATCCTAGCCTCAGCTTTATCGATGCGCCGGTTTTCATGCCTCGAATTTCGGTACTGGGGGATTCATGAACACCATCGATCTGAACGAAAAAACCTCGGACCTGAACACAGACCTGATCAAGTGCACGGCATCACTGGTCGCGGCCTACGTGTCTCGGAATGCGGTGGGCGTGGGCGACCTGCCGGTTCTGATCGACCAGGTGCACACGGCCATATCGGTGCTGCAGGGCGGCGGCTCGGGATCCGGTCCCGGCTGGACCGGCCCGACGGCGGCGCAGATCGAGGCTTCGATCCAGCAGGACGGCCTGATCAGCTTCATCGACGGCCGGTCCTACAAGACCCTGAAGCGTCACCTCACGGCGCACGGCCTCACGCCGGAGCGTTACCGGGCGAAGTACGGCCTGCCGGCCGACTACCCGATGGTGGCCCCGGGCTACGCCGCCAAGCGCTCGGAGATCGCCAAGGCGATCCAGCTCGGACACAAGGCGGCCTGAGGCGGCCAGGCCCGCACCGCCCTGGATCGGCGGCCCCGTCCGGGCCGCCGCGGGACACGGGCGCGGGAATGCCTGACGGCGGATCGCCCGATCCGCCCGTCCCGGTCTCCGCGCTGGGGTCGGGGGGCCCCCGGGGGGGGCCAGCGCGGAGACCGACCCCGATGACCCGGTGGGGCGGGGCAGGGCGGATCCCGCGAGCGCCCGTCGGCCGCGCGGGCCGCTCAGACCCGGGCGACCGCCAGGGTCCCGTCATCGATGGGGACGAACCGGACGCCCGCCCGGCGCAGCGCCTCGACCGCGTGCAGGCGGGACCGGCTTCCCCGATGCTCGCTGTCCTCTTCCAGACGCCGCACGGTGGAATGCGACAGGCCGCTCGCCTGAGCGAGCTCCATCATCGACCAGTCGAGGAGCGCCCGCGCGGCCCGCAGGTGGTGGCCGCTCACGGAATGCTCCAGCCCCTCGTGCAGGCCGCCGGGGGGCGGGGCGTGGTTGCGGATGGGGTATTTGAGCCCGCAGCGCCCCAGATAGGTCCCGTCCGGATCCCAGACGGGCATCGTGAGGATCCGGAAGTGCCAGAGCTCGCCGTTGGCGAGGCGCTCGTGGGCGCCCCCCTGGAAGAACGCCCGCCGCTCGATCTGCTCCAGGGCCGCTGCCCGGAAGCCCGCGCGCTCCTCGGGAACGATCAGGATATACGGCTCGGCGCAGATCTCCTCCAGCGGGAGCCCGTGGACCTGGGCGACGGCGAACGGGATGTCCCGGACGCGGTCGAGCCCCATCGAGAAGGTCGTGATGTGCTCCGTGAGGTAGAGCGCGCTCTGCCGGCGGCGCTCTTCCTGCCGCAGGCGCGCCAACTGCTCGCGGTCGCTCACGTCGAGCGCCGTGCCGCTGAGGGCGACGGGCCGCCCCTCCGCCGAGACGCGCACCTCCATCGTCAGCGAGAGCGTGCGCACCGTGCCGTTCGTCCGGATCACCCGGACGATGACCTCGCGGGGCACGTGCCCCTGCCGGATGTCCGCCAGCGCCGGCATGAGAGGCCGGTCCTCGGGATGGATCAGGCTCAGCAACAGGTCGTAGCGCGCCTTCGCGGCGTTCGGAACGAGCCCGAGCAGCCGGTAGAACCCGGGCGACCAGACCTGCTCCTCGCCCGCGAAGATCCAGCTCCAGGCCCCACTCACGCCCCGACTTTCCGTGAGAGTCAGGAACTCTCCCGACGAGAAAGTCAGAGCGCTTAAAGCAGTATGGAACATCTCAGCACCGTTCGAACCGTATCACCGTTCCCGCCGTTCGGCCACGAGAATTTTTCCGGCACAACACTTCACCATTCATCCGGAATTTATTCAGATCCGGCACGTATCTCCATTGATATGGCGCCCGCGATCGACAAACATCTTGCATCGACATTCCAGACCGAGGCGGTTTGTTCCCGATCGAACGGATTCGTTCCTGCCGCGCTGTGAACGGAGGTTTCCGGGATCCTCGACCGCATCCCGCCCCTCCGCGCGTTCGGCACACACCGTCACAACAGCAATGCGACCGGATCTCGCTCGACAATGACCCCTGTCGCAAAGGAGCTTCTCTGACCTTCGGTGTTTAAGAATGGTGATTTTCCGCTCCGGCATTGAATCGAACTTCAGAAAAGCGCGATGTCGAGGTTCTATGACGCGTCATGCACGCATATTACAGATTTTATTGTGAATTCTATTGATTGCATATGATACATAATCGGTCATGGTGCGAATATTAAAATACGCTTGCCAAATTATCGATATGAAAATCCCACGAAATCGAGCGACTGGCGCGCTGATCCTTGGATCGTCGAGGCTCCTCAGACGGGCGCGCGACGGGGCCACGCGAGCGCGGCCGGCGCGGCGAGGTCGGGACCGGTGGCGATTGACAGGCCGGGCCGTACAATGCGGGGACACGGGGGTCGCGCACCGGGAGGAACCGCATGAGGGTCGCCTGCATCGGCGAGTGCATGGTCGAACTGTCCGAACGCCCGGACGGGAATCTGGTCCGGGGCTTCGGCGGCGACACGCTGAACACCGCGCTCTACCTCGCGCGCCTCGGCGTCGCGGTGGACTACGTGACCGCGCTGGGCGACGACATCTGGAGCGACGAGATGGCGGCGGCCTGGGGCCGCGAGGGCATCGGCCTCGACCGGGTCCGGCGCCTGCAGGGCCGGATGCCGGGCCTCTACATCATCCGCACGGATGCCGACGGCGAGCGCAGCTTCCACTACTGGCGCGACCGGGCCGCCGCCCGGGACCTCTTCACCGAGCCGGGCGCCGCCGAGACGGAGGCGGAGCTGGAGCGCTACGACCTCGTCTACCTGTCCGGCATCAGCCTCTCGCTCTACGGCGAGACCGGGCGCGCCGCGCTGTTCGAGACGCTGTCGCGCCTGCGGGAGCGGGGCGGGCAGGTCGCCTTCGACACCAATTACCGTCCCCGCGGCTGGCCCGACCGGGACGAGGCCTGGGCGGCCTTCCGCGCGGCCCTGGACCTGGCCGACGTGATCTTCGCCTCGGCCGAGGATCTGGACTGGCTGTTCGGCGCGGCGGGCGAGGACGAGGTGCTGCGCCACCGCGGCCGGGCCGAGATCGTGCTCAAGACCTCGGACGGATCCGGCCCCGTCGCCCGGGTGCTGCACGGCCGGGCCGACACCGCCGTGCCGGCCGGGCGCGCCGCGCGGGTCGTCGACACGACGGCGGCGGGCGACAGTTTCGCGGCGGGCTACCTCGCGGCGCGCATCGCCGGGCTGGCACCGGAAGCCGCCGCCGCCGAGGCGCACCGCTTGGCCGGGGCGGTGATCGGGCATCGCGGCGCCGTGATTCCCCGGGACGCGATGCCGGTCCCCGCCGCCCGACCGCCGGGTGCGGACGCCTGAGGGAGGCGGGGCCGCCCTTGAGGCGGACAAGCGCAACCGCTACCTCTCTGCCAGCGGGGGACGGCCCCGCAGCGTCATCGCCGCGCGTGGTGCGGCCGAGAGGGCACCCGTGGCGCCGATTCCCCCGCCGATCCAGGTTCCCGAGCCCGACGCCGCGGCGGGCGGCGGCACCCCGAAGACGCGGGTCAGCGCGCGCGGCCGGCTGCGCACCTATTTCCTCACCGGCATCATCGTCGCCGGCCCGCTCGCCATCACGGCCTACATCACGTGGTGGTTCATCGCGCTGATCGATTCGTTCGTGAAGCCGCTGATCCCGGCGAGCTACCTGCCGGACCATTACCTGCCGTTCTCGATCCCGGGCCTCGGCCTCGTGATCGCGTTCCTGGCGGTGACCCTGCTGGGCTTCCTCACGGCGAACCTCGTCGGACGCTCGGTGATCGAGTTCGGCGAGGTCCTGCTGGCGCGGACCCCCGTGATCTCCGGCCTCTACAAGGGCCTGCGGCAGATCTTCGAGACGCTGTTCTCGGCCAACGGCACCTCGTTCCGCACGGTGGGGCTCGTGGAGTTCCCCGTGAAGGGCACGTGGTCGGTGGTGTTCCTGTCCGCCCCGGCGGCCCACGAGGTCGAGGGGGCGCTGCGGGCCCGTGGGGCGCCGGCGGACGACCTCGTCGGCGTCTTCCTGCCCTGCGCGCCGAACCCGACCACGGGCTTCTTCTTCTACCTGCCGCGCGCGGAGGTGGTGGAGCTCGCCATCAGCGTCGACGACGCCGCCAAGCTGGTGATGTCGGCCGGGGTGATCCAGCCGGAGGACCCGCAGGGCCGCCTCAACGCCATGGCGGCCACCCTGCGGACGGCCCAGCAGGCCGGCGGACCGCTGCCCCGCCGGGAGCCGCAGGACGCCTGATGCGGCGCCCGGTCGCCGGCTTCGTCGCCGTCTCGGCGGCCGGAGCCACCCCGTCTCGCGCCACGGTGCAGGACGTCCCGCTGCCCTGGGTCGCTTCGCTGCGCTCGCGATGACGGCAGCGTCGACCGGAACCGTCGAAGCGGGGACGACCTCCGGTCCGCTCAAGGGGCCTTCCCGAGGCGCCGGCGCGCGATCCAGGCCTCCTGCGCGCCGAGCTCACCGCTCCTCGGCTTGCGGGAGACCGTGGGATTGGCGGCCATCGTCCACGAGAAAGGCCGCCCCGCGCGCGGGACGGCCCTGAAATGATCAGACTGCTATCGGCTCAGCGCTGCAGCGAGGCGGTCTGCGGCGCGATGGTCGGCGGCGTCGCCTGCGCGACCGTCACGGCGCTGCGGGGCGCCGTCGGGCCCCAGCCGGAGGCGCATTGCAGGGTAAGGGCGAGGCCCAGCGCGATGCAGAGCCCGTTGGCGGCCAGCCAGAAGGGCCGGGACGCCCGACGCACGGCGGCCTGCAGCTCGTCCGCGGTCTTGCCCGCCGCCTCGGCGGCGCGATCCGAGATCGGCAGGAGCCAGGGCTCGGTCGGCAGGGCGTGGGCACCGGCCATCTCGTGGGAGCCCGGCAGGCCTTGGAACAGTCCGTTCGACATGTCCGTCCTCCAGATTCGTCCGTGATGTCCCGGCTTACCGGGCCATTCGTTCATCTCCAGTTAAGGGAAGAATATGGCTGATGCAAGGTCACGAGGCCTGTCCGGAGCCTCACAGACCGCCCGTACGGCGCCGCCAAGCTTCCGCGCGATCCCGTCAAACCTCTGAAACGAAACACTTTTTCAGAGAGCCTGTGACATCGGCGCATCGGAGTACCGATCCGGTCGCGCGGCGGCGATTCCGGATCCGGCCGTTCAGGAAGGCCGGACTTTCCTGAACGAATCCGTTCAGGAAACCGTTCATCCGGCCCCGATCAGCCGGATCGCGGCCTCCCGCTCGAACAGGTAGAGCAGCACCCGCAGCGCCTGTCCCCGCGGGCTCTTGAGGCCGGGATCGCGCTCCACGATCATCCGCGCGTCGTCGCGGGCGGCCTCCAGCAGGGCGGCGTCGCTCTCCAGCCGCGCCAGCCGGAACGCCGCCATGCCGGATTGGCGGGTGCCGAGCACCTCGCCCTCGCCGCGCAGCTTCAGGTCGGCCTCGGCGATGCGGAAGCCGTCCTCGCTCGCGCGCATCATCTCCAGCCGGGCCCGGGACACCTGCCCGAGGGGCCCCCGGTAGAGCAGCAGGCACGAGGAGGCCTTCGAGCCGCGCCCGACCCGGCCGCGGAGCTGGTGCAGCTGCGCCAGCCCGAAGCGCTCCGCGTGCTCGATCACCATGATGGTGGCCTCGGGCACGTCGACCCCGACCTCCACCACCGTGGTCGAGACCAGGAGCTCGGTCTCCCCGGCGGCGAACCGCGCCATGGCGGCGTCCTTCTCGGGGCCGGGCATCTTGCCGTGGATCAGCCCGACCGCGTCGCCGAAGTGCTTCCGCAGATCGTCGAAGCGCTCGGCCGCGGCGGCGAGGTCGACGAACTCCGATTCCTCCACCAGCGGGCAGATCCAGTAGACCCGCTCGCCCCCGGCGATCGCCCGGGCGAGGCCGGCCACGACCTCGTCGATCCGCTCGGTCGGCAGCGTGATCGTCCGGATCGGCTGGCGGCCGGCGGGCTTCTCGTCGAGGATCGAGACGTCCATGTCGCCGAAGAAGGTCAGCGCCAAGGTGCGGGGGATCGGCGTCGCGGTCATGACCAGGAAGTCCACCGCCTCGCCCTTGGCGCCGAGCGCGAGGCGCTGGTGGACGCCGAACCGGTGCTGCTCGTCCACCACCGCGAGGCCGAGGTCGCGGAACGTCACCGCCTCCTGGAACAGGGCGTGGGTGCCGACCAGGATGTCGATCTCGCCCGCGGCGAGGTCGGCGAGCGTGCTTTTCCGCTCCGCGGCCCGGTCGCGGCCGGTCATCAGGCGCAGGCGCAGGGGGCCGGCCAGGGGCTTCAGCCGCTCGAAATGCTGCCGCGCCAGGATCTCGGTGGGCGCCATCAGGGCGGCCTGACGCCCGGCCTCGACCGCCGAGGCCATGGCGAGCAGGGCCACCGCGGTCTTGCCCGAGCCGACATCGCCCTGGAGCAGGCGCAGCATCCGTCGGGGCGCCGCGAGGTCGGCGCGGATCTCCGCCACCGCCCGGCCCTGCGCGCCGGTCAGCGCGAAGGGGAGGGCGGCCTCGAGGCGCCCGCTCAGGGCGCCGTCGCCGGCATTGACGCGGCCGGCCTTGCGCCGCTGGCGGGCGCGCAGGAGGGCGAGCGCTAGCTGCGAGGCGAGGAGCTCGTCGTAGGCCAGCCGCTTCCGGGACGGCGTCGCGGGCGGCGGCTGGAGCGGGTCCTCGGCCTTCGGGGGCGCCTCCTCGGGGCGGTGCTCGAGGCGGAGCGCGTCCGCGAAGGCGGGCAGGCGGTTCCGCTCCAGCCAGGCCGGGTCCTGCCATTCCGGCAGGACCGGCAGCCGGTCGAGGGCCGCGACCGCGAGCTTGTTGATCGCCCGGGAGGTCAGCCCCTCGGTGGCGCCGTAGACCGGCTCGACGGCGGGGAGTTCCGCGAGGCCCGCCTCGTCCACGATCCGCGACGGGTGGACCATCTGGCGCGTGCCGTCCCAGAGGTCGATCCGGCCGGTGATGTAGCGGTGCGACCCGAGCGGCAGCATCTTCTCCACCCGGGCGCGCGGCATGCCGAAGAAGACCAGGGAGATGTCGCCGGAGGCATCCTCCACCAGCACCCGGTGCGGGCGCCGGCCGGGCCCGGCCTGGGCCGGGCGGTGCGCCACCACGGTGACGCCGATCGTCACCGGCTCGCCGGTGGGGGCCTCGCTGATCGAGCCCATGAGCTTCCGCGCCACGCCGCCCTGGGGCAGGTGGAACAGCAGGTCCACGACCCGGGCCTCGCGCTCGGGGGTGCCGAGCAGCTTCTCGATGAGCGGCGCCATCTTCGGCCCGATCCCCGGCAGGGCGCGGGCCGGCGCGAAGAGCGGGTCGAGGATGCTCGGCCGCAGGGGCGGGGCGACGGCAGGCGCGGGGGCGGCCTCCGCCGCCGGCGCCTCGGCCGCGTCGGAATCCTTCAAGGCCGGGTCCTGAGTCGCGCGTGCATCTGTCATGGCGGTTCGGCGGACATGGTGCCGGAGGCGCCTTATCATCCGGTGCATCCCGGCGCGCCAGTGCGGCAGGATGGAGACCGAACCCGGAGACCGAATCCATGGCCCGCGACTTCCTGCCGGGTTTCGACCGGCACCGGATCGAGACCGCGCCCGGCGTGACGATCAACGCCCGCTCGGCCGGGTCCGGGCCGCCGGTGCTGCTCCTGCACGGCCATCCGCAGACCCTGTCGACCTGGCTCCACGTCGCACCGCGCCTCGCCGAGCGGCACGCCGTGGTGGCGATGGACCTGCGCGGCTACGGCGATTCGGCCAAGCCCCCGGGCGGCGAGCGCCACGTCGCCTATTCCAAGCGCGCCATGGCGGCCGACGCGGTGGCGGTGATGCGGGCGCTCGGCCACGAAAGGTTCGCGGTGGTCGGCCACGATCGGGGCGGGCGCGTCGCCCACCGCCTCGCCCTGGATCATGCGCAGGCCGTGGAGCGGATCGCCGTGTTCGACATCGCGCCGACCGCGACCATGTACGCGCGCACCGACAAGGATTTCGCCACACGCTATTTCTGGTGGTTCTTCTTCATCCAGCCCTATCCCCTCCCGGAGACGCTGATCGGGGCCGATCCGGAATACTTCCTGCGCCACCACGTCGAGGGCCAGTCGAAGACCCCCGGCTCGACCCCGCCGGAGCTCTTCGCCGAGTACCTGCGCTGCTATTCCGACCCGGCCTGCCGCCACGCGATCTGCGAGGATTACCGGGCGGCCGCCGGGATCGACTTGGAGCACGACGCGGCCGATGCAGAGGCCCGGATCACCGCGCCGCTGCTGGCGCTCTGGGGCGCGAAGGGCGTGGTCGGCCGGACCTACGACGTGCTGGAGACGTGGCGCGAGAAGGCGACCGACGTCTCGGGCCGGGCGCTGGATTGCGGCCACACCCTCCAGGAGGAGAGGCCGGACGCGGTTCTCTCGGAGCTTGCGGCGTTCCTGGGTTGACGGGCTGCGGCGCCGTGGCCCCGCGTCGCCGGTCTTGGCAGATCCGTTGAAAAGCGCAGATACGAGACGTGCCGGGCTCGCGAACAGCGTCCCCGGTTGATGACTTCGACACCGCCGTCATCGCGAGCGGAGCGAAGCGACCCAGGGTGGCACCACGCTTCCTGACGTCCCGCTGCCCCGGGTCGCTCCGCTCGCGATGACGGGGCCGCGCATCAACCGGAACCTTGGGAAGCCCGACGCCACACTGTCCCGAGTGGGACGCGTCGATCGTGCAGGACACCATGCCGGAGGACACCAACACCGTCTTCGAGGTCGCCGTGGTCGGGGCCGGGGCCGCGGGGCTCGCCGCCGCCCTGGCGGTCGCCCGCGAAGGGATCCCCACGGCGCTGGTCGGGCGCCACGCCCCGGTGGCGGACGGACGGACCGTCGCGCTCCTCGACGGGTCGGTGCGCTTCCTGGACGCGCTCGGCGCCTGGGAGGCGGTGGCGCCGCACGCGAGCCCGCTCTGCACGCTGCAGATCGTCGACGACACCGGCAGCCTGTTCCGGCCGCCGCCGGCGCGGTTCCGCGCCGCCGAGATCGGCCTCGACGCCTTCGGGTGGAACGTCGAGAGCGCCCGCTTGGTCGAGAGCCTGCGCGCCCGCGCCCGGGCGCAGGACAACCTCACCCTGGTCGAGGCGGACGCCGCCGGCGCCGTGCCCGGCGAGGCGGCGGCCCGCGTCGCGCTGGCGGACGGGCGTGCCGTCGAGGCCCGGCTCGTGGTGGGGGCCGACGGGGCCCGCTCGCCGCTGCGGGCCGCCAGCGGCGTCCGCGTGCGCGACTGGACCTACCCGCAGAGCGCCATCACCACGATCCTGGCCCACGCGCGCCCGCACCGCGACGTCTCCACCGAGTTCCACACCCGGTCGGGGCCCTTCACCCTGGTGCCGCTGCCCGGCGGCCACCGGTCCAGCCTCGTCTGGGTGACCGGGGAGGGGGCGGCCCGGCGGCTCGCCGCCCTCGACGACGCGGCGCTGGGGCAGGCGGTGGAGCGGCAGGCCCGGGCGATGCTCGGCGCCATGCGGGTCGACGGCCCCCGCGGCCTCGTGCCGATGCGCGGCCTCGCGGTGGCGACCCCCGTGGCCCCGCGGCTGGCGCTGATTGGGGAGGCGGCCCACGTCTTCCCGCCGATCGGCGCGCAGGGGCTCAATCTCGGCCTGCGCGACGCCGCGACCCTGCGCGACGCGGTGCTGGCCGCCGTCCGCGACCGCCGCGATCCCGGCTCCCGCGCCGTGCTCGACGGCTACGCGCGGGCGCGCCGCGTCGACACGGCCGCGCGCACCGCCGCGGTCGATCTCCTCAACCGCAGCCTGCTCACCGACCTGCTGCCGGTCGACGCGCTGCGCGGTCTCGGCCTGCTGGCGATGACGCAGCTCGGACCGCTGCGGCGCCTGGTGATGCGGGAGGGCGTGTTGCCCCGGATCGGCGCGCCGGAGCTGATGCGCGCGGCGCGCTAGGACCGTTCCCGATCGTCTCGCGCCAGCGGCGCCCCCTTTCCCGCGCGGGAGAGGGGACCCGCGCCTCGTGCGGCACCGGCAGTGACAGGGAGCGGTCGGACGGCGTTTCCCGGAGGCGGCCTCAGTCCCGGCGCGAGCGCCCGGACGCCGCGACCTCGGCGCGCGCCGGAGGGGGCCTCAGAGATCCGGCTGGGCGGCGACATAGGCGCCGAGCCGGGTCGCGAGATCGACCGGGCCGCCGCCTCGGGCCTCGCCCGAATCACCGATGAGGATCACCGGGATGCCGCGCTCGCGCAGCTGGCCGCGGAGGCGGGCCGCGCGGCGGGCGTAGGCGGGATTCCGGCGGGTGGGCGCCTGGAGCAGCACGGCCGCCGGACGGGCGATCACGGTCAGGACGTCGTCGGCCGCCTCCATCGAGGCGGTCACGCTCGCGTATCCGAGGCTGGCCAGCTCGCCCGAGAGGGACCGGTCCACGGCGCGGACGCCGTCGTCGACCACGAGCACTTGTTGCAGCGCACCCATAAGCTTGAGCGGTACTCCATCCCGGACGGCTTGGAAAGATAGCCGTCACGACAATCCGATGCAGAACCCGCGAAGAGGCGGATCGGATCCGTCGGTTCGTGTGCAGATGCGAGATTATCCGCGCCGCCTGAGTGCCGGATGAACCGGCGATCGTCCGCCGTTCAGGCGGAGGGGACGGTCGCGACGGTGGCGGCGATCGCCGCGACCGCCCCGTTCGCGCCCCCGTCCGCGCGCCCGTCCGCGCGAAGCGGGCGGAAGCCCGTGCTTCGCCACGCCAGGGGGTCCGTCGCCGGGATCGCGCCGCGGGTGAGCGGGGAGGCCGCGCAGGCCGCCCCCCGGCAGGCGAGGTCGCCGTCGGCGCCGGCGGCGAGGTCCAGGAGATCGCGGGGCAGGAAGGCCTGCCCGGGCTCGGCCAGGGTCGCGGCGAGGTCGTCCGGGCCGGGGCGGGTCAGCACGAGCGCCTCACCCAGGACCAGCGAATCGAGGCGCTGCGGGCCCGCGGGCCCGGCGCCCCGCGGGGTCAGCCGGGCGGGCGCGCGGTGGACCACGTCGAGGACCCGGACGGTCCAGGGCAGCGGCAGGGCGGCGAGGGCTGATTCGACCCGCGCCGGGACCACCAGCCGGGTCGGAACCGGCCGCAGCAGGGCGGCGCGGAACCCGGTCTCGTCGAAGGGCAGAACGGTCTCCAGGCCGGCGCCGGCCGCCAGGGCGGTGCCCAGGCCGGTCACGAGGCCGCGCAGGTCGTGGCCGGGCAGGAGCGTCAGGACCCGCTCGTCCGCGGTCAGGGGCAGCGCGTCGAGATGGGCGGCGACCGCCGCCGCCAGCGCCGCGGCGGTGCGGTAGACCGGCCGGCCGGGATCGCCGCCCGCGAAGGTGACGAGGCCGCGGCCCGGCGCCGGCTCGACCACGCCCCGCTCCAGGGCCATCGCGTCGAGGCTGATCACGCCGTCCGGCACGCTCGGGCCGAAGGCCGCGAGGTAGCGCAGGGCGAAATGGCGCATGGCCGCGCGGGTGAGGTCCTCGGCGGGCCGGCGCGCGCCGCGGCGGCCCTCCGTCAGCACGGCCACGAGGCCCGCGGCCTCGATCCCGGCGGAGAGCTCCGCCTCGTCCCAGAGGGCGGGCATCGCGCAGGGCAGGTGGCCGGCCGCCTCGACGGCGAGGTGGGCGAGGGCCGATTCGGCACCGCCCGAATACCACAGCCCGATCCGGCTGCCGGCCGGGAGCCGCCACGCGGCGATCCCGCGGGCGAGCCGCCCGACGATCTCGGCGGCGGCCGCGTAGGTCCAGGTGATGGACGGGCGCCCGCACCACGCGACCCGGTCCCCCGAATCACGCAGGAGGGTGCGCTGCGGGCCCGCCAGGGCGGCGGCGAACAGGCGGGTCGCGAGACCGTCGGACAGGCGTCCGGACAGGACTCCGGACAGGCCGTCGGGCGCATCCTCGGATCGCGCGGACGCGTCCGGTGCGGCGTCTTCCGCCCACTCCGCCACCGCCAACGCGCTCAAACCCGCCGCCCCCGCCGATCCTGCAGAACGCCTATCATCTCGGCCCGACAGGGTTAACCGACCGCTAAGAGCGGCCGCGCCGCCGATCGCTGCCGGAGGGCGTCCGGAAGGCCTTCGGCAGCGATCGGCGGCGCGGCGCGATCACGCGCTCGTGCCTCGCGGCCGCGCAACGTCGCGCTTGCGGCCGGGCGGATGGGAGCCTATCGGGGGCCGGGCGCGGTCGGGACGGTTCCGACAGCTTCCCCGGCCGCGGTGTCATGCCTTCGCCTCATTCGAGGGGAAAGGCAGGCCGCCCGGTCGCCGGGGAGAGGGATGCGCGCAGACGGCGCCCGTCCCGCCCGATGGCCGGACCGATTCATCCGGAGTTCCGGGCGGCGCGCCAACGCGGCGGGCAGCCGGACGCTCCGGCGGACCTGCCGCCAGGCCGGCTCCGCATCCTGCCAGCCACACCACGTCTCTTCCAAGGGGTCAGAGCCGATGTCCTTCACCCGCACCGCGACGCTCGCCCGCGCCGCCCTCCTCGGCCTCGCGGGCCTCGGTCTCGCGGCCGCGCCGGCCCTGGCGCAGCCGAAGAAGCCCGCCGCGCCCGCGCCGGCCGCCCCGGCGCCGACCGCCCCGGGCACCCCCGCGGCCAACACCCCGGCCGCCCAGACGGGCCCGCAGATCGTCGCGGTGAAGTCCGAGCCGAGCCAGGCCGACTGGACCAAGGTCTGCGGCAAGGACCAGGGTTCGGGCACCGACATCTGCTACACGACCCGCGACTTCGTGTCCGACCAGGGCCAGCCGGTGCTGGCCGTGGCGGTCTACGAGATGAAGAACGCCGCTCAGAAGCAGGAGGTGCGCGTGGTGCGCTACCTGCTGCCGCTCGGCCTGCTGCTGCAGCCGGGCATCCGCTTCAGCGTCGACGGCCAGGCGGCGACCGCCGGCCGCTTCGCGGTCTGCTTCCCGAACGGCTGCTTCGCCGAGGCCGGCGGCGTCGATGCCGGCGTGATCGCCGCGATGAAGAAGGGCACGACCCTGAACGTCTCGGTCCAGAACCAGACCCAGCGCGAGGTCACCTTCGCGGTGCCGCTGGCCGGCTTCGGCAAGGCCTTCGACGGCCCGGCCATCGACCCGAAGGTCCTCGAGGAACAGCAGAAGAAGCTCCAGGCAGAGCTGGAGAAGCGCTCCGAGGATATGCGCAAGAAGCTCGAGCAGCAGCAGGGCGCCGCCCCGGCCGCCGGCGCGGCTCCGGCGCCGGCCCCGGCCGCCAAGTAAGCGCCATCGACCCGCCGCGCGGCGGGTCCGTACCGGGGGCCGGGCCGCGAGGTCCGGCCCTTCGCGTTCGAGCCGCCCGGCGACGGGACCTAACGCGTCCCCGGGGTCGCCGAAGCCGGCTGGACGATCAGCACGCGCAGGTCCTGGTCGGGCACGTAGTCCCGGGCCTCCCAGCGGAACGTGGTCGGCCCGGTCTTCCGGATGTCCGTGCGGCAGAAGCTGACGATCGCCTCCGGGCTGCCCTTGTCGACCGTCAGTGTGAAGCGCCCGATCGGCGCGGCCCAGTTGCGCGCCGTGGTGACGATGTAGGGCACCACGGTCGCCCGCAGGGTGCCGCCGGGATCCGGCGCCTTCGCGTGCAGGCGCCGGATCGCCGCGAGCCCCGCCTCGTCCAGGCAGTAGGTCGCCCGGTAGGCCGCGCGGGACGCCGCCTTCGGCTCGAGCAGGTGGAAGCCGGTCACCGGCGCGTAGCTGTGCGCGATGCGGACCTCCTGCCCGGGCGGGAAGGTCTGGAGCCAGTGGAACTTGGCCTCGCCGCGCCACAGCCCCTCGGTCATCCGGTCCGGCGTGTCGGGGACGTCGGGGAAGAGCCCGGCCTTGACCAGCGCGGCCCATTCGGGCGCGCCGATCCGCTTGGCCGCCGCGCTGATCGCCTCGAAGCGCAGCGGGTTCAGCGGCAGGCCGTGACGGCGCAGCAGGTCCGTCACCTCGCGCTCGCCCACGAAGGCGCGCTCCTCCAGCTCGGGCTCGAGGGGCTTGCCGTCCACCGTGACGGTGAAGCCGACGAAGTTCGGGCTGTCGGGCCGGGGCAGCGCCAGGGCCGAGAAGCTGAGTTCCCGCCCGTCGATCGGCGGCAGGGGGAAGGCGATCCGGACCGTGCGCGCCTCCTGAACCTGATTGCGGAACAGGTAGGACACGTCGATCCGGTCGCGGGCGATCGACAGGTCCTCGCTCACCAGCGCGATCCCGGGCTCGCGCCGCAGGACGAGGCCGCCGGCATCGAGTTCGGCCGCGCTGTCGTTGGCGCGCGCCGTGCCCGTGAGCAGGCCAGCGAGCAGGCCAGCGCGCAGGCCAGCGCGCAGGAACGCGGCGGCGAAGCGGGGTTTGGCGACCATCGGGCGGGCTCGTCCGACGGCACGGGCCGTCGCGGCAGACGAGCGCCCGCCGCTTGCCAGGACCTTCACGGACCGGGCGCCTCAGTTCGTGGCGCGGTCGCGCATCCGGTACGCGCCGGCGGCGTCGCGCTCGAACATCTCGGCGATGCCGGCGTGGCGCAGGGCCTCGCCCGACGTGTCGGGCAGGAGGTTCTGTTCTGACACGTAGGCCACGTACTCGGTCTCGGCGTTCTCAGCGAGCAGGTGGTAGAACGGCTGGTCCTTGCGCGGCCGGACCTCCTCGGGGATCGACAGCCACCATTCCTCGGTGTTGTCGAACACCGGGTCGACGTCGAACACGACGCCCCGGAACGGGTAGATCCGGTGGCGCACCACGGCGCCGATCGCGAATTTCGCGGTTCTCAGTGTTACGTCCGACATGGTTCAACCCGTCCAGATCGGACAGATAGGTCCGATGACGGATCGTGTCACCCGGTCGCCGCGGAAGTCGGCGTTTCGGCGGCGCGGGCCAGACGGTCCCGGACGGCGATCGCCTCCGGCAGCGGCCGCCACGGGACGGTCATCTCGGCGATGCGCCCGGCCGCGTCGAGGCGCCGCTCATCCATCCCGTCGAGCCGGTGCGGGCCGGCCGCCGCGCCGAAGAAGGCGGCGGCGTGCGCCGGGCCTTCCAGGATCGCGCGGCTCTCGAAGGCGTCGACCACCGGCCGGATCGCCGCCGTCCCGCGCACGGGCTCGGCGGCGAGCGGGGTGTTGAGCACGCCCCCCTCGGCCATCTGCGCCAGCACGGCGTCCCGGTCCTTCGCCGCCAGGACGGCCGCGAAGGCGCGAACGCGGGTCAGGTCCATCGGAGGTCTCCTACGGGATCCGGATGCCGAGCTCGGTCGCGATCGCCCGGGCGGTGGCCTCGCGCCGGGCCGTGATGTCGGCCGCCGCCGCCCGCACCCGCGCCACGGTGTCCGGGGAGGCCGTGTGGGGCGTGCCGCTGTCGAAAGGGGGCTCGGGGGCGTACTGGATGCCGAGCTGGATGGTCCGGGCGGCCTCCTCGCCGCGCAGCGCGGCGGCGAGCTGCAGCGCCCCGTCGATGCCCGCGGTGACGCCGGCCGCGAACACCCAGGTGCGCCCGTCCGCGTCGCGGTCGATCACCACGCGCGCGTCCACCGGCTCGGCGCCGAAGAACGGCAGCAGGTGCACGGCGTTCCAGTAGGTCGTGGCCCGCCGCCCGATCAGCAGGCCGGCCGCGCCGAGGATCAGGGCGCCGGTGCAGACCGAGAGGACGTGGCCGGCCCCGGCCGCCTGGTCGCGGATCCAGCCGAGCACGGCCGGGTCCCGCATCAGGGCCTCCTGGCCGGTGCCGCCCGGGACGTGCAGCACGTCGAGCCGCGGGGCTTCCGCGAGCGTGGCATCCGGCAGCATCCGGAGGCCGCGGACGTCGCGGACGGGCTCCGGGCCCGGCGCGTAGACCCGGTAGGTGCTGTTGGGCACCCGGGACAGGACCTCGAACGGGCCGGTGAGGTCGATCTGGTCCAGCCCCTCGAACAGGAGCGAGCCGATCTGCAGGTGGGTGTCGGGCGGGATCATGCCGGGTCTCCGTGGTGGACAGGGTGATCCTAGCGCGTCAGGATCTGGCCGAAATGCCAAAGAGCCCTCGTTTCTCGCCAGATCCGCCGCGCCCGGTCGAGGTGCTGGCCTTCCCGTCGGTGCAGCTCCTCGACGTGGCCGGGCCGCTCCAGGTCTTCGCCACCGCCAACGAGCACGGCGGCGCCGGGATGCCCTACGCGCCGCGGGTGATCGCGGCCGGCGACCCGGGGCTCACCGCCTCGGCGGGCCTGCGGCTGGTCGCCGACCCATTGCCGGATCCCGACGCGCCGGTGGACACGCTGGTGATCGCGGGCGGCCCCGGCGTCGTCGCGGCCTGCGACGACGCCGCTCTGGTGGCCTGGGTGCGGGCCCGGGCGGGCCGGGCCCGCCGGGTCGCGTCGGTCTGCACCGGCGCGTTCCTGCTCGGGGCTGCGGGGCTCCTCGACGGGCGGCGGGCCGTGACCCACTGGAAGCATTGCGGGGCGCTCGCCGCCCGCTACCGGCGCGCCCGGATCGAGCCCGACCCGATCTTCGTGCGCGACGGCCCGGTCTGGTCCTCGGCGGGGGTGACGGCGGGGATCGACCTGGCCCTGGCGCTGGTCGAGGAGGATCTCGGCCGCGCGACCGCGCTGACGGTGGCGCGCCACCTCGTGATGTTCCTCAAGCGCCCCGGCGGGCAGGCGCAGTTCAGCGCGGCGCTGGCGCTGCAGGCGGGCGAGGAGCGGTTCGGGCGGCTCCACGCCTACATCGCCGACAACATGTCCGGCGACCTGTCGCTGCCGGCGCTCGCCGCGGCGGCCGGGATGAGCGCGCGCAGCCTGAGCCGGCACTATCACGCGGCGACCGGTCTGACCCCGGCCAGGGCCGTGGAGCGCCTGCGGGTGGAGGCGGCGCGGCGCGCGCTCGCCGAAACGGCGCAGCCGGTGAAGCGCGTCGCCCGGACCTGCGGCTTCGGCTCCGAGGAGACGATGCGGCGCAGCTTCCTGCGGCACGTCGCGGCGACGCCGCAGGAGTACCGGGCGCGGTTCGGCGGGTGAGGGGGGACTAGAGCCGTATCCGACCATGTTGCAACGGTCGGGAAGGACGGCGAGCCCGGTCTCGCCATTCGCTCCAGGCCCCCCTCTCCCGCACGGGAGAGGGGACCCGCGCCTCGTCCCGTCGCCGCGGCGCCGCGCACGACGCTCGAGTCCGGGAGCCCGAACGGCAACCCGCTCACCCCAGCTTGTAGACCGCCGCCAGATCCGGGTCCTTGGCGGCCACGAGCTTCGCCAGGTCCACGATGACCTTGGCCTGCTTCCAGGTGGCGTCGTCCTGCATCTTGCCGTCGAGCATCACGGCGCCGGTGCCGTCCGGCATGGCCTCGACGATCCGCGCCGCGAAGGCCACCTCGGCCGGGTCCGGCGCGAAGACCCGCTTGGCGATCGCCACCTGGCTCGGGTGCAGCGTCCAGGCGCCGGCGCAGCCCATCAGGAAGGCGTTGCGGAACTGCGCCTCGCAGGCGTCGCCGTCGGAGAAGTCGCCGAACGGGCCGTAGAAGGCCTTGATGCCGTTGGCCATGCAGGCGTCCACCATCCTGGCGATGGTGTAGTGCCAGAGATCCTGCTGGGCGGTGGCGCGGGGGGCATCGCCGGAGGGATCGCTGAGCACCCGGTAATCCGGGTGGCCGCCACCGACCCGGGTGGTCTTCATGCCGCGCGACGCCGCGAGGTCCGCCGGCCCGAGGCTCATGCCGTGCATCCGCGGCGAGGCCGACGCGATCGCGTCGACGTTGGCGACGCCCTCGGCGGTCTCCAGGATCGCGTGGACCAGGATCGGCTTCGTCACCCCGTGGCGCGCCTCGAGCTGGGCGAGCAGCTGGTCGACGTAGTGGATGTCCCACGGTCCCTCGACCTTGGGCACCATCACGACGTCGAGCTTGTCGCCGACCTCGGCCACGATCGTGAACAGGTCGTCCAAGATCCAGGGCGAGTTGAGGGCGTTGATCCGGGTCCAGAGGCCGGTGCCGGTGGCGGCGAAATCGGTGGCCTGGGCCATGGCGACGAAGCCCTTGCGGGCCGCCTCCTTCTGGTCGGCCGGGACCGCGTCCTCGAGGTTGCCCAGCACCACGTCGACGGTCCCGGCGAGGTCCGGCACGCGGGCGCGGACCTTGTCGTTGTGGGGCGGCACGAAGTGGATCATCCGCTCCAGCCGCACCGGCAGTTCGCGGAACGGGGCCGGCGCGCCGGTGGCGAGGGGCTGGAAGAAGCGGCGGGGCAGTTTCATCGGGTGCCTCTTGTCAGGGCTGGCGTCTGAGCCCCGTTAAGGCAGCTTGGGCGGGCGCGTAAAGCCGCGCCGCGCGGAAGTGATCTCGGACTTTCGTGACGCTCGGGCTTCCGGCCCGGCGCGCCGCAGGGCCCGCGGAGCCTCAGCCCCGGCCGCCCCGGCGCCCGGCGAGGCCGATCCGGTTGAGGATGCCGCCGCCGTCGCCGCTGCCGGCCACCACCACGAGGCGCCGGACCTCGCCCCGCAGGAAGGCCTGCAGGAAGCGGTTGTAGTCGCGGAACGAGACGCAGCCGTTCGAGGCGCCGGGCTGCCGCAGCATGTAGGTGTGGGCCAGCAGGCCGTCGCGGCCGTGGATCGCGGCGCTGCCGCCCACCGGGTTGAGCCGGATCGCCCGGACCCCGTGGAACAGGCGCTCGCGCTCGGTCAGCGTGTAGGTGCCGGGCGGGGTCGAGCCGCGCATGCGCAGGTGGACGTAGCGCGGGTTGTCCATGTGCTCGCCGAGGCCGGAATGGGCCTCCAGCACCTCGCCGGAGGGCAGCGTCACCGTGCGGGCGGTGATGTCGTAGACGGCCGTTCCGGCCACCGAATCGGGCTCCGGGCTGATCCGGGTGCGCGGCGCCTCCTGCGGCAGGGCGTCCGGGCTGGCATAGGCCAGTGCCTGACGGGGCTCCTGGCGGCTGTCCTGGCGGCTGTCCTGGCGGCTGTCCTGAGACGGCGCCGCGGCGCCGACGCCGAACAGCTTCTCGAAGAAGGACGGCTCCTCGGCCATCGCGGCGCGGAACACGTCGCGGGTCCGGGGCAGGGCGCGGCTCGCCACCCGCGCGGGCGGCGCCGGTGCGCGCCGCAGCTCGGGCGGGCGGGCCACCGGAAGCGGCACGAGGGCGGGAACGGGGGCGGGGGCGAGGGCGGCGGGCGTGGGCTCGGCCGCGGCCATCCGGACCGGCGCCCCCGTCCCCTTCTCGCCGGTCCTCTCGCCGGTCCTGTCCGCGACTCTCTCGGCGACTTTCTCTGCAGCTTTGGCCTGGGCCATCCGGACCTGGGCGGCCCGCGCCCGCTCCGCCTGCGCGACCTGCCGGGCGATCTCCCGGACCGCCGGGGACGGGGCGGCGGCGGCGACCTGGAAGCCGGCGACCGGCGGGGTTTCGCCCCCGAAGGCCGTGGCGGTGCCGGCGCCCAGCGCCGGGCTCCGGTCGAGCATCCAGGCGAGGCTCGGCCGCGGCGCCGCCGCGGCCTGCGGGACCGGGACGGCGGCCGGCCCGGCCGCCGCGACGGACTCCGCCTCGGGGCGGGCCGGCCCCTGCGGGTGGCTGAACACGGCCCAGCCGGCGAGGCTCACGCCGGTGAGAGCGATGAGCGTCGTCAGCCGGGCGCGGCGACGGGCGCGCCGCATGGCGCTCGGGTAGGGCGCCCGGGTGCGGACGACCGGGTCGTAGGCGGTCTCGACGTAGCTGGGGCGCGGGGGCGCCGGTCGCCGGGATTCCGCGCTGGGATACGCGGTCTGGAACGCGGCGAGGGACAACGCAGCCTGGGCCATTCGGGAACTCGCGTACGCGCTTCCCCTGGGCAGCCGCCGCCGTTCGTCCGCGAGAGCCGTTCTCGCGCACGTGGCCCGGGTCACCCGTCTGGGGAGGACATCAACCGTCCACCCCATTAAGCCGTGCTGTGGTTAATCCCCGCTAAAGAGACAGTTTCCGCGGGCGTTCCCGTGTTGGGACACAGCCTCAGGTGGCCCGATTCGGCGTGTCCCCGGCCGCGTCGGCCGCCGGCTCCATCGGCCCGTGCCGGCGCGCGACCAGCAGGCAGAGCAGGGCCACCGGCACGCCGATGAGGGACGTGCCGACGAAGAACCACGCGAACCCGGTCCACTCGATCACGAAGCCCGAGAACCCCGCGAGCAGGCTGCCGGGCAGGGCGCAGAGCGAGGTCAGCAGGGCGTACTGGCTCGCCGCGTGGGCGGTGGCCGAGAGCCGCGACATGTAGGTGATCAGCACGATCGACGCGAAGGCGTAGGCGAAGCCGTCGATCCCGACGGTCAGCGCGAAGGTCCAGAACGCCGCGCCGCCGTGGCCGCCGTGCCAGGCGAGGTAGGCCAGCGCGAGGTGGGAGGCCGAGGCCGTCACGGTGCCGATGAGCAGGCTCGCCATCATGCCGATCCGCGGGATGATGGCGCTCGCCAGGAAGGTGCCCCCGAGCGCGATCCAGAAGCCGAACAGCTTCGTCACCGTCGCGATGTCGGTGTTGGTGTAGCCGAGCGTCTTGAACAGCGGGATCGCCATGGCGTTCGAGACGTAGCCGGGCATCCGGAAGCCCGCGACCAGCGCCAGCACCGGCAGGGCGAGCGGCCCGAGCCGGGCGAGGAGGTCGCGGATCGGCGCCCAGACGGTCTCGACGAAGCCGCCGGTGGCGGGGGTCTCGGGGACGGGGGGTTCGGGCGCCAGCAGGGCCGCGACCGTGCCGGGCGCCATGAGCGCGGCCATGCACAGGTAGGCCACGCGCCAGCCATACGCGTCGGACAGGTAGAGCGCGCCGGCGCCGGCCGCGAGGTTGCCGATCCGGAAGCCGATCTCGGCCCAGGACGACATCAGCGCCTGCTGCTCGGGCGGCGCGGCGGTGATGCGCCAGCCGTCGATCACCACGTCCTGGGTGGCGCCCGCGACGCCGAGCGCCAGGGAGAACGCCACCGTCCAGGCGAGCCAGTGGGCCGGGTCGCCGAAGGCGACGCCCGCCAGCGCCAGGGCGACGAGGATCTGCGTGGCGACGATCCAGCCGCGGCGCCGCCCGAGCCAGCGGCCGATGAGCGGCGCGTCGTGGCGGTCGAGGAAGGGGGCCCAGAGGAACTTGAGCTTGTAGGCGATGGTGAGCTCGCTCATCAGCCCGATCGTGGCGAGCGGCACCTTCGCCTGGACGAGCCACGCCGACTGCGTCGCGTAGACGAGCAGGAACGGGATACCCTGCGCGAAGCCGAGCCCCAGCACCGCGGCGACGCGCCGGTCGGTGAACAGGGGCGTGAGGAAGGCGCCCGGCGCGGCCTTCACCGGCTCGGGCGCGCCGGTGATCGGCGCCGGGTCTGCCATCCACGCGTCTCCTCAAGCCGCCCCGCAGGATGAGGGGTCTCGCCGGGGCGCGACGCCCCCGCCCCTCACGCCGCCTTCTTCCCCCGCTCGGCGATCTTCACGAGACTGCGCAGCACCTCGGTGGCGGTCTTGAGCCGGGCCGGGACCGTGTTCAGCTCGCGCACGAACACCACGCTCATGTCGGGCCGCACCTTCGCGAACGACGCCTGCTCGGCGACGAAGGCCACGAGCCCCTGCGGGTTGGCGTAGGAGCGGTCGCGGAAATGGACCACCACACCCTTCGGCCCGGCCTCGACCTTCTCGACGTTCGCCTTGAGGCAGAGGATCTTGATCGTGCCGATCTTGAGGAGCTGCTCCACCTCCGGCGGCAGCGGCCCGAACCGGTCGATCAGCTCGGCGCCGAAGCTCTCCATCTCGGCATCGTCCTGGATGGTGGCGAGCCGGCGGTAGAGCGCCAGCCGGACGCCCAGATCCTCGACGTAATCCTCCGGGATCGTGACCGGCGCGCCGAGCGCGATGGTCGGCGACCACGCCTCCTCGGGCACGTCCTCGATGCCGGCCTTGAGCGCCGTCACCGCGTCCTCCAGCATCTGCTGGTAGAGCTCGTAGCCGACCTCCTTGATGTGGCCCGACTGCGCGTCGCCGAGCAGGTTGCCGGCGCCGCGGATGTCGAGGTCGTGGGAGGCGAGCTGGAAGCCCGCGCCCAACGTGTCGAGGCTCTGGAGCACCTTGAGGCGCTGCTCGGCCTGGGCGGTGAGCTGGCGGTTCGCCGGGGTCGTGAACAGCGCGTAGGCGCGGGCCTTCGAGCGCCCGACGCGGCCGCGCAGCTGGTAGAGCTGGGCCAGCCCGAACATGTCGGCGCGGTGCACGATCAGCGTGTTGGCGGTGGGGATGTCGAGGCCCGATTCCACGATCGTGGTCGAGAGCAGGACGTCGAACTTGCCCTCGTAGAAGGCGGTCATCACGTCCTCGAGCTGGCCGGCCGCCATCTGGCCGTGGGCGACCGCGACCTTGATCTCGGGCATCTCGGCGTCGAGGAATTTCTTGACCTCGGCCAGATCCTCGATCCGCGGCACGACGTAGAAGGACTGGCCGCCGCGGTAGCGCTCGCGCAGCAGGGCCTCGCGGATGGTCAGCGGGTCGAACGGCGTCACGAAGGTGCGCACCACCAGCCGGTCGACCGGCGGGGTGGCGATGATCGAGAGCTCGCGCACCCCCGTCATGGCGAGCTGCAGCGTGCGCGGGATCGGCGTCGCCGAGAGCGTCAGCACGTGGACGTCCGCCTGGAGCGCCTTCAGCCGCTCCTTGTGGGCGACGCCGAAATGCTGCTCCTCGTCCACGATGATCAGGCCGAGGTCCTTGAAGGCGATGTTCTTCGCCAAGAGGGCGTGGGTGCCGACCACGATGTCGACCGTGCCGGCGATGAGCCCGGCGCGGGTCTGCTTCATCTCCCCCGCCGAGACGAAGCGGGAGAGCTGCGCCACCTGGACCGGCAGCCCTTTGAAGCGCTCGGCGAAGGTCCGGTAGTGCTGGCGGGCCAGCAGCGTGGTCGGGACGATCACCGCCACCTGCTTGCCGGAGATCGCCGCCGCGAAGGCGGCGCGGAGCGCCACCTCGGTCTTGCCGAAGCCGACATCGCCGCAGACCAGCCGGTCCATCGGGCGGCCGGCATTGAGGTCGTCCAGCACCGCGTCGATGGCGTTGGCCTGGTCCTCGGTCTCCTCGAACGGGAAGCGGGCGGCGAACTCGCCGTAGAGCCCCTCGGGCGCCTGCAGGGACGGGGCCTTCCGGACGAAGCGCTGGGCCGCGACCTTGATCAGCTCGCCCGCCATCTCGAGGATGCGGCGCTTCATCTTGGCCTTGCGGGCCTGCCACGCGCCGCCGCCGAGCCGGTCGAGGGCGACCTCGGAATCCTCCGAGCCGTAGCGGGTCAGGAGCTCGATATTCTCCACCGGCAGGAGCAGCAGGCCGCCGGTGTATTGCAGCTCCAGGCAATCGTGCGGGGCGCCGGCGGCGTGGATCGTCTTGAGGCCCACGAATCGGCCGATGCCGTGGTCGGCGTGGACCACGAGGTCGCCGGGCTGGAGCGCCTGCACCTCCAGGATCACGTCCTGGGGCCGCTTGGCCTTGCGCTTCTGGCGGACCAGCCTGTCGCCCAGGATGTCGCCCTCGGAGACGACGGCGAGTTCGCCCGCGGTGAAGCCCGCCTCCAGGCCCCAGACGGCCACGGCCGCGTCGGTTCCGCGCTTGAGCGCGTAGACGTCGGTGAGCCGGGTGATCGCCACGGGCTTCCTCAGGCCGTGGTCGGTGAGCACGCCGCAGAGCCGGTCGCGGGACCCGTCGGACCAGGCTCCCAGGATCACGTGATGACCGGATCCCTGGAGATCGCGGATATGCGCCACCGCGGCGTCGAACACGCTGGCATTCTCGTCGGCCCGCTCGGGGGCGAAGCTCCGTCCGGCCTTGGCGCCGCAATCGATCACCGCGCGCTCGGACGATTCGGGCTGCGCGAACGGGGTCAGCCGCGCCACGGTGGCGGTGCCGATCCGCTCCTTCAGCTCGTTCGGCGTCAGGTAGAGGGCGCGGGGCGGCAGGGGCTTGTAGGGGGCGACGCCGGGCTGCGGCGTCTTCATCGCGCCCTCGCGGGCCTGGTAATAGTCCTGGACGAGCGCGATTCGCTCGGCGGCAGCGTCCTCCACCTGCGGGTCGAAGACCAGCGGCACGCCGCCGAGGTAGTCGAACAGCGTGTCGAGGTGGTCGTAGAACAGCGGCATCCAGTGCTCGAGGCCGGCGTAGCGCCGCCCCTCGCTCACCGTCTCGTAGAGCCGGTCGTCCCGGGTCGCCGCCCCGAAGCTCTGGATGTAGTTCTGGCGGAAGCGGCGGATGGTCTCCGTGGTGAGCTGGACCTCGCTCATCGGCATCAGGTCGAGCGAGCGGAGCTGCCCGGTGGTGCGCTGCGTCTCCGGGTCGAAGGCGCGGATCGATTCCAGCGTGTCGCCGAAGAAGTCGAGGCGGATCGGGGCCGGCAGGCCGGGGGGCGACAGGTCGAGGATGCCGCCGCGAACCGCGTACTCGCCGGTGTCGCGCACCGTCCCGGTGCGCAGGAAGCCGTTGGCCTCGACCCAGGCCACCACGTCGTCCATCGACACGACGTTGCCGATCGCCGCCGAGAACGCCTCCTTGGCGATGTGGGCGCGGGGCGGCACCCGCTGCACCAGGGCGTTGACCGTGGTGCAGAGGATGCGCGGGCGGTCCTCGGCCGAGCGGGTGCGGGCGAGGCGGGCGAGCGCCGTCATCCGGGCGGCGGCGACCGCCGTCGTCGGCGAGACCCGGTCGTAGGGCTGGCAGTCCCAGGCCGGCAGGCTCATCACGTCCATCTCGGGCGCGACGAAGCCGAGGGCCGCCTGGAAGGCCGCCGAGCGCCCGGAATCGCGCGCCACGTGGACCAGCACCGCCGGCGCGTCGACGGTGGGCGCCAGGGCGCGGGCGAGGTCGGCGAGCGCCAGCGCGTCGAAGCCCTCCGGGGCGTTCGCCAGGACCGGGCTGTCGCCGCGCTTGAGGGCGTCGATCGCCCGGGCGAGCGCGGAGGATTTCGGCAGCGCGAAGCGCGCGACCTGCGGCTTGGCGGCGGGGGGCTTCGGCTGAGGCTTGGCCATCGGGTCTTTCGCGGGAAATCCCGCCGGGCGCGTCAGGGGAGGAGGTCGGGTGGCGTTAGCCGATCGGGCCGCCGCGATAAAGCGTCCCCGCGGTCACGGCTGAACGCATCCTATATGGCGGTTCTGCCGCGGCATGGAACGGCTGTTCGGCCGCGCTTCGGGAACACGCGCGGCCCGGCCCAGAGCACCTTGCGGATCGCCTCTCCCAGGGGGAAGAGACGGCCCCATCGTCTTTGCGAGCGCAGCGAAGCGATCCAGCGGCGCCGCACCTTCGGACGTCGCGCTGCCCTGGGTCACATCGCTGCGCTCGTGATGACGGAGCGGGCCGCATCGGCCGAGCTTTTCGATCGGATGAGACGGAAGCCCGCGGCTTACGCCCCTCAGGCGTCCGGCCCGACGATCTCCGCCAGCGCCGCCTCGACCCGGCCGCGGAAGAAGTCCGCGTTGGGCATGTGCTCGGTCATCGCGGCGGCGCGCGCCGTCGCCTGCCGCAGGATCTCGGCGCGGAGCGCCGGATCGGAGCGCTCCATCATCTCCAGCATGATGCGCACCACCAGCTCGGTGGCGATCGACCGGGCCGGGTGGTCGTAGTTGGGCTTCGGTTCGTCCATCGCGGGCTCTCTCGACCGGTCGCTCTCAGGAGTGGATCGGCGCGTCGTGCCGGTGGAACGCCCGCACCCGCCGCCAGACCGACGTGTCGTAGTTCGTGGGCGTCTCGACCTCGCCGGTGAGCCACTTGAACAGGTCGCGGTCCGGCACCTCGATCAGCGCCTCGAACTGGTCGAGCTCCGCCTCCGACAGGTCGCCGATCTCGGCATCGGCGAAGCGGCCCATGATCAGGTCCATCTCGCGGATGCCCCGGTGCCAGGCGCGGTAGAGGAGGCGGCGGCGGCGCGGATCGAGGTCGGCGCTCGTGCGGGTGGTGCCGGACATGGATGTCGGACCTCGGCTCAGGGAATCGCAGGGCCTAGATAGGCGTCCGGGTCCGGCGGATCCAGAACGGGGCCGCGGCCGGGCGGGTTACAACCGGGGCGCGAGAGGCCAAAAACGAATTGCCTCCGGCGGGCGGTCCGTTATCTCGGGCTGCAACGCCCCGGACGGGGCGGCGAGCGGGAGTCCAACGATGCCGAAGGCGATCCGGGTCTACGAGTACGGCGGTCCCGAGGTGATGCGCTTCGAGGACGTGCCCCTGGCCGAGCCGGGCCCCGGGCAGATCCGGGTCAGGCAGGCCGCCATCGGCGTCAACTTCATCGACATCTACTTCCGCACCGGCGCCTACAAGTCCCCGCACATGCCCTACACCCCCGGCAAGGAGGGCGCCGGCACCGTCACGGCGGTGGGCGAGGGCGTGACCCAGTTCAAGGCCGGCGACCGGGTCGCCTACGGCTCGGTGGCGGACGGCTGCTACGCCGAGGAGCCGGTGATCCCGGCCTCGGCGGCCGTGCCGATCCCCGACGGGGTCGACGAGAAGACCGCCGCCGCCATGATGCTCAAGGGCCTGACCGTCGAGTACCTGCTGCACCGGACCTACGCGGTGAAGCCCGGCGACACGATCCTGTGGCAGGCCGCCGCCGGCGGCGTCGGCCTGATCGCGTGCCAGTGGGCCAAGCACCTCGGCGCCACCGTGATCGGCACCGCCGGCAGCCCCGAGAAGGCGGAGCTCGCCAAGCAGAACGGCTGCGACCACGTCATCCTCTACCGCGAGGAGGACGTGGCCAAGCGCGTGCGCGAGATCACCGGCGGCAAGGGCGTGCCGGTGGTCTACGACGGCGTCGGGCAGGCGACCCTGATGGGCTCCCTGGACAGCCTCGCGCCGCTCGGCCTGCTGGCGAGCTTCGGCTCGGCCTCCGGGGCGATCACCGGGCTCGACCTCGGCCTGCTGGCCCCGCGCGGCTCGCTCTACGTGACGCGCCCGACGCTCGCGACCTTCTCGTCGAACCGTGCCACCCTCGAGGAGGCGGCCGCCCGCCTGTTCAAGGTGGTCCGCGACGGCGCGGTGAAGATCGCGGTCAACGCCACCTACCCGCTGGCCGAGGCGCAGCAGGTGCACCGCGACCTCGCGGGCCGGGAGACCACCGGCTCGATCGTGATGCTGCCGTAGGGACCGACCGTGACGCCCGGCAACGCCGACCTGCTCCTCGTCGTCGACGTGCAGGTCGACTTCCTGCCGGGCGGGGCGCTCCCCGTCCCGGGGGGCGACGCGGTGATCGGTCCGATCAACGACCTCCAGCACCGCTTCCGGCACGTGGTGCTGATGCAGGACTGGCATCCGGCCGATCACGTCTCCTTCGCCGAGACCCATCCGGGGCGGGCCCCGTTCGAGACCGTGACGCTGCCCTACGGGCCGCAGGTGCTGTGGCCGCGCCACTGCGTCCAGGGCAGCCCCGGGGCCGCCTTCGCGCCGGACCTCGCCACCGACCGGGCGAGCCTGGTGGTGCGCAAGGGGCTGGATCCGCGGGTCGACAGCTACTCGGCCTTCCTGGAAGCCGACCGGGCCACGCGCACCGGCCTCGCCGGGGCGCTCCGGGAGCGCGGCATCACCCGCGTCGCCGTGTGCGGCCTCGCCACCGATTTCTGCGTCGCCTGGAGCGCGCTCGACGCGCGCGACGCGGGGTTCGACGTCCTCGTGGTGGCGGACGCGGTGCGCGGGATCGACGTGGACGGGTCGCTCGCGCGGGCCTGGGCGCGGATGGAGGCGGCGGGCGTCCGCCGGATCGCCGCGGCGGAGATCGGCTGAGGGCGTGCGGGGACCGGGAGGCGAACCGCCGCACGCCGCGCGGGAGACCGGCCCCGCGCCGACGCGTTGGCCCGACATCAGCATCCGACAGGAGCCTGCATGTCATCCAAGCACCCGAAGACCGACACGCCCACGGACGCCGACCTCAAGGGCAATCCCGGGATCGGCACCTCGAAGGGGATGAGCGGCGCCGACCCCGCGGATCTGCAGGCGGATTCGACCTTCGAGGGCGACGTCGACAACGAGACGAAGCTCGACGGCGGCGTCGACCCCGACCACCGGCCGCGCAAGAACGCGTGACCGAGAACGCGTGACCGGATGCCCGGGCCGGTGCGGCCCGGGTCGATCTCAGCGACTGCGCGCCGGCGCCTTCGGCCGCTGCGGTGCGGGGGCCGCGGGCTTGGCGCTCGGGCCGCCTGCCGGAACGTAGACCTGGGCCGGGCTCGCGGTGTAGCCCCGGAGCTGGGCCGCGTTGGCGGCCCCGAAAGCGGATGTGCCGTCCGCGCGGGCGGCGCCCGCCGCGAGGGCCGATAGAAGCGCGGCGGCCAGGGCCAGGCGGGCGTGCTTCGGCATCGACAGGGTCCTTGTGTTCGCGCAGGCTCGAGAAACCCTGATCCGGACCGGATCGCTCCGCTCTGCGATCGACCCGGCCTTCCCGACGTGCGGAACCGCACAGGCGCCGTGTCGTGCATGACGGCGGCGGCTCCATCGCTTTCCGGTTGATGCTTCCCCACCGTCGTCGTTGCGAGTGGAGCGAGGCGATCCAGGGCCAGAGCCACGCTGACCGATGTCCTGCTGCCCTGGGTCACTTCGCTGCGCCCGTGATGACGGAGCGTGGGCCTGCCCCGGAGGCCGTGTCAGAGCGCCAGCCCGAGCTGGAGCGGCGCCTCCGGCGCGTCCTGCGCGAAGCCCGACAGCGACACCCCGATCAGCCGCGCGCTGCGGCGCAGGGGGAACAGGCCGGCGAGCAGGTCGAGGCCGATCCGCTCCAGGGCGGCCCGGTCGGCCACCGGCACGGCGAGGGACTTCGCCCGGGTGACCTGCGCGAAATCCGAGAACTTGAGCTTCAGGGTCACGGTCCGGGCGCGCATGCCCTTGGCGTCGGCGCCCGCCCAGACCTTGTCGAACAGCGGCGCCAGCCGGGCGGCCAGGACCTCGAAAGCGGCCGTGTCGTCCGAGAAGGTGGTCTCGGCGCCGATCGACTTGCGCACCCGGTGGGCGCGCACCGGCCGCGCGTCGATGCCCCGGGCGACCGCGTGGTAGTAGGCGCCCGCGGAGCCGAAGGTCTCGCGCAGGCGCTCCGGCGTCCAGGCGCGCAGATCCGCCCCGGTCTCGATCCCGAGCCGCTTCATCTTCGCCTCGGTGACCGGGCCGACGCCGTGGAACCGGCCGATCGGCAGCGCCGCCACGAAGTCCGGCCCCATGGCGGGGGTGATGACGAACAGGGCGTCGGGCTTGCGGTGGTCGGACGCCACCTTGGCGAGGAACTTGTTGTACGAGACCCCGGCCGAGGCGATGAGCCCGGTGCGCTCCAGGATCTCGGCCCGGATCGCCTTCGCCACGGCCGTCGCCGTCGGGAGGCCCAGGAGGTTCTCGGTGACGTCGAGATAGGCCTCGTCGAGGGCCACCGGCTCGATGATGGCCGTGTGCCGCGCGAAGACTGCCCGGATCTCCTCGGAGACCGCCCGGTAGACCTCGAAGCGCGGCTTCACGAACAGCAGGTCCGGGCACAGCCGCCGCGCGGTGGCCGACGGCATGGCGGAGCGGACGCCGAATTTTCGGGCCTCGTAGCTCGCAGCGGCCACCACCCCGCGCTCCCGGGAGCCGCCGACCGCCAGTGGCCGGCCGCGCAGCGACGGGTCGTCGCGCTGCTCCACGGAGGCGTAGAACGCGTCCATGTCGATGTGGATGATCTTTCGGAGCGCGACCTCCGGATCCATCGCCGCCTCGGGTCCCGACCAAGTTCCTGATCTGTTCCGAAAGACCGCGCGGGGCGGGCGGGGTCAAGCCGCGCCGGACGCGGCGTCAACAGGAGTCCGGTCCGCGCCCGTCGCGAGCGCAGCGAAGCGACGAGAGGGCAGCGCGACGTCCCCGAGCGCAGCGCATCCCTGGATTGCTTCGCTGCGCTCGCAAAGACGGGGTCTGCCGTCAGGCGACGCTGCCGTAGAGGTCGTAGGCCTCGGCCCGGTCGATCTTCACCGTGACGATGTCGCCGACCCGCACCGGGCGCCGGAACGCGGCGTGGACATTGCCGTCGATCTCCGGCGCGTCGGCCTTGGACCGGCCCCGCGCCACCCCGCCCTCGACGGAATCGACGATGACGGGCAGCCGCTTGCCGACCTTGGCCCGCTGCAGCCGGAGCGCGATGCCGTTCTGGGTCTCCATGAACCGGCGCTTGCGCTCGGCCTTCACCGCCGGCGGCACGAGGTCGCCCAGCGCGTTGGCGGTGGCGCCGGCCACCGGCTCGTACTCGAAGCAGCCGACCCGATCGAGCTTGGCCTCCTGCAGCCAAGCGAGCAGCTCCTCGAACTCGGCCTCGGTCTCGCCGGGGAAGCCGACGATGAAGGTCGAGCGGATCGCGAGGTCCGGGCAGGTCTGCCGCCAGCTGCGGATCCGGTCGAGCTGGCGCTCCTGGTTGCCGGGGCGGCGCATGCGCTTGAGCACGGAGGGGCTCGCGTGCTGGAGCGGCATGTCGAGGTAGGGCAGCACCTTGCCCTCGGCCATCAGCGGGATGACCTCGTCCACGTGCGGGTAGGGGTAGACGTAGTGCAGCCGCACCCAGGCGCCGAGCTCGCCGAGTTCCTTGGTGAGGTCGTAGAACTTGGCGCGGACCTGGCGGTCGCGCCACGGGCTCTCGCTGTAGCGGATGTCGACGCCGTAGGCGCTGGTGTCCTGGCTGACGACCAGCAGCTCCTTCACGCCGGCCTTCAGCAGCTTCTCGGCCTCGCGCAGCACGTCGGCGGCGGGGCGGCTGACGAGGTTCCCGCGCAAGCTCGGGATGATGCAGAAGCTGCAGCGGTTGCTGCACCCCTCCGAGATCTTCAGGTAGGCGTAGTGGCGCGGGGTGAGCTTGATCCCCTGCGGCGGCACGAGGTCGAGGAACGGGTCGTGGGCCGGCGGCACCGCCTCGTGGACGGCCGCCACCACCGACTCGTAGGCCTGGGGCCCGGTCACCGCCAGGAGGTCGGGGTACTTCTCGCGGATCTCCTCCGGCTGCGCGCCCATGCAGCCGGTGACGATGACGCGGCCGTTCTCCGCCATGGCCTCGCCGATGGCCGAGAGCGACTCCGCCTTGGCGGAATCGAGGAAGCCGCAGGTGTTGACGATCACCACGTCGGCGCCGTCGTGCCGCCGGGCCAGCTCGTAGCCCTCGGCGCGCAGATGGGTGAGGATCCGCTCGGAATCGACCAGCGCCTTCGGGCAGCCCAGCGAGACGAACGAGATTTTCGGGGCGGCGCCGGGAGCGGGGCCGCGGGGAGCGGGCGTGGCGGTCATGGCATTCGGGTCGGATAGTCCGGCGGGGCGATCGGCCGCCCGGCGCGCGGGACCAGGAATTCGGGGTCGCGCTCCTATACAGGCTCCCGCGCCTCCGCGCGAGGCCGGCCGCCGCAGGGGTGCCCGGCCCTGCGCGCGAGCCTGAGCCCGGGCGCGGATCCTATCGCTACGGCAGAGCTTTGCGGCCGGCTCCTCAGACCCCACATCAGGATTGGGCGGCGCGGCCCTGCGCCCCGGACACGGCCCGCCCGCGCGCGGCGGCGGGGCCTGCGTGGAACTGCCGCTTCCCCCGCGGCATCGCCTGTGCGACGGCAGCGGATGACGCACAGCCCGAGGATAACGGCCCCGAACCCGGTCATGTGGACCCGAGAGATCCCCTTCATCGATCCCGTCGCGGCGGCGGCGCGGCTGCGCGCCCTGCCCGGGCTCGCCTTCCTCGACAGCGCCATGCGGCACGACCCGCTGGGGCGGCACTCGATCGTGGCCGCCGACCCGTTCGCGCGGTTCCGCTACCGCGACGGGCGCGCGACCCTCGACGGGCGGCCGGTGGCGGGCGGCCCGATGGCCGCGCTCCGGGCCTGCCTCGAACCCTACCGGCTCGAGGCAGGCCCGGAGCCGTTCCCCGGCGGGGCGATCGGGTACCTCGCCTACGACCTCGGCGCGGCGCTGGAGCGGGTGGCGCCGCCCGCCCGGCGGGCGGGGCTCACCGACGACATCGCGCTGAACCTCTACGACACCGCGCTGGTCGTCGACCACGCCGCCGGCACGGGCCGGCTCGTCGCCACGGGTTTCCCCGAGACCGCGCCGGACGCGCGGCGGGCCCGCGCGGAGGCGCGGCTCGCCCGCTTCGCCGACCTGCTCGGCGGCGCGGAGCCGCCGGTCCCGGCCCCCGCCCGGCCGGCCCAGCCGCTCGCGTGGCGCTCGAACTTCGACCGCCAAAGCTATGAAGAAGCAGTCGAAAAGGTCCGCACCTACATCCGGGCCGGCGACATCTACCAGGCCAACATCGCCCAGCGCTTCGTCGCCGACCTGCCGGCCGGCTTCGACCCGTTCGCCCTCTACCGGCGGCTGCGCGAGACCAACCCGGCGACCTTCGGGGCCTACCTGGAACAGGAGGGCCTGACCGTCGCCTCGTCCTCGCCGGAGCGGTTCATCCGCCTCGACGGGCGGCACGTGGAGACGCGCCCGATCAAGGGCACCGCCCGCCGCCTCGACGACCCGGCGGCCGACCGGGCGGCGGCCGAGGCGCTCCAGGCCAGCGTCAAGGAGCGGGCCGAGAACGTCATGATCGTCGACCTGCTGCGCAACGACCTGTCGCGGGTCTGCCGGCCGGGCACCGTCGCCGTGCCGACCCTGTGCGGCCTGGAGACCTACGCCAACGTCCACCATCTGGTGTCGGTGGTGACCGGCGACCTCCGCGACGGGCTCGACGCCCTCGACCTCCTGGAAGGGACCTTCCCGGGCGGCTCGATCACGGGCGCGCCGAAGATCCGCGCCATGGACATCATCACGGAGATCGAGGGCGACGCGCGGGAACTCTACTGCGGCGCCATCGGCCGGATCGGCTTCGACGGGGCGCTCGACACGTCGATCGCGATCCGCACCGTGTTCATGGACGACCGGCAGGCGGTCCTGCAGGCCGGGGGCGGGGTGACTCTGCTGTCGGAGCCCGGCCCGGAATACGACGAGACCCTGGCCAAGGCCGCCCGCGTGTTCGAGGCCTTCGCATGATCCTCGTCCTCGACAATTACGACTCGTTCGTCTTCAACGTCGTCCGTTACCTGGAGGAGCTCGGCGAGACGGTCCGGGTCGTGCGCAACGACGCGCTGGACGTCCCCGGCATCCGGGCGCTGGAGCCGGAGGCCCTGGTGGTCTCGCCCGGGCCCTGCACCCCCGCGGAGGCCGGGATCTCCCTGCCGGCGATCCGCGACCTGTCGGGCGCGGTGCCGATCCTCGGCGTCTGCCTCGGCCATCAGGCGATCGGCGCGGCCTTCGGCGGCACGGTCGCGCGGGCACAGCGCCCCCTCCACGGGCAGATGACGCCGATCGCCCATACCGGCGAGCGCCTGTTTTCCGGAATCCCGGCGCCGATGCCGGTCGGGCGCTACCACTCGCTGGTCGTGAATCCCGGCCCCGACATGGAAAGACACCTCTCGGTCGACGCGGTCTCGCAGGAGGGGGAGGTGATGGCGCTGTCGCACCGGACTCACCCGACCTACGGCATCCAGTTCCACCCGGAATCGGTCCTGACCGAGGGCGGCCACGCCCTGTTCGCCAATTTCCTGGATCTCGCCCGCGCGTGGCGGGAGAGGCCGGAGGGGCGCCGCGATGCTGTGGCGTGACGGGGCGCTTCTGCCCGGAACCACGGCTCCGCTCGACCACACCGACCGCGGCCTGACGCTCGGCGACGGCCTGTTCGACACCGCACTGGCGCTCGGCGGCCGCGTCGCCTTCGAGGACGCCCATATCGCCCGGCTCGTGGCCTCCGCGGAGACGCTGGGGATCCCCGCCGAACCCGAGCGGATCCGTGCGGCCATGCGGGACCTCGCGGGTCAGGGGGAGCGGCTCGCGATCCGGACCACGCTGACGCGCGGCTCCGGCCCGCGCGGCCTGAGGCCGCCGGACGCGCCGAACCCGACCCTGTTCGCCACCGCGGCCGCGAGCGCCAGGGCCGCGTCCTTCGCGCCCCTGCGCCTGTGGCCGACGGCCATCGCCCGCAACGACACCTCCCCCGCCGCCCGCCTGAAGACGCTGGGCTATCTCGACGCGGTGCTGGCCGCCCGCGAGGCCGCCGCCGCGGGGTTCGACGAGGCGCTGTTCCGCAACACCCGGGGCCGCGTCGCCTGCGCGGGCACCGGCAATCTCTTCGCCCTGTTCGGCGCCAATCTGGTGACGCCCCCGCTCGGGGACGGCGTGCTCGCCGGCATCGTGCGGGCGGAGGTGCTGGGTCTCGCCGCCGGATGCGGGCTGCGGGCCGAGGAACGGTCGCTCGGCCTGCCCGATCTCCTCGGCGCGGAGGCCGTGTTCCTGACCAACTCCCTGCGGCTCCTGGCCCCCGTGACGGCCGTCGGCGACACGGCCTTCCCGGGCGCCGGCCATCCGGCGGTGACCCGCCTCGTGGCGGCCCTGCGCGCCCGCGTGGCGCAGGCCTGCGGCGTCACGGAGGACGCGGTCGCGTGACCGAGGGAGCGATCGAGGCGTCAATCGAGACTTGGCGGCGCCGGCTGCGCTACGCGCTCGCGGCGATCTACGGGTTCATCGGCGTGGTCCACCTCGTGGCGACCGATGCGATGCTGCCGCTCATGCCCGACTGGGTGCCGCAGCCGCGGCTCGTCATCCTGGCGACCGGCCTGTGCGAGATCGCGGGCGCGGTCGGCCTCCTCACCGGGCGGTTCCGCCGGGCGGCCGCGCTCGGCCTCGCCCTCTACGCGGTCTGCGTCTACCCGGCGAACCTCAAGCACGCGTTCGAGCACGTCCACGTCGAGGGCATCCCGGATTCCTGGTGGTACCACGGGCCGCGGCTCGCGTTTCAGCCGGTCTTCGTCTGGGCGGCGCTCTGGGCCGGCGGCCTGATCGACTGGCCGTTCGGCGGCCGCCGCGGGTCCGGACAGGGCGCGACCGAGATCTCCGGTGATCCGGCACGGCCGCCGAAAGGTCCGGGTCCCGACGCGCCGGCAACCATCCGCGAACCTTGATCACAGGATCCCGGGATCCCCGGATCCCGGCAGGCTTTGATCCCAGGATCCTGGCCGATCGACCGGCCGGAAGCCGCCGCGCGGGCCGGAAGACCGGTCGGCCCGGCGGCGATACGGGCGGACGACATGCCGAAGCGCCGCGACCCGGGCCGATCGCCCCCGCCTCCGCCGGACGCGGTGCCGGAGACCGTGCCGGACCGCGACGCGGTGGAGCGCGCCCTGGAAACGGTCCTCGACCGCCTGCGCCCGAAGCCGGGCGGCGCGCCGCGGGGCAGCCGGAAGCCGCGCCCGGACGGGGCGGGCGGCTGAGCCCCGAAAGGTTCCTCCACAGGGCGAAGATATCGCCCGGATACGGCCGGCCGGACCGGAGTTCCCCGGAGGACGCCGCCGAACACGGCGCGTGGACACCAGCGGAGACAGACCGAATGGCCAAGCAGAAGACGCTGCAGGACGCCTTCTACGAGACCCTGAAGGACGTCTACTACGCCGAGAAGCAGTCGGTGAAAGCCCTCAAGAAATCCGCCAAGGCGGCGGAGCACGACGAGCTGCGCCAGGCCTTCGAGACCCACGCCGAGGAGAGCGCCCAGCAGGTGGAGCGCCTGACGCAGGTCTTCGAGATCATCGGCAAGCCGGCCCGGGCCAAGACCTGCGAGGCGATGCAGGGCATCGTCTCGGAGATGGAGGAGGATCTCGACGACTTCGCCGACAGCCCGGCCGCCGACGCGGTGCTGGCCGCCTGCGCCCAGGCGGTGGAGCACTACGAGATCGCCCGCTACGGCACCCTGAAGACCTGGGCGGCCCAGCTCGGCTACGCGGACGCCGCCCAGCTCCTGGACGAGACCCTGCAGGAGGAGAAGCGGACCGACGCGCTGCTCTCGAAGATCGCCGAGTCGATCAACGCCGCGGGCGAGCCCGGCGGGGCGGAGCCGGACGCGGAGCCGTCGAAGGGCCGGGGGAAGAAGGCCGCCTGACCGCGGACCGGCCGCGCGGGCGGGCCGGCGCCCCCGGGCGCCGGTTCGCCGCCACCCCGCGGGGGCGTCAGTTCGCCGTCAGTTCGACTTCTCGATGGCGCTCAGCGGCGTCCAGTAGCAGCGATCCTGCGTGTCCTTCAGGGCGAGGCAGCCGTAGCTCATCGTCCGGGACTCGAGCCGGACCTCCTCGCCGGGCTTGAACGACCGGCACTCGCCGCTGGCGAGGCTGCCCTGCAGCAGCTGGCCGAACCCGGACTCGTCGCCCGCCATGACCAGCTTGAACAGGCGGTCCGTGACCTCCTGGGTGTGGCACCCGAACCGCTCCTGGAGGATGGTCTCGGCCGCGGCCGGCCGGGACAGGGCGGCGGTGACGGCGAGGACGGCGAGGGCGGGCAGGGCGAAGCGCATGCGCGGAACATATCCGCGCGCCGCGACGTGTCGAGCCCTCGCCGCGCGGGGGCGCCGCGGAGGATCGCCGCGGGGATCGCCGCGAAGGCAGCCGCGAAGGCAGCCGGCCCGGTCGGGCGGCGCGTCCGGGCGAGGGCCGATCCGCGCTACCCGGCGACGGGCCTGACCACGACGTCCTCGGCGTAGACGAGGGTTGCCATGACGCCGGACCGGATCCGATCGAAGACCGCGTCGAGATCCCCGACGCTCTGCATCAGCACGGCGCACGAGAGGGCGACGATCTGCGGGGTGCGCTCCGTCCCTTCGGCGAGGAACTCGCGGATCGCGTCGACGAGGGACGCGGTGGCGTCCGCCTCCGCGGAGACGTCGAGGACGTGCAGGCAATCCTGCCGCAGGGACACGAGATCGCCGTCCACGACCGAGACCCATTGCCGGTTGTGATCGTAGATGAGCCAGCGCACCGACCCCGCCGCCACGGGGGCCAGTCCCGCGAGGTAGCGCCGAGCGGCCGCGTCGTCGAACATGGCACGGGTTTAACGCCCGCCCGCCGGAACGCCAACGCGTCGGATCACCGTTTCGGAGCCCGACGGATCCGCCGCGACGAGCCGGCATCTCGGGCCGCGAGCGAGCGGGCAGGGCGGGGCGGGGCGGGGCGGGGCGGCCTGACGGCGCCGCTACGCCTGTCCCGCCGCCTCGTCGCGCTTGGCCGCCTGCCACGCCGCCTCCATGGCGGCGAGGTCGGAGCGGCCGAGGGCGCCCCCGGACGCCGCGAGATGGCGCGCCATGGCGGCGAAGCGGCGCTCGAACTTGGCGGTGCCGTCGCGCAGGGCCGTCTCCGGGTCGATCCCGGCGTGCCGCGCGAGGTTCGCCACGGAGAACAGGAGGTCGCCGATCTCCTCGGACAGGGCCTCCGGGTCGCCCGCCGCCAGGGCCTCGGCGACCTCGTCGGTCTCCTCGCGGACCTTGTCGACGACCTGGGCGGCGTCGTCCCAGTCGAAGCCGTAGGCGGCCGCCCGCCGGGAGATCTTCTCTGCCCGGGCGAGGGCCGGCAGCGCCCGCGCGACGCCGCCGAGGAGGTCGGGCGCCGGGTCCGGCGCGAGCCCCGAGTCCCGCCGCTCCGCCTGCCGGGCCGCCCGCTCCTGCGCCTTGATCGCAGCCCACTGGGCCTCGACCGCCGCGGGGTCGCGCAGGGGCGAGCCGGCAGGCAGGGGCGCGCCGTCCGGGGTGAAGACGTGGGGGTGGCGTCGGACCAGCTTGTCGCCGATGGCGCGGGCCACGTCGTCGAACGCGAAGGCGCCCCGCTCCTCGGCCATGCGGGCGTGGAACACCACCTGAAGCAGCAGGTCGCCGAGCTCGTCGCGCAGGTCGCCGAGGTCCCCCCGCGCCACCGCGTCGGCGACCTCGTAGGCCTCCTCGATCGTGTAGGGCACGATGGTGGCGAAGCTCTGCGCCACGTCCCAGGGGCAGCCGGCGACGGGATCGCGCAGGGTCGCCATCAGGCGCAGGAGCCGGCCCAGGGGCGCCTCCGCGGCGGGATCGGCGTCCCGCCCCCCGCTCGCCCCGGACCGGCCCGCCTCGCGTGTCTCGCTCATGCGGACGGGGTTAGAGCATGGCGCGGCGCAGGGAAATGCGTCTCGCGGATCGCCGGTCCTCAGCGCCGGGCCTCAGACCCGGCGGGGGTCGCGCTCGCGCACCCGCTCGGCCTGCAGGCCGTTCAGGTAGCCGGTGAGGCGGCCGCTGACCGCCGGGTCGGCGCACTGCACCCAGAGCGGCGCCGGGAGGGCGCGGACGGGCAGGCGCAGCAGGAAGGCCTCGGCCGAGAGGGCCGCCTCCCGCTCGGAGGCGGCGGCCAGGAGGCGCGCCCCCGCCTGCGTGCCGATCAGGATCGCGATCGTGCTCATGGCAGCTCTCCCGGCAGCTCGCTCGGCCGCGCTCTCGGCCGCACTCTCGGCCTCTCCGGGCCGCGCCCGTGCGGGACAACGGCGCGCGGGCCGCGGGCGTTGCACGGCGCGCCGATCCGCGCGGGTTCCGTCGGGGCCCTCAGCTCGTCGGTCGGACGCAGAGCGGCTCCCGGGCCAGCGCCAGGGTGAACGACCACAGGATCCGGCCGAGGGAATCGGTCAGCACCGCCCCGGTCAGGAGCATGTTGGCGGCGGTCCGGCACAGGTCGCGGGCGCGGCGGATCGCCGCCTCCGCGTCGTCCGCCTCCAGGCGGTCGCTGGCGAAGGCGAGGCCGCAGCGGCCGTCCGCGTGCTCGAGGGTGCGTCGGAGGTGATAGGCCGGCATCGCTTGGACCCACGCGAGGCGAATCACCGGCCGCCCGCGGCGCGGGCGGGAGCGGCTGGCCAAGCTAGCGGCCCGGCGCGGGCCCGCGACTGATCCAGATCAAGCCGACGCGCATCCGCCGCCGCCCGGTCACGTCCCGGTGTCGCAGGCTGTCGCAGGGTACGCCCGCCGCCGCCGGCCGCTGCGGGAGGTCCGCGCGAGGCCGTGCCGGGTCTTGTTCCAGCGCAGCGGCGCCCGGACCAGCTCGATCAGCGCCAGCCACGCGGCGAGGCTGACCAGCAGGAAGTAGACCGGCATCCACGGGACCGACCGGGCGAGGTCCCCCCAGCCGCGCCGGGCGCAGCCGACGAGGGCGGGCAGGACCAGGGCGGCGAGCCCCGTCCCGAACAGCGTGATGGCGAGCCCCGTGGAGAGGTTGTCCAGGAAGACGGGGGCGGCCGGGATGTCCCGGACCAGGAAGGACCACGCCGCCGCGGCGAGGCAGGCTGGGTAGGCGAGCGCCGAGACCACCGTCCCGGGGACCAGGGCGGCGGCGCAGAGCGTCTCCAGGCCGCCGAGCCTGCGGGCGTTGGCCAGCGGGTGCCGCCCGTGGGTGAGGCTCGTCTGGACCAGGCCCTTCAGCCAGCGGGTGCGCTGGCCGAGCCAGGGCCCGAGGCGGGCCGGCGCCTCCTCGAAGGTAGGGCTGGGCAGGTCGCCGACGGTGTAGCCCGCCAGCGCGAGGCGCAGGCCGAGATCCGCGTCCTCGGTGACGTTGTGGGCGTCCCAGCCGTGCAGAGCCCGCACCACGTCGGTGCGCAGGTGCATCGAGGTGCCGCCCAGCGGGACCGGCAGGCCGCAGCGGGCGAAGGCCGGGTTCAGCACGTCGAACAGCCCGGCATATTCGAGGGCGAAGGCACGGGCGAGGCGCGAATCGCCGGCATTGTCGATCACGAGCCGCCCCTGGAGGCAGGCGGTCCGCGCGGGCAGGCGCGCGAACAGGGCGGCCGCCAGCCGCAGTTGCCCGGGATCGGGCACGTCCTCGGCGTCGTAGACCGTGATCAGGGTGCCGCGGGCCAGCGGCAGCGCGGCGTTGAGCGCCCGAGGCTTGGTGCGCGGGCCGCCCGGCGGCACCGTGATCACCTCGAACCGGGCCGGGAGGGTGTCGCGGGGGAGGGCCGCGGCGGTCTCCGCGTCGTCCGCCTCGAGCAGCAGCTTGATGTCGAGCTTGGCGGCCGGATAGTCGAGGGCGGAGAGCGCCCTGAGCAGGTCCGGCACCACCGCCGCCTCGCGGTGGAGGGGGACGAGGATCGTGTAGACCGGCAGGTCGGCCTCGGCGAGGGGCACCACCGCCTCCGCGGCGACCGGAGCCGCGATGGCGAGGGCCGCGATCCGCAGGGTCGCCATGGCCAGGAACAGGATCTGCCCGGCCGTCATCACCGCGCGCGCCAGCGGGGCCGGCAGCGCCGCGCACAGGCAGAGCGCGGCGGTCCCGCCGAGGGCGAGGACCAGCAGCCAGCGGAAGGCCGGCTCGGGGGCGGCCGCCCACTCGGGGCCGTGCCGCCGCAGGTCGTGCGCCGCGTGATCCGCCACCTGCCCGGGCACGGACGCGAACACGGCCTCGCGCAGGCGGGTAGGGCTGGTGATCGCCGGCACGGCGGCGTGGCCAGCGGCGCGGCCGGCGGCGTCGAGGAGGTCCGCGATCGCCCGCCCGCGGGGCGCCAGGACCCAGGGCGCCACCGCGCCCGGCGCCAGCGGCGCGAGGCCGGCCACGAGGCTGTCGGGGAAGCGCAGGCCCAGGCCGAACGGGATCGGGCCGTCGAGGTAGGGGGCGCCGAGCGCCCGGGCCAGGGCCGCGTAGTAGGCCGATTCCGCGATCAGGCCGGCATTCATCAGCGCGGTCGCCGCGTCGGTCCCGGCCGCGGTCGCCGCGGCGGCGGCCCGGGCCAGCAGCCGCGCGTCGACGCCCTCGTCCAGCAGGAAGGCGATCTCCGGCGGCAGGCCCTCCGGCCCCGCGGGCGGGCGCTGGAACGACACGCCGCGCGCTCCCCCGGCGGCCCGAGGACGTGGTAGAGGAGGGGGGTGAGCCAGTCCCCGCCCCCGCGCTCCGAGAGGAGCACCGCCCCGTCCCCGTCGTCAAGAGGCGATAGGACAGCCATCCCATCCCGGATCGCGGCGGCCGCGGTCGCGGCGCTCCTCGCGGGGCCGGCCGCCGCCGCGGCGCCCCCGGCCGCGCCGGCCACGGGCGTCACCGCCACCCCCGCCGTCACGATCCCGGATTTCTGGAACCCGCGCAGCCGGGGCGAGCGCGTGGAGGCGCCGCAGACCGGCCGGGCGGTCCGCTTCCTCACGGACGACGAGTTCCCGCCGCTGCACTTCGCCGGCCCCGACGGCAACCCGACGGGCTTCGTGGTCGAGCTCGCCCGGGCGGTCTGCGAGAAGCTGACGATCACCTGCACGGTGCAGGCGCGCCGCTTCGACACCCTGCTCGACGCCCTCGACGGCAAGCAGGGCGACGTGGTCGCGGCCGCCATCCCGCTGACCGCGTCCCTGCGGTCGCGATTCCTGGCGACGCGGCCGTATTTCCGCTGGCCGGCGCGCTTCGCGGCCCGGGCCGACAAGGGCCTGCCGGTCCCCTCCGCGGCGGCGCTCGCCGGCCGCAGCGTCGGGGTCATCGCCGGCAGCGCCCACGCGGCCTACCTCAAGGCGTTCTTCCCGAAGGCCGTGCCGAAGGACTTCACCGATCTCACGGCGGCCGAGAGCGCGCTCAAGCGCGGCGAGATCGACTACCTGTTCGCCGACGGCCTCAACCTCGCCCTGTTCGTCGGCGGCCAGGACGCGGAGAGTTGCTGCGCGCTCACCGGCGGCGACTACCTCGAGAACCGCTATTTCGGGGAGGGGATCGGCCTGATCACCCGCCAGGAGGACGCCGCCCTCTCCCGGGCGCTGGACGACGCGCTCCAGCGGGTCTGGGACGACGGCAAGTACACCGAGCTGTACCTGCGGTTCTTCCCCGTCAGCCCGTTCTGAGGGCTTTCGTCGCCACCAGGAATGGGTATCCTGCTGCCGGCTTCGGTTGTCGGACGGCACGCGGACGGCACCGTGGCGGATCTGCTCGAGCAGGCGGTGGCGAAGGCGCGACCCGTCCCCGGACCCTCAGGACGAGAGCGCCCGGCTCATGCTGGCCTTCGCGGGGGACGAGGCCCCGGTTTACCGGTTCACCCCGGAGGAAGAGGCGGAACTCGACGAATCCGGGGCCGCCGAGGCGCGCGGCGATCGCGCCACCGATGCGGAGATCCGCGCCATCTGGGCCAAGGTTCGGCGCCGAGAGCCTGTTCGACTCGGGACTTCCCCTCCTCGCCCTCATCCTGAGGTGCCGCGCAGCGGCCTCGAAGGAGAGCTCCAGCCAGCGCAGCGGTCACTGGAGGGCTCCTTCGAGGCCTCCGCTGCGCTGCGGCACCTCAGGATGAGGGCGAGATTCGGAGATCCGGGATTCGCGATTCGGCCTGGCACGCGCAGGAAGCCGAGCGGATCGGGCGTGCGTCTGCCAAGCCGAAACCGGCCCACGCTGTCATAGGCCGCACGCACAGGCCTCACGCGCGAGCCCGCGATGGAACCCCGCATTGCACCTCCGGGCGTTCCGCTCCGATGCGAACCGCTCTAGGGTGCGCGCTCCCCAACGCGTTCAGCCCTGAAGATCGTCTCCAACGACATGCCCGCCGCTCCCCCAGCCCTGACCCTCGACGCCGACGTGATCGAGGCCGCCGCCAACGCCGCCGCCTGGCCCTTCGAGGAGGCGCGCAAGCTCGTGGCGCGGCTGGAGAAATCCGGCAAGACCGAGGTGCTGTTCGAGACCGGCTACGGCCCGTCGGGCCTGCCGCATATCGGCACGTTCGGCGAGGTCGCCCGCACCTCCATGGTGCGCCACGCCTTCCGGGTGCTCACCCGCGACGCGGTGCCGACCCGGCTGATCGCCTTCTCGGACGACATGGACGGGCTGCGCAAGGTTCCCGACAACGTCCCGAACCGGGAGATGCTGGCCGCGCACCTCAACCAGCCGCTCACCCGCGTGCCGGACCCGTTCGGCACCCACGACAGCTTCGGCGCGCACAACAACGCCGAGTTGCGCCGCTTCCTCGACGCCTTCGGCTTCAGTTACGAGTTCCGCTCGGCGACCGAGTGCTACCGCGCGGGCGTGTTCGACGCGACGCTGCTGCGCGTGCTGGAGCGCTACGATTCCGTGATGGAGATCATGCTGCCGTCGCTGCGGGCCGAGCGCTCGGCGAGCTACTCGCCGTTCCTGCCGCTCCACCCGGTCACCGGCCACGTGATGCAGGTGCCGATCGACGAGGTGAGGGCGGAGAGCGGCACGATCGTGTGGCGCGATCCCGCCACGGGCGAGCGCTACGAGACTCCGGTGACCGGCGGCCACGCCAAGCTGCAGTGGAAGCCCGACTGGGCGATGCGCTGGGTGGCGCTCGGCGTCGATTACGAGATGGCCGGCAAGGACCTGATCGATTCGGTCAAGCTCTCGGCCAAGATCGCCCGGGCGCTCGGCGGCGAGCCGCCGGAGGGCTTCAACTACGAGCTGTTCCTCGACGAGAAGGGCCAGAAGATCTCCAAGTCGAAGGGCAACGGCCTGACGATTGACGCGTGGCTCACCTACGGCACGCCGGAATCGCTCGCCCTGTTCATGTACAACAAGCCGCGCGAGGCCAAGCGCCTGTTCTTCGACGTGATCCCCCGGCACGTCGACGAGTATATCGGCTTCCTCGACCGCTACGCCGGCCAGGACGCGAAGCTGCGGCTGGGCAACCCGGTCTGGCACCTCCACGCCGGCAACCCGCCGGAGCCCGAGAAGGTCGAAGGCGCGAGCCTGACCCTCGCGATGCTGCTCAACCTCGCCGCGGTGGCCAACACCGAGGACCCAGCGGTGCTGTGGGGCTTCATCCGCCGCTACGCGCCGCAGACCGGGCCGGAGACCCATCCGGGCCTCGACCGGCTGGTGAAGCACGCCCTGAAGTTCTTCTCGGACTTCGTGCGGCCGGCCAAGACCTACCGGGCGCCGACGCCCGAGGAGCGGGCCGCCCTGGAGGACCTGTCGGAGACGCTCGGGGACCATGCCGGCTCGACCGACCCGGAGGCCCTGCAGGCGGCGGTCTACGAGGTCGGCCGGCGCCACTTCCCCGACACGTCCGGCAAGGCCAAAAGCCCGGACGGGCGGCCCGGCGTGTCGCAGGCGTGGTTCACGAGCCTCTACAACGTGCTGTTCGGCGAGGCGCGCGGACCCCGGTTCGGCTCCTTCGTGGCCCTCTACGGCGTCGACGAGACCCGGGGCCTGATCGCCTCGGCGCTGTCGGGGGCGCTGGTCGCCGAGCACGAAGCCTTCGCGGCCGGCAAGGCCGCCCCGGTCGCGTGAGGGCGCAATGATCGTCGACGATCTCGCCGCGCTGGAGGCGCTCTACAGCGCGCCCCTGGCACCCGCCTCGACGGTGAAGGTGGCGGCCGCAATCACGCCGGACTACGCGGCGCTGATCGCGGCCTCGCCCTTCGCGGTGCTGGCGACCGCCGGTCCCGAGGGGCTCGATTGCAGCCCGCGCGGGGACCGGCCGGGCTTCGTGCGGGTCGCCGACCCGCGCACGCTGATCCTGCCCGACCGGCGGGGCAACAACCGGATCGACTCGCTCCGCAACGTCGTGCGCGACCCGCGGGTGGCGCTGCTGTTCCTGATCCCGGGATCCGGCACGACGCTGCGGGTGAACGGCCGGGCGGTGATCTCGGCCGACCCGGACCTGCTCGCCTCGTTCCGGGTCGACGGCCACGCGCCGCGCACCGCCCTCGTGATCACCGTCGCGGAGGTGTACTTCCAGTGCGCCCGGGCGATCATCCGGGCCGGGCTGTGGGATCCGGAAGCCCGCGTCGACCCGGGAAGCCTGCCGACGCCGGGGGCGATCCTGGCGGCGCTGACCGCGGGCGAGGTCGGCGGCCAGCGCTACGACGCGGAATGGCCGGAGCGGGCGGCCAAGTCGATGTGGTGAGGGTGGCGTCCGCGACATCCCCGTCCTTGCGGGCGGAGCGGAGCGATCCGGTGTCGCGCCACCTTCGGGGATGTCGCGCCGCCCTGGGTCGCTTCGCTGCGCTCGCGATGACGGAGCGTCACCTCATCCCACCAGCGCGAGATCCCGCGTCTCGGTGTCGGGGATGACGTCGACCTCGACCTTGAGGCGCTGCTTGCCCGAGCCGCTGACGATGCCGTCGACCGGCGCCACGTCGCCGTAATCGCGGCCGCGGGCCACCACGATGTGGTCGTCCCGCACCGCGACGCCGTTGGTCGGGTCGAGGCCGAGCCAGCCGGTGCCGCACCAGACCGCCACCCAGGCGTGGCTCGCATCCGCCCCGCGCAGGCGCGGGCGGCCGGGCGGCGGCACCGTGCGCAGGTAGCCGCTGACATAGGCCGCGGGCAGGCCCATGCCGCGCAGGGCCGCGATCATCACGTGGGCGAAGTCCTGGCAGACCCCGGCCCGGAGCGCGAAGGAGTCGGCGAGCGGCGTCGAGACGGTGGTGGCCTTGGAATCGAAGCGGAAATCCCGGCCGATCCGCAGCATCAGGTCGTGGGCCGCCCCGTAGGCGCTGCGGCCGGCGGCGAAGCTCGGCCGCGCGTAGTCGGTGATCGCGGGCAGCAGCGGCACCCGGCCGCTCGGGAACAGGAAATGCACCGGCGCCCGGCCGCCGAGGTCGCGCCCGGCGAGAACGGCGTCGCGGACCCGCTCCCAGGCCATCCCGGATTCGGGCGGCGGCGGGGCCGGGCGCTCGACCCGCACGGTGGAGAGCGCCTCGACGCTGAAGGTGGTGTGGGGCGTCTCCAGGGTGATCGCCACCGCGTCGATCCCGAGATAGTCGCGCCGCATCACCGCGCGGGCGGGGCTCGGGTCGATCGTGACCGCGCTCGCCAGCACGCTCTGGCCCTCGCAATCCTGCGGCTTGAGCCGCAGGGTGCAGCGGGCGAAGTGCACCGGCCGGCCGTAGCGGTAGGCGGTGCGGTGGCGCAGCGTGTAGATCACGCGAGCCCCGTCAGCTTCTCGGGGCGCAGCGCGTTCGGCCCGGTGGGGAAATAGCGGGCCGCGATGCCGTCGGCGAGGCGCTCGAGGTCGGTCGCGAGCGCGGTCAGGCGCACGGCGTCGAAATCCGCGGCCTCGCCGCTGCGCAACTCCGCCAGGATCCGGGTCGCGAGGCGGCAATGGGGCTCGGGGATCCCGTCCGCGGCGAGCGCCGGCAGGTCGGCGAGGTGCCGGGTGATCGCCTCCGCCTGGAAGGCGATCGAGCGCGGGTTGTAGGGGTCGAGCAGCACCATGTCGCGCACGGGGTCGAGGGCCGCCCCCTGCAGGTAGCGCCGCCCGTAGCTGATCTGCGAATCGCACAGGGACAGCATCACCCCGAGGCAGCCGGGGGTCGCCTCGTCGTTGGCGAAGGCCAGCGCGAAGGCGCCGGTGTTGATCGCCCGCTCGATCCGCCGCCCGAGCTCGATGAAGTGCCAGCCCTCGGCGCGGCTCATGTTCTCGTGGGTGAGGCCGGCGAGCGCCGCGAGCTGGCTCAGGGCCCGCTCGGCCCGGCCCGCGAGCTGCGACTCGGTGAAGGCCCGCTCGGTGTTGAGGGACAGGAACTCGTTCAGGTCGGCGAGCACCCGCCACGCCTCGCCCGACAGGCGGGCGCGGAGCGCGGCGGCGTTGCGGCGGGCCGCGATGACGTGGGACCGGGCCGAGCCCGGCCGGTCGCGCCCGGCCAGCGCCTCCTGGGCGAGGCTGGCGGTCGGCAGGTCGGCGGCCGCGATGGCGCCCCACTCGTGCAGCAGCGCCCGGAGCGCCAGGGCCGCCGGCGTGTCGAGGGCGCCCGAGATGTCGGTCCCGACGGCGTCGCCGACGCTGCGCAGGTGGGCCAGCACCAGCCGGATCACCGCCTCGCCGCGCTCCAAGTAGCGGCCGAGCCAGAACAGGCCGTCGGCGGCCCGGGCGGGGAGGTGCCCGCCGACCCGCCGCACCCGCGGCGCCGCCTGCGTGCCGATCAGGGGCGCGGCGACCGGCTCCTCGGACAGGACCCAGACGTCGGCGGAGCGGATGCCGAGCCGCAGCTCGATCGGGTCGACGTCCTCGCGCTCCGAGACCCGGCAGAAGCCGCCGGGCATGACCTGCCAGCCGAGGGGCGTCCGCGCGGCGAAGACGCGGACCACGAAGGGGCGGGGCGTCAGGAACAGGCCGTCCGGGCCGCGCTCCCAGCCCGGCATCGTCGAGAGCGGCGCCGCCTCCTGGGCGACGTAGTCGAAGGGCCGGTCGCGCAGGGCCGCCACGACCCGCTCGCGCTCGGCTGCCAGGACCGGGCCCGCCAGGATCGCGTCGCGCCCCGCCCCGCGCTGGGGCGTAGCGGCCGGGCGCAGGGTCAGGCTGTCGAGGTTGGCCCGCGCGTGCGCCAGGCCCTCGAGGTCGCCGCACCACCACGTGCGCGGGTGGCCGAGCCGCAGGGGCTCGCCGAGGACGCGCCGGGCGATGCCGTCGAGATAGGGGGCGAGGGCAGCCGACTCGACGAGCCCCGCGCCCGGCATGTTGGCCATCACCAGGGAGCCGTTGCGCAGGGCGTCGAGGATGCCGGGCACGCCGAGGCGCGAGGCCGGGTTCAGCTCCAGGGGGTCGAGGAAGTCGGCGTCGATCCGCCGCCACAGGGCGTCGGCCCGCTTCAGGCCCGAGACGGTGCGCACGTGCAGGCGCCCGTCGCGCATGACGAGGTCGTCGCCCTCCACCAGCATCAGGCCGAGGTAGCGGGCGAGCGCCGCCTGCTCGACGTAGGTGCTGCTGTAGGGGCCGGAGGTCAGCAGGCAGATCCGCGGGTCGGCGCGCTCCGCCCCCAGCGCCAGCCCGTCGCGGAACGCCTGGAAGAAGGCCGGCAGGCGCTCGACGTGGAGGTCCTGGAAGAAGTCCGGGAAGGTCCGGGCCAGGACCATGCGGTTCTCCAGCGCCCAGCCGAGGCCCGAGGGCGCCTGGGTCCGGTCGGCGAGCACCTGCCAGCGCCCGTCCGGTCCCCGGCCGAGATCGGCCGCGTAGAGCTTGAGGTAGTGGCCGCCGGGGGGCGCGACCCCGTGGAGCGGGTGCAGGAACTCGGGCGTGCCGGCCACGATCGCGGCGGGGAGGAGCCCCTCGGCGACCAGCCGGCCCTCGCCGTAGGCGTCGGCGAGGATCGCCTCCATCAGCTCCGCGCGCTGGACGATGCCGGCGCTGAGCGCCGCCCATTCCGGCCCCTCGATCACCAGGGGCAGGCAGCCCAGCGGCCAGGGGTGCTCGCGCTGGTCGCCGGCGATGCGGAACGAGATGCCCGCGTCCCGGATGTGCCGCTCCGCCGCGACGAACCGGGCCATGATCTCCGGCTCGGTGAGGCCGCCGAGACGGTCGAGCAGTCGCGGCCACGCCCCGCGGGGCGCGCCGTCGGCGCCTAGGAACTCGTCCGGCCGGCCGGGGGCGGGGCGGTAGCCCGCGCTCCAGCGGGCGACGCGCTCGCGCGCGCCCTCCGGCCGCTCGGCCCGGCCGCGGCTGCCCGCGAGCGCCGCCTCCATCACGGATCCCGGGTCATCGCGGCTCGCGGATCCACGCAGCGTGGACGACGACGCGGCCGCAGAGCGGAGCGCGGGTCGCTCTCCCGCACGGGAGCGGGGGCGGGGGCGGGGGCGGGGGCGCGTCGCGCTCTGTCGACCGCGCCGGTGTCCGCCCCGGATGTCCGAACATCGCGGGTCATTGCGGGGCCGGCGTCCGCAGGTCGAGGGTCAGCGGGAACTCGGCGCTCGATTCCGGGCGGGGCATCTCCATCCGGCCCGGCGTGTGGCCGTTCGGCTGGAAGCGGGCGAGGCGCCGCCCCTCCGCCTCGTAGGCGTTGACCGGGTGGGTCTCGTAGTTGCGCCCGCCCGGATGGGCGACGTGGTAGCGGCAGCCGCCGAGGGAGCGGCCGCTCCAGGCGTCGAGGATGTCGAAGGTCAGCGGCGAGTGCGCGGGGATCGTCGGATGCAGGGAGGAGGCCGGCTGCCACGCCTTGAAGCGCAGGCCCGCCACGGCCTCGCCGCCGCGGCCGGTGGAGGTCATGGGCAGGCGGCGGCCGTTGCAGGCGATGACGTGCCGCTCGGGCACGAAGCCCTCGACCCTGACCTGCAGCCGCTCGACCGAGCTGTCCACGAAGCGCACGGTGCCCCCGCTGGTCCCTTCCTCGCCCATCACGTGCCAGGGCTCCAGCGCCTGGCGGAGTTCCATCCGGACCCCGCCCTGCTCGACCGTGCCGAAGACCGGGAACCGGAACAGGGCCTGCGCCTCGAAGGCGACCGGATCGAAATCGTACCCCGCCGCCCGGAGATCCTCCAGCACCGCGAGGAAGTCGGACCAGAGGAAATGCGGCAGCATGAACCGATCGTGGAGGTTCGTGCCCCAGCGGACACAGCCGCCGGTCTGCGGCTCGCGCCACAGCCACGCCACGAGGGCGCGGAGCAGGAGCTGCTGCGCGAGGCTCATCCGCGCGTCCGGCGGCATCTCGAAGGCGCGGAACTCCAGGAGGCCGAGGCGCCCGGTCGGGCCGTCCGGCGAGTACAGCTTGTCGATGCAGATCTCGGCCCGGTGGGTATTGCCGGTGACGTCGACGAGGATGTTGCGGAAGATCCGGTCGACGAGCCAGCGCGGGATGTTGGGCGCGTCCGGGGCCGGCACCTGGGCCAGCGCGATCTCCAGCTCGTAGAGCCCGTCGTGGCGGGCCTCGTCCATGCGCGGCGCCTGGCTCGTGGGCCCGATATAGAGGCCCGAGAACAGGTACGAGAGCGCGGGGTGGCGCTGCCAGTAGAGCACGAGGCTCTTGAGCAGGTCGGGCCGGCGCAGGAACGGGGAATCGTCCGGCGTGACGCCGCCCATGACCACGTGGTTGCCGCCGCCGGTGCCGGTGTGGCGCCCGTCGGTCATGAATTTTTCCGCGCCGAGCCGGGTCTGGCGGGCCTCGGCGTAGAGGTCGGTGGTGATGGCGACCGCCTCCCGCCACGAGGCGGCCGGGTGGACGTTCACCTCGATCACGCCGGGATCGGGCGTCACCTTGATGACGCCGATCCGCGGGTCGTAGGGCGGCTCGTAGCCCTCGAGGTGGATCGGCAGCTTCAGCGCGGCGGCGGCCGCCTCCAGGTGGCCCGCGAGTTCCAGATACTCGTCGGCGCGCTGCACCGGCGGCATGAACACCCGCACCACCCCGTCCCGGGGCTCGAACGACAGGGCCGTGCGCACCGCCACGCCGGTGATGCCGGAGCCGTTGACCACAGCGGCGCCGGGATGGCCCTCGGGGTGCCCGTCGGGGAGGGCGGCGCGGGGCTCCAGCGGGTCCTGCGGCTGGTAGTAGGGATAGTGCTCCGGCGGCACGTAGGGCAGCGACGACAGCGGCAGGCGGAAGCCCACGGGCGAGTCCCCCGGCACCAGGAAGGCGGCGCCGCGCCGGAAGTCCCACGTCTCCGAGATCCAGACGCGGTCGGCCTCGCCGCCCTTGCCGGTGGGCAGGCTCGCCAGCGGCAGGACGTAGCCGGCCGCCTCCCCGAGGCCCCGCGCGTAGACCCGCCTGATCCGGGCGTCGAACTCCACCGAGCCCGACTTGGCGTCGGCCGGCGTGACGTTGACCGGCAGCTCCGCGGTCTTCCGCTCCCAGAGCTCCCCGTCCTCGAAGGCCGGGAAGACGTAGTCGGCGAGGCCGAGGCGGCGGGCCAGCGCGTCGGCGAGCGCCTCGGCCTGCGCGATGGTGGCGTGCCCCGCCTCCCCGGCGGCCACCTCCGGCGCGATCAGGTCCGGGTCGCGCCAGATCGGCTTGCCGTCCTTGCGCCAGTAGAGCGCGAAGGCCCAGCGGGGCAGGCTCTCGCCGGGATACCACTTGCCCTGGCCGTAATGGAGCAGCCCTCCCGGGCCGAACCGGTCGCGCAGGCGCCGGATCAGCTGGTCGGCGAGCCCGCGCTTGGTCGGGCCGACGGCCGCGATGTTCCACTCGGGCGATTCGAAATCGTCCACCGACACGAAGGTCGGCTCGCCGCCCATGGTCAGCCGCACGTCCTGCGCGGCGAGGTCGGCGTCGACCCGCTCGCCCAGCGCGTCCATGGCGGTCCAGACGTCCTCCGAGAACGGCTTGGTGATCCGCGGCGTCTCGGCGACGCGGGTGATCGTCATCGCGAAGTCGAAGGTGGTCTCGGCCGGCTCCATCGCCCCCGAGATCGGCGCGGCCGAGTGGTAGTGCGGCGTCGCGGCGAGCGGGATGTGGCCCTCGCCGGTGAGCAGGCCCGACGTGGCGTCCATGCCGACCCAGCCGGCGCCCGGCAGGTAGACCTCGGCCCAGGCGTGCAGGTCGGTGAAGTCCGCCGACGCGCCGGTCGGCCCGTCGACCGCGGTCGTGTCGGGCACGAGCTGGATCAGGTAGCCGGAGACGAACCGGGCGGCGAGGCCGATCCGGCGCAGCACCTGCACGAGCAGCCACGCCGAGTCGCGGCAGGAGCCGCTCTTCAGCCGCAGGGTCTCGGCGGGGGTCTGCACGCCCGGCTCCATGCGGACGCCGTAGGCGGTCTCCCGGGCGATCAGGCCGTTCAGCGCCACCAGGAACTGGACCGTGCTGGTCTCCTCCGGGAGACGGGCCAGCAGCGCCTCCATCTCGGGACAATCCGCGTCGACGGGCGTGAGATACGGGGCCAGCTCCCCGGCGAGGGCGGGGTCGTACGCGAAGGGCCGGACCTGGGCGTAATCCTCCACGAAGAAGTCGAACGGGTTGATCACCGCCATGTCGGCCGTGAGGTCGACCTCGATCCTCAGCTCGTCGGACTTCTCGGGGAAGACCAGGCGGGCGAGCCAGTTGCCGCTCGGATCCTGTTGCCAGTTCAGGAAGTGGTTGGCGGGCGTCACCGTGAGCGCGTAGGCCGGGACCTTGGTACGGGCGTGGGGGGCCGGGCGCAGGCGGATCACCTGGGGGCCCAGGCTGATCGGCCGGTCGTAGCGGTAATGCGTGACGTGGTGCAGGGCGGCTCTGATCGACACGATGGCTCCGTCGAAAGGATCGAACGCGGTCGCGCTGCCGGTCCCTGGCGCCGGCGCCCACCGCACGGTTATGCGACACGGATCGCGCAACAAGCAATTTCCGTGCGTCGCCCGGCCGTCCGGGCCGCTGGCAGGAACTTTGCCGCCCGGCCCCGCTTGACCGGCAGGTGGGCCGGCCGCCGGCCCGGGACTGCGCGATGAAGATCTTCCAGTGCCAGGCCTGCGACCAGCCGGTCACCTTCGAGGCGACCGCCTGCGAGAGCTGCGCGCGGCCGCTGGGCTACGCCTGCGCGGTCCACGAGGTCTCGGCGCTGGAGCCGCAGGGGCTCTCGGCCCACCCGCTGATGGGCGGCGCGCAGATCTTCCACGCCTACGCGGATCCCGGCCGGCGCTACCGGCTGTGCAACAACGCCCTCGCGCAGGCCTGCAACTGGCTGGTGCCGGAGGATAGCCCCGACATCTACTGCACCGCCTGCCGCCACAACCGCGTGGTGCCGGACCTGTCGCAGCCCTGGAACCTCGCCCGCTGGCGCCAGATCGAGGCGGCCAAGCACCGGCTGTTCTACTCGCTGCTGCGCCTGGAACTGCCGCTCGCCACCCGCGCCCAGTACACGGACGGGCTGGCCTTCGACTTCCTGGTCGACCCGTCCGAGAGCGTCTCCGGCGGGCCGCCGGTGCTGACGGGCCACATCAACGGCCTGATCACCATGAACATCGCCGAGGCCGACGACGTCGAGCGGGAGCGCCGCCGGATCCTGTTCGGCGAGCATTATCGCACGCTGCTCGGCCATTTCCGGCACGAGATCGGGCATTACTTCTGGTACCTGCTGGTGCTGAACAGCCCCGACTGGGACGCCTTCCGGGCGCTGTTCGGCGACGAGCGCCGCGACTACGTCCAGGCGCTGCAGGACCACTATGCGAGGGGCGCCCCCGCCGACTGGGACGAGGCCTACGTCTCGGCCTACGCCACGGCCCATCCGTGGGAGGATTTCGCCGAGACCTTCGCGCATTACCTGCACATCGTCGACACGGTGGAGACCGCCTCGACCTTCGAGCTGCACGTGCGCCCGCGCCTGCGCCAGCGGGGGCCTTCCGGGCCGCAGGCGCCGACCGTGATCGACTTCGACCCGTACAACACGGCCGACCTCGACCGGCTGATCGCCGCGTGGCTGCCGCTCACCTACGCGATCAACTCGCTGTCCCACAGCATGGGCCAGCCGGCGCTCTACCCGTTCAAGCTGACGCCCGCGGTGATCGCCAAGCTCGCCTTCGTGCACGAGCGGGTCTACGCCTCCCGCACCGGCACCCTGCCGGATGCCGGCGCGGCGGGCGCCGAGATGCTCCGCGCGGTGATCCTGGGCCTGCGCCAGAAGGTGGCGGCGCCGACGGCGTGAGGGTGTCGGTCGCGGCAGACACAACGTCTCCGCGAGCGGCGCGAGGCGATGACGGTCGGAGGGGCGCCTCACGCCCCCCCGTGCCGCTCCGCGAAGGCGCGGAACGCCGCGAGCGTCTCGGCGCTGACGTGGTGCTCGATCCCCTCCGCGTCCCGCCGCGCGGTCTCGGGGCTTACGCCCAGCGCGCACAGGAAGCGCTCGACGATGCGGTGGCGCTCCCGGGCCTGGGCGGCGAGCCGGCGGCCGGCCTCGGTCAGAAACACGCCGCGATAGGGCCGCTGCTGGACGAACCCGTCCTCGCACAGGCGCTTCAGCATCTTGGCGACGGTCGGCTGCGCCACGCCGAGCCGGGCCGCGATGTCCACCTGCCGCGCCTCGCCGCCGTCGCCGATCAGGTCGTCGATCAGCTCGACGTAATCCTCCACGAGTTCCGAGCGCCGGGCCTCGCGGGCCTGGCGGAAGCTCTCCACGTGGCGCTCGGGATCGACCAGCGCGGTCTCGGGCGAGCCCGGCTCGGACGGTTCCTGCATCGGCTCTCCCCCACCGCGGTCCGCGCGGGCCGCCCCGACCCCTGTCTAGCAAACACCGCCACCTCGAGGGGAGTCCCGTGGGGCCGATACCGGCGGCCGCTGCCAGCCCCTTGAATCCTGACCGCGAACCCTGAATATAGCCTCCGCTATATCTTTGAGGAGAGGGTTCGAGCATGGTGGCGCCGAACGCCGCGACGGCCCCCGGGCGCGCCGCGCCCGGGGCGATGAGCCGGCGGACCGAGGGCGCGATCCGCGACGTCCTCGACGGCCGTCCCGGCGGCCGGGCCCGGTTCCTGCTGTTCGCCGGCCCCGCCGTGACGGCGTCGATCGCCTACATGGACCCCGGCAACTTCGCGACCAACATCCAGGCCGGCGCCCGCTACGGCTACGGCCTGCTCTGGGTGGTGCTGCTCGCGAACCTGACGGCGATGCTGTTCCAGGCCCTGTCGGCCAAGCTCGGCATTGTCACGGGCAAGAACCTCGCCGAGCACTGCCGGGACGCGACGACGCGGCCGGTGCGCCTCGCCCTGTGGGGCATCAGCGAGGTCGCCGCCATGGCGACCGACCTCGCGGAGTTCCTCGGCGGCGCGATCGGCCTGTCGCTGCTCACCGGCATGCCGCTCATGGCCGGCATGGCGATCACCGCGGTGGTCACCTACGCGATCCTGCTCCTGGAGCACGAGGGCTTCCGGCCGCTAGAGATCGCCATCGGCGCGATGGTCGGCACGATCGGCCTCTGCTACGCGGTCGAGCTCCTGATCGCGCCCGTGGCCTGGGGCGAGGCCGCCAAGGGCCTCGTCACCCCGCGGATCCCGGACGCGCAGGCGCTCACCATCGCGGTCGGGATCATCGGCGCCACCGTGATGCCGCACGCGCTGTTCCTGCATTCGGGCCTGACCCAGGGCCGGGGCAATCCCCGCACCGAGGCCGACCGGCGCCTGCTGGTCCGCTACTCGAACCGCGAGGTGGTGGTGGCGCTGCTGCTGGCGGGCCTCGTCAACATGGCGATGGTGATCATGGCGGCGGCCGCCTTCCACGTCGGCCACAGCGAGGTGGCGGAGATCGGCGAGGCCTACCGCACCCTGACGCCGCTTCTCGGGCCCGCCGCGGGGGCGGCCTTCCTGGTGTCGCTGCTCGCCTCCGGGATCTCCTCCTCGGTGGTGGGCACGCTCGCCGGGCAATTGGTGATGCAGGGCTTCACCGGCTGGCGCATCCCGCTCCTCGTCCGCCGGCTCGTGACCATGCTGCCGGCCTTCGCGGTGGTGGCGATCGGGGTCGACCCGACGCAGGCGCTGGTCCTGTCGCAGGTGGTGCTGTCGCTCGCCCTGCCGGTGCCGATGGTGGCCCTGGTGGTGTTCACCCGGCGCCGCAGCGTGATGGGGCCCTTCGCCAACGGCCCGCTCACCCAGGCCGCCGCCGTGGCGGGGGCCGCCCTGGTGCTCGCCCTCAACATGGTGCTGCTGGCGGTCGCCTTCGGGGTGCGGGTGCCGGGGCTGGAGTGAGAGCTCCGCCGGCAGATCCACCGGCAGCCCTGCCGACAGCCCTGCCGACAGCCCCGCCGACGGCCCCGCTCAGGTCGCCCGCACCACCACCTCCACGAGGTTGGCGCCCCCCGAGCGGATCCCGGCCTCGATCGCCGGGGCGATGTCGGCCGCCCGGGTCACCCGCCGGGCGGGCACGCCCATCGAGGCGGCCAGCGCCGGGAAGTCGATCCGCGGGTCGGTGAGGTCCATGGCGATGAAGCGGTTGGCGCGCACCGAGGCGTAGTGCGCCTGGCCCTTCATGAAGGTCTTGAGGATGTTGTACTCGGCGTTGTTGATCACCACGAAGGTGACCGGCAGCTTCTCGTGCGCCGCCGTCCAGAGGGCCTGCGGCGAGTACAGCGCGGCCCCGTCGCCGACCACGCAGACCACGGGCGCCCGGTCGAGCCCGAGGGAGAAGCCGACCGCGGCCGGCATGCCCCAGCCGAGCACGCCGCCGCGCATCGCCGCGTACTGGTGCGCGGAGGGGCTGTCGAGGAAGGTGCGCAGGTGGGTGAGCGTCGCGGGCGCCTCGTCCACGATGGTGGTCTCGGCCCCGACCGCGCGGGCGACCTCCCGGGCGGCGACTAGCGGCGCGATCACCGGATCCTCGAAGGCCGCGTCGGCGGCGGCGGCGAGCTTCGCCCGGCGCTCGGCCCGGGCGGTCACCGCCTGGGCGCGCAGGCCCGCGAAGGCGTCGGCCCGGTCGACGAGGCGGGGCGCGAGCAGCGGCAGCAGGGCGTCGAGGGAGGCGCGGATGTCGCCCACCGTCGACAGGCAGGTGGCGTAGGTGCGCCCGAGGTCGCGCACGTCCGCCGAGAGCTGGAACACCTGCACCCCCGGCGGCACCGCCGAGACCTCCGAGTAGAGCACGGTGATCAGCGACTTGCCGCCGAGCGCGAACACCGCGTCGTAGCGCCCGAGGATGTCGGCGATGGCGTCGGCCCGGGTCGGCAGGTTCCCGGCCCAGAGCGGGTGCGCGGTGGGGAAGGGGATGTGGGCCGGCCAGGACGAGCCGTAGACCGGCGCCGCCAGCAGGTCGGCGAGCGCCACCATCTGCGCCGAGGCGTCCGAGGCGTCGATCTCGTCGCCCGCGATCAGCGCGAGGCGGCCCGGCGCGATGGCGGCGAGCTTCTCCGCGAGGCGGTCGAGGGAGCCCGCCACGGCCCGCTGGTCGATGGTCGAGGTCTCGCCGGCCGGCACCGCCGACAGCGCCTCCATCACGTCCATGGGCAGGGACAGGAAGACCGGCCCGGAGGGGGCGGCCCCCGCGTCGTGGAAGGCCCGGCGCAGCAGGATCGGGATCTGGTCCGGGCTCGTCACCTCGCGGGCCCACTTCATCACCGGGTCGGCGATGGCGACGAGGTCGCCCATCAGCAGCGGGTCGGTCAGGGCGTGGCGGAGATCCTGCTGCCCGGCGGTGACCACCAGCGGCGTGCCGGAGACCTGGGAATTCACCAGCCCGCCCATGGCGTGGCCGAGGCCGCCCGCCGTGTGCAGGTTGAGGAAGGCGGGCCGGCGGGCGCCCTGCGCGTAGCCGTCCGCCATCGCCACGGCGGTCGCCTCCTGCAAGGCGAGGATGTAGGCGATGTCCGGCGCCTCGGTGAGCGCGTCGATGAGCGGCAACTCGGTGGTGCCGGGATTGCCGAAGATGTAGCGCACGCCCTCCGAGCGCAGCACCTCCACCAAGAGGTCGGCGCCCCGGCGGCGGCCGGCGGTCTCCACGGTCTCGATCGGCATGCCCTGTCCTCTCCGACGGAATCAGCCGGAGGCTACCCCATGGGCGGACCGGGGCAATGCCGGCACCGCCCCCCCCCGCCGCCCCGCGCCGGGCGGCGACCGATCGGCAACCGATCGGCAGGCTTTTCGGCGTAGCCTCCGGCCGGGACGCGCCCGCGCCCCCGGGCGCAGGCCTGCCGATCCACGCCACCGACCAGGACGACACATCATGCGGATCGCGGCGTCCCTCGCGCTCCTCGCCACCCTGGTGGCTCCCCCGACAGCCACCCTGACAGCCGCCCTGGGCCTCGCCGCGGGCGCGCGGGCGCAGGGGCTCGAGCGCGGGGCCCAGGAGGGCGCCTCGCGCGGCGAGGAGATGGCGGGCCCCCTCGGGGCGATCGTCGGCGGCGCGATCGGTGCGGCCGTGGGCACCGCCAACGGCATCCTCGGCGTCGACCGGCGGGAGCGGTTCCGCATCTACGCCCGCGGCGAGCGCCGCCCCTCCATCGCGCTCGCGGGACCCGTGCGGGTCGGCACGGTGCTCCCGGAGGACGGCATCGTGTACTACGATGTCCCGCGGGAGTTCGCCCTGCCGGATTACAGCTACACGATCGTCAACGACCACCCGGTCCTCGTCGACCCGCGGTCGCGCCGGATCGTTGAGGTGATCGACTGACGGCCCGGGCGGCCGGCCGGGGATCCGGCGCGAGGGAGAGGGCGAGCCGATGCCGAGAAGGGTGGGGATCCGGGCGATGCTCCCGTCGGCGCTCCCGGTGACGGGCCTGGTGACGGGATGAGCGCGCGCGACGCCGCGGATGCCGGACGACGGCACTGGTTCTACGACAGCCGGATCTTGGTCTGCACCTTCTGCCTGTTCGCGGTCATGGTCATCTTCTGGCAGGTGAGCCGGTTCGAGGGTTTCCAGCCGATCTTCACCTGCGCGCGCAATCAGGACGTCGATCGCGACCTGCTCTCCGTCGGGATGCGCGCCTGCATGGGCGACGCGCCCTCGCAGGCCGCCCAGGCGCGCTGCATGCACGTCGTCTACCTGCTGGCCTGCACGGACGAGCGGTGGCGCTGACGCCGCCGCGCGCGGGCCCGTCCGCGGCGGGGCGGGTTCCGCTCAGGCGCGCAGCTCCGCCACGAAGGCCCGGATGAACGGCGGCAACCCGTCGAGGTCGCGCAGGCACAGAGTCAGGTCGCGCCGCGCCCAGGCGTCGGCGAGGGGCACCACCGCGAGGGCGAGGCCCTGCGCGGCGCGGGCGGCGGCGCTCTCGGGCAGGATCGCCAGCCCGACCCGCGCCTCGACGAGACGGCAGACGGCGTCGAAGTCCCGGAGTTGGACGCGCAGGCGCATCGGTCGCCCCTCGCGCACCGCCTGGGCGACGAGGAAGCGGCTGATGGCGCTGCGCCGGTCGAGGCCGACGAGGTCGTGGCCGAGCACCTCGGCGAACGGGATGGTCCCGCGCGCGGCCAAGGGATGGTCCCGGGCCGCCACCAGCACGAACCGGTCCTCCCGGAACGGGAAGGTCTGCAGCGAGCCGGTATCCACCGTGCCGGACAGGATGCCGAGATCGGCCGCCCCCTCGGCCACCAGCCCGACGATCTCCTCGGAGGTGCGCTCGTCGATCTCGACGCCGATCCCGGGGTGATCGGCCAGGAAGGCCGAGAGCGCCTCCGGCAGGAATTCGGTGAGCGCGTTGGTGTTGGCCAGCACCCGGATCTGCCCGAAGGCGCTCCCCGAGAAGGCCGCCATCTCCTCGCGCAGGCGCTCCACCCCGGCCAGGACCTCCCGGGCATGGACGAGGAGCGCGCGCCCGGCCGGGGTCGGGCTGACGCCCTGCCGGCCCCGGGTCAGCAGGGCGGCGCCCAGGGAGTCCTCCATCAGCCGGATCCGCGTCGAGGCGGCCGCCAGGGCGAGGTTCGCCCGCGCGGCCCCGTGGGTGATCGAGCCGGCCTCGACCACGTGCCGGAACAGGCCGAGATCGACGAGATCGAACCGCATCATCGCGAAGGCGCCTCCCGCCGCGCCGTCCGGCCGGCGCGTCCCGGACCGCCCGGGACCCGTCCTGATCCGCGTCTCCGTCGGGGGGCTTGGCGACCGCGTCAACCCCGCCATCCCGGGGCCGCGCCGGGGCCGCCGCGGCGATCCCGGTTACAGACACGCCGATCCCTCAGGCGCCCCGGAGCGGGCGAAGCCAACTCTCCGCGGGTCGATCGCCGCGGCCCCACCGGTCTCCGACAAACGAAGACCCGAATTCGCACCCGCCAAGGCTCCGAGTAAAGTAAATCTCCTCAATATAGCCGAGAACGACGATTTACCGCCCGTTAATGCCGCATCCTTCAATGCTGCTCGACAGTCTTGCGAGGCGTCGCGGCGATGGTTCCTGTGTCGACATACCCGGTCCGGCGGCCGCCCCGGGATCGCCTGCGCCGGCCCGGGAACCGCTGATGGACGCGCTCCTCGTCGACGACAGCGCCACCATGCGGATGCGGCTGCGCCTGCTGCTGGAGGCCAAGCCCGACGTGTCCGTCACCGATCACGGCGACCCGGTCGCCGCCATGGTCGAGGCGCGGACGCGGGCCTTCGACCTCGTCCTGGTCGACTGCCACATGCCCGACATCGACGGGATCGCCTTCATCCGGCAGATGCGGACCATCCCGCACTACGCCCAGGTGCCCATCGTGATGGTCACCAGCGACATCTCGGACGCGGTGCGGCTCGCCGCCCTGGAGGCCGGGGCGACCGATTTCCTCGACAAGTCCATGCAGGGCGTCGAGCTCACCGTCCGCCTGCGCAACCTGATCCGGCTCGCCCGGGCGGTGCGGCGGCTGGCCGAGCAGGCCGCTTGGCTCGACGGCGAGGTGGAGGCCGCCCTGCGCCACATGCGCGAGCGCGAGGAGGAGATCATCTTCCGGCTCGCCCTGGCGGTCGAGTACCGCGACAACGACACCGGCGATCACACGTGGCGGGTGGCCCGCTACAGCCAGATCGTGGCCGAGGGGCTCGGGCTGGCGCCGGAGATCTGCCGCAACCTCTACCTCGCGGCGCCGCTGCACGATGTCGGCAAGGTCGGCATCCCGGACGGCGTCCTGCTGAAGCCCGGCCGGCTCGACCGGGACGAGTTCGACCTCGTCAAGACGCACCCCGCGATCGGCCGGCGCATCCTGGGCGGGAGCGCCTCCGAGCTGATCCGGCTGGCCGCGGAGATCGCCGAGTTCCACCACGAGAAGTGGGACGGCGGCGGCTACCCGCACGGGCTCGCCGGCGCCGCCATTCCCCTCTCGGCCCGGATCGTTGCGGTGGCGGACGTGTTCGACGCCCTGACCACGGCGCGGCCCTACAAGGACGCGATGCCCTTCGAGGCGGCCCTGGACTGCATCCGCGCCGAGAGCGGCCGCCATTTCGACCCCGACTGCGTGGCGGCGTTCTGCGCGCGCTTCCCGGACATCCGCGTCGCCGGCGGGCGGACCCGGGCGGGCATGCGGCCGAGCGCCGGGCCGGTCACGGAACCCTGGGCCCGGGTCCCGACCCTCCTGCGCGAGGTCGCCCCCGCCGCGCCCGACCCGACGGGGTGGCGCGCCGACACCCTCGACAGGATCCTGGAGCCGTCATCGGCCCTGTCGGCGAACCCGGAGGCGTTTGCACCGTTGATCCCCGACCCGCACGGATCACGGACGGAGCCGGACCATGACCCCGACCTGGAAGACGCTGCCGGAGATCGCCCTGGCGCACGGGATCTCCCTGGAGGATGCCCAGCGCCTCGTGGACGGGGCGAACTGCCCGAAGGTCTTCCGCGCGGACGGCACCGTCTACCTCATCTGAGCCCGTCCCATCCGGGCGCGTCCCATCCGGGTGCATCCCATGCGGGTGCATCCCATGCGGGCGCGCCCCGCGAGGCCGTCCCGGGCGGATGACGCGCGGCCCGGCGGGCCCTAACCTGCCGGCATGCGCATCGTCCACACGCCCGATTCGAGCCGGCACGATCCCGAGCGCTACATGCGCCGCGGCGCGCCGATCCCGCATCCCGAGCAGGCGGCCCGCTACGCGATCCTGCGGGACGCGGCCGTCCGGGGCGGCCACGACCTCGCCGAGCCGGCCGATCACGGCCTCGACCCGATCCGGGCGGTGCACGATCCCGACTACGTGGCGTTCCTGGCCGAGGCCTGGGCGCGCCGGGACGCGATCCCCGGCATCGGCGACGAGATCCTGACCGGGGCCTTCGCCCGGCCGCAGATGCACCGGAAGCCCGCCGGCCTCCTCGGGCGCCTGGGCCTCTACACCGCCGACACTTCGACGCCGATCCGCGCCGGCACCTGGGCGGCGGTCTACGGATCGGCGCAGTGCGCGGTCGCGGCCGCCGACGCTGCGCTGGCGGCGGGGCACGCCTACGCCCTGTGCCGCCCGCCCGGCCACCACGCCTACGCGGATTCCGCCGGCGGCTTCTGCTTTCTCAACAACAGCGCCATCGCGGCCGAGCGGATGCGCGCCGCGACCGGCGGCCCGGTGGCGATCCTCGACATCGACGTCCATCACGGCAACGGCACGCAGGGGATCTTCTACGCCCGCGCCGACGTGCTGACCGTCTCGGTCCACGCCGACCCGTCCGACTACTTCCCGTTCTTCGCCGGCTACGCCGACGAGACCGGCGCCGGGGCGGGGGCGGGGTTCAACCGCAACCTGCCGCTGCCGCCGGGCTCGGGGGACGCGCCCTGGCTCGAGGCCGTCGAGGCGGGCCTCGCACTGATCGCCGCGCACCGGCCCCGGGCGCTCGTGGTGGCGCTCGGCCTCGACGCCGCCGCGGACGACCCGATCGGCGCCCTCGCGGTCTCCCGGGGGGCTTCGTCGGGGCGGCGGAGCGGATCGCCCGGGCCGGGCTGCCCACGGCGCTGGTCCAAGAGGGCGGCTACCTCTGCGCGGCCCTGCCGGACAACCTCGCGGCCTTCCTCGCCGCCTTCGACGCCGCGCGCTAGGCCGAACGCCGCGGGCGCGCAGAAGGTGCCCAGTGCAAGGTGCCCAGTGCAAGGTGCCCAGTGCAAGGTGCGCAGTGAAGCTGCGCAGTGAAGGCGTGATGCGATCGTGATCGCCGGGGCGCCGGGCCGGCCGCCCGGATATGGTCGACCCGATGCCACAACCGACCTATCAGGGCGGGGCGGGGCGGGCGCCGCAGACGCGTCCCGGGCGGGAGGAGCGGGCGATGGACGCGGGCGACGTGGGCATGCGCGAGGCGGCCGGCGCACCGTGGCACGCGGGTCTCACCCGGCGCCACTGGCGGATCCTGTGGGGCAGCTATCTCGGCTGGATCTTCGACGGCTACGAGGCAGTGGCCCTGGTCTACGCCCTGCGCCCGGCGCTGGCCTCGATCCTCACCCCCGAGCAGGCCCAGGCGCCGGCCTTCTACGTGGGCCTCGCCATCGGCATCACGCTGCTCGGCTGGGGGATCGGCGGCCTGATCGGCGGGATCGCGGCCGACTACATCGGCCGCAAGCGCATGATGATGGTGTCGATCCTGGGCTACGCGCTGTTCACGGGGCTCACCGCCTTCGCGGAGAGCTTCACGCAGCTCGCCGTCCTGCGCTTCATCACCGGGCTCGCCATCGGCTCGGAATGGTCCACCGGCATCGCCCTCGTGGCCGAGACCTGGCCGAACCGGGCCCGCCCGAAGGGCTGCGGCTTCCTGCAATCGGGCTTCGGCGGCGGCGCGGTGCTCGCCGCCATCGTGTGGGCCGTGCTCGCCGCCACCGAGCCCCTGGGCGCGGAATCCTGGCGGATCCTGTTCGCGCTGGGCGCGCTGCCGGCCTTCGTGTGCCTGTACCTGCGCCGGGCGCTGGAGGAATCCGAGCAGTGGATGCGGGCGCTCAAGGCGCAGCGCTGGGCGGCCACCGCGGAGGACGCGGACCGGGCCCCGCGGAGCGCGCGGCGCCCGTTCTCCCTGACGGAGATCTTCCGCGAGCCCGAGAGCCGGCGGCGGGTCCTCCTCGCCACGCTCCTGTCCTTCGCCACCACGGTGGGCTGGTGGGCGGTCTCGTCCTGGCTGCCGGCCTACACGGAGGGGCTCGCCAAGGCCGCGGGCGCGCCGGCCAATGTCTGGGGCCCGCGCATGGGCATCGTCTACAATATCGGGGCGATCACCGCCTACGTGATCTCGGGCTTCGTGGCCGACGCGATCGGGCGCCGCGCCTTCCTGCTCGTGACCTATGCCGGCTGCATCGCCACGTCACTCGCCTGCTACCTCTGGACCGGCGGGCTCGTGCCGTTCATGGCGCTCGCCTTCCTGAACGGGTTCTTCACCCTGGGCTTCGCCTTCTCGTGGATGGCGATCTACCTCGCGGAGCTGTTCACCCCGGCGGTCCGGGCGACGGCGTCGAGCGCGGTCTTCAACGGCGCGCGGCTGATCGCCTGGATCTTCCCGATCCTGGCCGGGCAGATCGTGACCGCCTTCGGGGGCGTCGCCGCGGCGGCGCTGACCCTGTCGAGCGTCTACGTGATCGGCCTCGTGGTGCCGTGGTTCATGCCGGAGACGCGGGGCCGGCCGCTGCCGGAATAGGTCGGTCCGGCCCCCGCTCGGTCGGAGCGGGGGCCGGTCCTAGTCCTGGTCCTAGTCCTCGTCGTCCTCGTCCTGGTGCCGGCCCTTGAGCTTGGCGAAGACCGAATCGGCGTCGAGCCGCTCCTCGCGGCCGCCGTGATCGTCCTCGTGGTCCCGCTCGTCGGCGTCGCGGGCCGTGGAGACCTCGGTCGGCAGCAGCGAGGCGCCGGACTCGGCCGCCACCGCGGCCGGGCGGTCGGCCGCCGCGCGCTGGACCTCGAAATCGAGGTTGATCTGGGTGGTCAGGCCGAGGGTGACCGGGTCCATCGGCTGGAGCGAACCCGAGTTCCAGTGGGTGCGCTCGCGGATCTGCTGGATCGTCGACTTGGTGGTGCCCACGAGCCGGATGATCTGCGAATCCTTCAGCTCGGGGTGATTGCGCAGCAGCCACAGGATGGCGTTCGGCCGGTCCTGGCGGCGGGAGAGGGGGGTGTAGCGCGGGCCCTTGGTGGTGCGCTTCACCTCCGGCAGCTTCACCTTCGAGACGGCGGGCTTGAGCTTGTAGTGCGGCGCCTTCTGGGCCTTCTCGATCTCGTCGCGGGTGAGCTGGCCGGTGGAGACCGGGTCGAGCCCCTTGATGCCGGCCGCGACCTCGCCGTCGGCGATGCCCTTCACCTCCAGCGGGTGCAGCTTGCAGAAATCGGCGATCTGCTCGAAGGCGAGCGAGGTGTTCTCGACCAGCCAGACGGCGGTCGCCTTCGGCATCAGCGGACCCTGGGACATGCTTCTCGTGCTCCGGCCTGGCGGGACGGGGGCCGGGCATCGGGCCGCGGGCTCCGGATGACCGATCCGGATGTCCCGTCTCACGCTGTCGAATGGGGATGACGCACTATAGGCCCGAGCGGGGAGGGGCGCAATCGCGGGTTGGACCCGTTCGGAGCCCGGCATGCCGATTCACCGGCGTCTAAATCACCGGGGCCGGGCGCCCCTCAGCGCGGGCGCACCCCGTCGAGGAACAGCCGCACCGCCGCCTGCCGCCGCCGCTCCTGCGCCTCCGGGTCGGTGGCGATGCCGTAGAGAGTCGCCTGGGACGACCGGCCGAGGACGAGGCTGAGGAACAGGTCGGCCGCGATCTCCGGATCCGCCACGGCGATCCGCCCGCGCCGCGCGAAGGCGTCGAGCAGCTGCGCCACCGCGCGCACGCCGCGCAGCCAGCCCTCCTCGTGGGCGAGGCGGGCGAGCTCGGGGAACTGCAGCGCCTGGGCCACGAGGTTGCGCTTGAGCATCGCCGCGCCCGGCGACTGCCCGTGGGCCAGCAGGGTGCGGCTGAGATCCTCCAGGGCGGTCTCGACGTCGTCGCTTCCGCCCTGCGCGGCCTGGGCCTCGGCCGCGGCGGAGAGCGGCGCCAGCCACGCGGCGATCCGCTCGCGCAGGACCGCCTCGAACAGGGCCCGCTTGTCGCGGTAGCGCGCGTAGACCGTCGGCTTGCTCATCCCGGCGGCCTCGGCCACCGCGTCGATGGAGGTGGCGTCGAAGCCGCGCTCCAGGAACAGGGTCGTGGCGACGGCGATCAGGTGCGCCTCGCGCCGGGCCGCCTCCGCGCGGGTCGGCCGGCCGCCGCGCCGCGGGCCCGCCTCCGCCCGCTCGATCTCCGTGACCGTCACCCCGCGATCCTCCTTGCTCACCACCGCCGTTCGTCCTATTAAAACGATACCGTACCGTTTTGATTCTGGCCAGACCCGATGGACGCACGTCGCAGCGACAGCTTCAAGAGCGCCGACCCGGTCGCGGGTGCGCCGGTCACCGCCCCGACCACCGCGGCTGTCACGCCCCCGGTCTCCGCGCCGGTCCCGGCCACCGTCTCCGCACCGGCGCCGCGCCGCCGCCGCGCGCGGATCGTGCTGCCCCTCCTCGGCCTGCTCGCGCTGGGCGGGACCGGGACCTACGGCTGGCACTGGTGGAGTGTCGGGCGCTTCCTCGAGGTGACCGACGACGCCTATCTCCAGTCCGACAAGGTCACGGTGGCGCCGCGCATCGCCGGCACCGTCGCGGCGGTGCTGGTCGGCGACAACCAGCCGGTGAAGGCCGGGGACGTCATCGCCCGCCTGGACGACCGGTCCTACCGGGTCCAGCTCAGGCAGGCCGAGGCCGAGGTCGAGAAGGACCGGGCGCAGATCCTGGGCGTCGCCTCGGCGATCGTCCAGCAGCGGGCGCAGGTCGCCTCGTCGCGGGCCGACCTCGCCAACGCCGAGGCCGCCCTCACCTTCGCGCAGCAGGAATACACCCGCTACCAGAACCTGCTGCAGACCGGGTCCGGCACGGTGCAGCGCCAGCAGCAGGCGGAGTCCGACCTGCGCCAGCGCCACGCCGCCCGCGACAAGGCCGCCGCCTCGCTCGACGCCGCGCAGAAGCAGATCGACAGCCTGAAGGCGCTCGAGGCCAGCACCCGCGCGAGCCTGGAGGGCGCGCAGGCCAAGGTCGAGGGGGTGAGGCTCGACCTGAGCTACACCACCATCGTGGCGCCGATCGACGGCGTGGCCGGCGACCGGGCGCTGCGGATCGGGCAGGTCGTCTCGGCCGGCACCGGGCTCCTGACCCTCGTGCCGATGGGCCGCGACATCTACCTCGTGGCGAACTTCAAGGAGACCCAGACCGGCCGCATGGTCGAGGGCCAGCGCGTCACCTTCACGGTCGACGCCTTCGGCGACCACGCGTTCCGGGGCCGGATCGAGAGCTTCTCCCCGGGCACCGGCTCGCAATTCGCGCTGCTGCCGCCGGAGAACGCCACCGGCAACTTCACCAAGGTGGTGCAGCGCGTGCCGGTGCGCGTCGCCCTCGACCCGTCGGATCCGCTCATCGCCCGCCTGCGCCCGGGCCTGTCGGTGGAGGCCACGGTCCACACCCAGGATCCGGTCGAGCCGGTGCGGCCCGCCCGGCCGAGGCCCGCTCCGGCCCTCGTCAGCGAGGCCCTGCCCCGATGAGTCCGGCCCCGACCAGCCCCGTGCCGGCCGTGGCCGTGCCCGAGGCGAAGGCGAGCGCCCGGGACTGGCTCGCCGTGTTCGGCGCGATCCTCGGCGCCTTCACGGCGATCCTCGACATCCAGATCACCAACGCGTCGCTCGCCGACATCCAGGGGGCGCTCGGCGCCTCCACCGAGGAGGGCAGCTGGATCTCCACCGCCTACCTGATGGCCGAGATCATCGTGATCCCGCTCACCGGCTGGCTGTCCTCGGTGATCGGCCTGCGCCGCTACCTCGCGGTGAACACCATGCTGTTCACCGCCTTCTCGCTGGCCTGCGCGCTGTCGACGACCTTGGGCCAGATGATCCTGTTCCGGGCCGGCCAGGGTTTTACCGGCGGCGTGCTGATCCCCACCGCCATCGTGATCGTGCGCACCCGGCTCTCGAAGGCGCAGCAGCCCATTGGCATCGCGCTGTTCGGGCTGACCGCGACCTTCGCGCCCGCGATCGGCCCGACGGTCGGCGGCTGGCTCACCGACAACCTGTCGTGGCACTACATCTTCTACCTGAACCTGATCTTCGGACCCGTGGCGGCGGCGATCCAGCTCGGCGCCTTCGACAGCGTGCCGGCGCGCTGGGGCGAGCTGCTCAAGGGCGACTGGATCGGCATCGGCCTGATGGCGATCGGCCTGCCGGCCCTGACCTACGTGCTGGAGGAGGGCCAGCGCAAGGACTGGTTCGGCTCGCAGATCATCGTGAACATGTCGCTGCTGGCGGCGGCCGGCATCGCCGGCTTCATCGTCCGCGAGCTCACGACCGAGCGCCCGTTCATCAACCTGCGGGTCCTGGCCAATCGCTCGGTCGGCGGCGCCTGCGTGCTGATGACCGTGCTGGGCGCGGTCTCGTTCGGGTCGATCTACATCATCCCGGTCTACTGCGCGCAGATCCAGGGCTACAACGCCCAGCAGATCGGCTACGTGGTGATGTGGTCGGGCCTGCCGCAGCTCGTCCTCTTCCCGATGATGCCGCTGCTGATGCGGACCTTCGACGCCCGGGTGCTGGTGGTCACCGGCACGCTGTTCTTCATCGCGAGCTGCTGGATCAACGTCGGCCTGACCCACGATGTCGGCGCCGACCAGCTGATCCTGCCGCAGCTGATGCGGGCCGTCGGCCAGCCGCTCTTCACCATTCCGCTGTCGCAGCTCTCCACCGTCGGCCTCGCCCCGCGCGACACCGCGGACGCCTCCGCCCTGTCGAACATGATGCGCAACCTCGGCGGCTCGATCGGCATCGCCATGCTGTCGACGATGATCGACCGGCGGGAGCACTTCCACTTCTCGATGCTGGCCGAGGCGATCACCGTCAACGCCACCCGCACCCAGGACCGGCTCGCAGCGCTCGCCGCCGGGATGCACGCCCGCATCGCCGACCCGCTGGCCGCCAAGGGCGTCGCGCTGGGCCAGCTCGCCGCCCAGGTCCGCCGCGAGGCCTACGTGATGGCCTACGCGGACGGGTTCTGGCTGGTGGGCGTGAGCCTCGTGGCGAGCCTCGCCGTGGTGGCCATCCTCAAGAAGCCGCAGCGCGCCGCCGGGCCCGTGGAGGCGCACTGAGCGGCCGGGGTCCTACCGCCCCGGCAGGTTGTGGACGATCGGGAAGAACGTGTCCTTCCAGTCCTTGGGCTCGGTCTTGATGGTCTTCATCGCGTAGAAGTGCCGGGCCTGGAGCATGATGCCGTAGGGCGTGGTGGAGAAGTTCGTCCCGGGCTCCTTCATGATCTCGACCAGGGTCTCGGGGGGCGTCTTCTCGTTGGTGGCCGCGACGTAGTCCTTGGCGGCCTTCAGCGGATCCCGGGCGATCTCGGCATTGGCCTCGTCGATGGCGGCCACGATAGCGGCGGCGAGCTTCGGGTTGCGGTTGTACCAGCCGGTCCGGGCGTAGAAGATCGCGTTGCTCACCGGCTCGCCGACCATCTCGTAGGAATTGAGCACCTTGTGGATCGCCGGGTCCTGCAGCTCGCGCTGCTGGAACGGCGGCAGCGAGAAGTGGCTGTTGACCTCGTTGTGCGGGCTCGCCAGCGCCGCCACGGCGTCGGGATGGCCGAGCTGGACGGTGAGCGGGTCGAGCTTGGTGGCGTTCTCGGGCCCGAACGCCTTCTTGGCGGCGATCTGCAGCAGCACAGCCTGGGACGAGACCTTCACGGAGGGCAGGGCGATCTTGTCCTTGGACGAGAAGTCCTTGAGTTCCTTCACGTCCGGATTGCGGGTGAGCAGCATCATCGGCGTGGTGCCGACCCCGCACAGGCCCTTCACGTCGCCCTTGGTGCGGTCGTTGAGCAGCAGCATGTTGGTCGAGCCACTGTCGACGATGTCGATGTTGCCCGAGAGCAGCGCGTCGTTGCCGGCGGCGCCGCTCGTCAGGTTGACCCACTCCACCGTGACGTCCCCGAGGCCCGCGGCCTTGGCGTGCTTCTCGATCAGCTTGTGCTGCTCGGCCAGCACCGCGGGCAGGTAGACGAAGCCCGGCTGCCGGCTGATCCGGACCTTGGCATCGTCGGCCCGGGCGGGGGTGGCGAGCGCCAGCCCGGCCAGCAGGAGGACCGATCCCGCCCGCAGGAGCCGACGGCGGCCCGGCAGCAGCGAGCCCGTCCGAGACGTACGCACCATGACGCTTCTCCCTGTGGCCCGGCGCGATCCTGAGCGGCGCCGGGCTTTCGTTGGACGGGGAGTGGACAGGCTCGGGCCGGCGCGCGCAAGGCCGTCTTCACGCTCCGCTAACGCAGAAGCTGCAAAATATCGCAGGTTGAAATCATCTTCTTGCAATCATCATCGCGGGGGCGTGGGTGAAGATCGGGCTCGGAGCGAAGCTCCACACCATCACAGCCACCGCGCTGGTCGGCATCGTCGCGGTCTCGGGCATCGGGCTCGTCAGCCTGAAATCCCAGGTCGAGCAGGACCGGATGGCCAAGACGCGGAACCTCACGGACGTCGCCTACGGGGTCGCGGCCTATTTCGAGGGCGAGGAGCGGGCCGGGCGCCTGTCCCGGGCGGACGCGCAAGGCGCCGCGATCCGGGCCCTCAAGGCCCTGCGCTACGACGACAAGGAGTACTTCTGGGTCAACGACATGCAGCCCCGCATGGTCGCCCACCCGATCAAGCCCGAACTGGAGGGCAAGGATCTCGCCGCCGTGCAGGATCCCACCGGCAAGCGCCTGTTCGTCGACTTCGTCGAGACGGTGAAGCGGCAGGGGCAGGGCTTCGTCGACTATTACTGGCCGAAGCCCGGCGCCGACGCCCCCGTGCCGAAGCTCTCCTACGTGCGCGGCTTCGCCCCCTGGGGCTGGGTGATCGGCACCGGCATCTACGCCGACGACACCGCGGCGATCCTGCGGGACGCGGCCTGGAAGGCGGCGGCCGGCATGCTCGTGGTGGTGGCGCTGATCGGCCTGCTCGCGGCGCTGATCGGCCGGCGGCTGACGCGGCCGCTGCGCGCGCTGAACGGCGCCATGCACCGCCTCGCGGCCGGCGAGACCGCCGTGCCGGTGCCGGCACGGGAGCGCCGGGACGAGATCGGCGCCATGGCGGGCGCCGTGCAGGTGTTCAAGGACGCGCTGATCGCCAAGGCCGAGACCGACGCCCGCGCCGCCGCCAGCGCCGACGGGGATGCCCGGCGGGCCGCCGCCCTCGACCGGCTGACCCGGTCCTTCGAGACCCGGGCCGGGACCCTGAGCCGCGGCCTCGCGACGGCGGCCGCCGACCTCGAGGCGACGGCGCGGACGCTGACCGTCACGGCCGCCCACACCACCGAGCGCACCGGCGCGGTGGCCGCGCAGGCGGCCGGCACCTCCGCCGACGTCCAGACCGCCGCGGCGGCCACCGAGGAGATGTCGGCCTCGGTCCAGGAGATCGCCGGGCAGGTGAACCGCGCCTCGGAGATCGCCGGGCAGGCCGCGATCAGCACCCGCCAGGGCGAGGCGACCGTGCGGGCGCTCGCCGCCGGCACCGAGAAGATCGGCGACGTGGTCGGCCTGATCGCCTCGATCGCCGGCCAGACCAACCTGCTGGCGCTCAACGCCACGATCGAGGCGGCCCGCGCGGGCGCGGCCGGGCGCGGCTTCGCGGTCGTCGCCTCCGAGGTGAAGGCGCTGGCCGAGCAGACCGCCAAGGCGACCGAGGAGATCTCCGGCCAGATCGGCCGGATCCAGGGCGAGACCCGGGACGCGGTGGCGGCGATCGGCGCGGTCGGCCGGACCATCGAGGAGATGCGCGGCATCGCGGTCGGGGTCGCGGCCGCCATGGAGGAGCAGAACGCCGCCATCCAGGAGATCGTCCGCGGCGTGGCGAGCGCCGCCACCGGGGCGCAGGGCGTGTCCGAGAACGTCGTCGACCTGCGCCGTGGCGCCGACGAGACCGGCAGCGCCTCCGAGCAGGTGCTGGCGGCCGCACGCGACCTCACCCGCGGCTCGGACGAGCTCGACCACGCCGTGAAGGCCTTCCTGGCGGAGGTCCAGGCTGCCTGAGGGCGCGGCCTGAGGGTGGCCTGAGGGGCGGGGCCCCCGCGGGCGGGCAGGGCGGCGCTCAGCCCGCGGAGAAGCCCCGGACCGCGGCCCGCACCAGCGCGTCGATCATCGGCCGCACGTCGCTGACCCCGAGGGGACCCAGGCTGCCGAGATCGGCGAGATAGGTCATGCCGTGGACGCTGGACCACAGCGCCCGCGCCATCACGGGGATCGCCGCCTCGCCGAGGCGGCCACCGTCGCGCAGCACCCCCTCCAGGATCCCGAACAGGGCCGCGATGTCGGCCTGCACCGAGTCCGGCGCCGCCACCGTGCGCCGCTCGAAGATCGCCGCCCAGGCGGCGTGGTGCTCGGCCGCGAAGGCGAGATACGCGTCGGCCAGGCACAGGAGCCGCGCCTCCGTCTCCCGCGACGGACAGGCCGCCAGCGCCCCCGCGAGGGTGTCCCGGAGCCGGCGCATGGTGACGGCGTTCGCCTCCAGGCGCAGCACTTCCAGGCTGTCGAACTGCGTGTAGACCGAGCCGACCGCCGTGCCGGCCCGCTCCGCGACGCCGCGGGCGGTCAGCGCCGCCGCGCCGCCGGCGTTCAGGATCGCCACCGCGGCCGCGATCAGGGCCTGGCGATCGGCCGCCCGATCGCCGGGCTCCTTCCGCGGCCGCCCCCTCACTTTTTTATGAACCTCGTTCATTTTATCCCTTGCGGCCCGGCACGTCCCGTGTTTACTTGTTTCATGAACGACGTTCAATCAAATCCGGACGCGGTCCGGCCCGTCGTTCCCGCGAGGTGAACCGTGATGAGGACCCTCTCCTTCCTGATGCGCGGCGTGATCGCCGACAACGCCCAGGCGATCCACGACGCCCATGCCGTGACGATCCTGCGCCAGCAGATCCGGGACGCCGCCGGCGCCCTGGCGACCGCCCGGCGGGAACTCGCCGTCGCCATGGCCTACCACGCCGCCGAGGCGCGCGCCCTCGATGCCATCGGCACCCGCATCGACACCCTGTCTGACGGGGCGCGGCGGGCGCTCAGCGACGGGCGCGAGGATCTCGGGACCGAGGCGGCGATCCACATCGCCGCCCTGGAGGACGAGCGGGCCGACCGCCGGGCCGCCGCCGAGCGCTTCGCCGCGGAGGTCGAGCGGCTGAAGGGCCTGGTCGCGCAGGGCGGCGAGCGCCTGCGGGACCTCGACCGCGGGCTCCAGACCGCCCGCACCACCGAGGCGCTGCGGCGGGCCGGACTGGAGGGCCGCCGGGTCACGACCCTGTCGGCGGGGGCGCTCGGGGAGGCCGAGCGGACGCTGGCGCGCCTGCGCGAGCGGCAGGCGGCCGAGGCGGACGTCGCCGCCGCGCTGACCGCGCTCGAGGCCGAGGCCGCGGGCGGAATCGAGGCCGACCTCGAGGCGGCGGGCTACGGCCGCCCCCGCACCGACCCGCGGGCCGTGCTCGACCGCCTCAGGGCCGGCGCCTGACCGGCGCCGCACCGCTTCCCCTTCGATCCTTCCTCAGGAGACCGCACCATGACACCGCAGATGCCCCATACCGGCGCCTGGAAGACCTTCACGCTGGTCAGCTTCGCCGTCGCCGCCGCCATGCTGACATTCGGCATCTTCTTCCTGCCCGCCGACATCTGGATCAAGGGCTACCTCGCTATGGCGTCGCTGTTTCTCACGGGCACGACCTTCACCCTGGCCAAGACCCTGCGCGACGAGCACGAGGCGAAGCGGCTGATCAACAAGATCGAGGACGCCGCCACGGAGCGCGTCCTGCGCGAGGTGGTGCCGGGCCGGCTCTGAGGCCCGGCAGGCCCGCGCCCCGACCCGGGCGGCGCGCGTCCGGGGTCGGGGAGGCGGCGCGCGGCGGAGCGCGGCACCTCCCCGGATCGCTCACGCCGCGGCGTCCAGGAACCCGGCCACGACCCGGGCGAATTCCGGGGTCCGCAGGTAGCCGTAGGATTTGTGCCGGTTCTCGGCGCCGTCCGGCCTCCGGTAGGCGTTGATCACCGGTACGTCCCGCACCCGCACCCCGGCGGCGTTCGGCGTGTAGAGGGCCGCGAGGTCGTCGCCCACCGTAGCGATGTCCTGGCGGTCCATCAGGTTGGTCCAGGCAGCGAGCGCCGCAGGCACCCGGAGATCGCCGTGCTCGTCGGCGAGCTTCAGCTTCAATTCGGCGAGCCCGAGGGGCGCGCCGAGGGTGACGAGGTCGCAGCGGGGCATCGGCGTCCCGTCCGCCTCGGCGGCGCGCAGCACGTCGTAGGCGATCAGGCCGCCCATCGAGTGCGCGGCGATCAGCACGGTGTCGGATGCGGCCGCCGCCAGGGCATCGCGCAGGCGCGCCCGCGCCGCCGCCCGGAAGTCCGCGTCCTCGTAGTAGCCCCAGAGGTCGTCGAGGCGGTATTCCAGGATCAGGTCGTCCACCGGCGTCAGCCCGGCGGCCTCCTGCAGGTGCGACAGGCCGCGGTAGATCCGGTCGGTGAGGGTCGGCTCGGCGCGCTCCGGCTCCCCCGCCGGGGAGGGGAACGGCCCGAGGCCGTGATCGGGGCGGTAGGGCTCGCGGTTGCGGTCGCCCGCGAGCGGCTGCGGGTAGCGCAGGTCGGCCCAGTAGACGAAGGTGAAGGGCAGGTCGGGCTCCGCGACCCGGAGCCCGAGATTGCGGTCGAGCCCCTCGCGGATCGCGGCGCGCCACCAGGCGGCCTTCTCGTCCCGGGGCGGCTTGTTGGCGAGCCCGTGGATGCCGATGATGTGCGTCCGACCCAGTGTCCGCTCCCAGACCGAAGAGAGTGCCGGCCGGGCAAGATAGGGCCGCCCAACGCGGACGGAACTGCGGCTTAGTTTCCGCGCGGCCCGCCGTCACGCCGCTACCCTCCGCCGTCACCTGGCCGTCACCTCGCCGTCACCTCGCCGTCACCTCGCCGTCACGCCCGCCGATACCCCATTGCCACGCGGCCGCTCCGCCATAGCTGCGCTGCGGGAACCGGATCGGGCCCGGGGCCTTCTCCCACGACAGATGATCCTGCCGCGCTTGCGTCCCGGTCGCGCGGCCAATGACGAGGACGGTGGCCCGATGCGGCGCGCCCACAGCATGGATTTCGGGGCCGAGATGGTCGGGGGCGGCGTCCGCTTCGCCCTCTGGGCGCCCACCGCCCGGAGCGTCGACCTCGTCGTCGACGGCGTCGACCACCCGCTGCCCGAATCCGGCGGCGGCTGGCGCCGCACGGCCCTGCCGGGGGTGAAGCCCGGCGCCCGCTACGGCTTCCGCGTCGACGGCGACCTCGTCGTGCCCGATCCCGCCTCCCGCTTCCAGCCGGACGACGTCTCGGGCCTCAGCGAGGTGATCGACCCGCGGAGCTTCGAGTGGTCCGACGCGGGCTGGACCGGGCGGCCCTTCGAGGAGGCGGTGATCTACGAGTGCCATGTCGGCACCGCGACGCCGGAGGGCACCTATGCCGGCCTGCAGGCCCGGCTGGCCGACCTCAAGGCGCTCGGCGTCACCGCCCTCGAGCTGCTGCCGCTCGCCGACTTCAAGGGCTCGCGCAACTGGGGCTACGACGGCGTCCAGCCCTACGCGCCGGACGGCGCCTACGGTCGACCGGACGACCTCAAGCGCCTGATCGACGCCGCCCACGGGCTCGGCCTGATGGTCTATCTCGACGCGGTCTACAACCACTTCGGGCCGGCCGGGAACTACCTCCATGCCTATGCCGGGACGTTCTTCACCGAGCGCCACCAGACCCCCTGGGGCGCGGGCATCAACTTCGACGGCAAGGAGAGCGGCGCCACGGTGCGGCAGTTCTTCATCCAGAACGCCCTGTACTGGCTGGAGGAGTACCATTTCGACGGCCTGCGCTTCGACGCCGTCCACGCCATCCTCGACGATTCGCCCCGCCACTTCCTGGCCGAGCTCGGCGAGACGGTCCGGAGGATCTTCCCGAACCGGCAGATCCACCTGATGCTGGAGAACGAGGCCAACCAGGCCCGCTGGCTGGAGCGCGACGCCGCCGGGCGCCCGAAGATGCACGACGCCCAGTGGGCCGACGACCTGCACCATTGCTGGCACGTCCTGCTGACGGGCGAGGACGCCGGCTACTATAAAAGCTTTGCCGACAAACCGGTCGCCCACCTGGCCCGCTGCCTCGCCGAGGGCTTCGCCTACCAGGGCGAGCCCTTCCCGACGCTCGACAACCACCCGCGCGGCGAGCCCTCCGGGCACCTGCCACCCTCCGCCTTCGTGACCTTCCTGCAGAACCACGATCAGGTCGGCAACCGGGCGCTCGGCGAGCGGCTCAACCACCTCGCGGATCCCAAGAAACTCGACCTCGCCCGGGCCGGGCTCCTCCTGGCACCGCAGATCCCGATGCTCTGGATGGGCGAGGAATGGTCGGCCTCCGCGCCGTTCCTGTTCTTCGTCGACTTCGCGCCCGACGCGGAGCTGAACAAGGCGGTGCGCGACGGGCGCCGCCGGGAGTTCAAGAGCTTCGCGGCCTTCGCGGACGACACCTCCAAGATCCCGGACCCGACCGAGGCCGAGACCTTCGCGGCCTCGAAGCTCGACTGGTCCGAGCGGGAGCGCTCGCCCCACCGCGAGGTGCTGGCCGAGACGACGCGGCTCCTGGGGCTGCGCCGCGACGTGGTCGTGCCCCTGGCGAAGTCCGGCTACGACGGCGCCGCCGCCGCGATGCCGCGCCCGGACGTGGTCGACTGCACGTGGCGCTTCGGCGCCGGCACCCTGCGCTTCGTTGCCAATGTCGGGACCGAACCCTTCGCGCTGGATCCGGGCGGTGCCCGGCCGGTCTGGACCAACGCCCCGGACGGGGCCGGACGCGATCTCCCGTCCTGGACGGGCGTGTTCCTGACGGAGTCCCGCGCGTGAGCCGCCTCGAGACACTCGCCGACCTCGTCGGCGTCGCCCCCGGCTACACCGACGCCTTCGGCCAGCCCGTCGAGACGTCGCTGGAGGTGCGCCGCGGACTGCTGGCGGCCCTCGGCTTCGCGGTGGAGGACGAGGCGGCGATCGCCGCGAGCCTCGCGGAGGTCGAGCGCCTGCGCCACGGCCTGATCCCGCCGCTCCTGCCGGTGGAGGCCCGCCGGGCCGCCCGGGTGCCGGTGCGCCCGCAGGACGGCGCGCCCCACACCCTGGTCTGGCGCCTCGTCGACGAGCGCGGCGCCGCTCGTGAGGGCCGGGCCAACCCGCAGGGGTCGGAGCCCGGCTTCGAGCTGCCGCCGCTGACCCCGGGCTACCACCGCCTCACCGTCCAGGCCGGGCAGACCCGCACCGAATCCTGGGTGATCGCCGCGCCGCAGCGCTGCTGGCGCCCGCGGCCCTACACGGAGGAGGGCGCCTCCGACTGGGGCATGGCCGCCCAGCTCTACGGCCTGCGCTCGGCCACCAATATCGGCATCGGCACCTACGCGGATGCCGGCGAGGCCGCCCGCGAGGCCGCCCTACGTGGGGCGGCGTTCTTGGGGCTCAGCCCGGTCCACGCCCTGTTCGGCTCCGACCGGACCAAGATCTCGCCCTACTCGCCGTCCTCGCGGCTGTTCCTGGAGACCCTGTTCATCGCCCCGCGCAGCCTGCCGGGGCTCGCGGGCTCCCGGGCCGAGGCGCTGCTCGCCGAGCGCGCGGACGCGATCACGGCTCTGCGCGAGGCCGCCCTCGTCGACCACCAGGGCGTCCACGACGTGCTCGACCCGGTGCTCCGGGCGCTCTGGGCCGAGTCGCCGGCCCGGGCCGGCACCGACGCGGGCTTCGAGCAGTTCCGCCAGGAGGGCGGGGAGGATCTCGAAGCGCACGCCCTGTTCGAGGCGCTGTCCGAGCATTTCCGGGGGCAGGGGGCGCACTGGCTGGGCGACTGGCCGGAGGCGTATCGCCGCGCCGGCACGGAGGCGGTCCGAGCCTTCGCGGCGGAGAACGCGGACCTCGTCGGCTACCACGCGTGGCTGCAGTACCTCGCCGACCGGCAGCTCGCCGAGGCCTCAGCGGCGGCGCTCGGGGCTGGCATGCGGGTCGGGCTCTACCGCGACCTCGCGGTCGGCGCCGACCGGGGCGGCTCCGAGATCTGGTCGCATCCCGAGCGCTTCGCCGACAAGGTGTCGATCGGCGCGCCGCCGGACCTGCTCGCACCGAAGGGCCAGAACTGGGGCCTGCCGGCCTTCGATCCGCTGGCGATGGAGCGCGACGGGCTCGCGGCCTTCCGGGCCCTGGTCCAGGCCAACATGCGCCACGCCGGCGCGATCCGGATCGACCACGCCTTCCAGCTCGCCCGCCTGTTCCTGATCCCGCTGGGGGCGGGGGCCCAGGCCGGCGCCTACGTGGCCATGCCGTTCGAGCCGATGCTGGCGGTGCTGCGGCTGGAGAGCCACCGCAACAAGTGCCTCGTCATCGCGGAGGATCTCGGCACGGCGCCGGAAGGCTTCTCCGACGCGCTGATGCGGGCCGGGGTGCTGAGCTACCGGATCCTCGCCTTCGAGCGCGAGGCCGACGGACGCTTCAAGCCGCCCTCGGCCTACCCGCGGGACGCGCTCACCGCCATCACCACCCACGACCTGCCGACCTTCGTCGGCTGGTGGCGCGGGGTCGACACCGACACCCGCCAGTCGCTCGGCCTCTACGATCAGGAGCGGGCCGAGGTCGAGCGGGGCGAGCGCGTCGTCGAGCGCCGCCGCCTCGCCGAGGCGCTGGCGGCCGAGCAGCTGCTGCACTCCGCCGAGCCGCCGGATTCCGCGCCCTTCGAGGCCGCCGCCCGCTACCTCGCCCGCGCGCCCGCGATGCTCACCGCCGTCCAGTACGAGGACGTGGTCTCGGAACTCGCCCAGGCCAACGTGCCCGGCTCGACCGAGGGCTACCCGAACTGGCGGCGCAAGCTCGACCGGGATCTCGTGGACATCGCCGCCCCCGGCGGGCCGCTGGCGAAGCTCGCGGCGTCCCTCTCGGCCGAGGCGCGGGGCCCGCGCTCGGGCGCCGCGCGGCTCGCCGCGCCGCCGCCGCGCGCGACCTACCGGCTGCAGTTCCACAAGGACTTCACCTTCGCGGATGCGGGCCGGATCGTCCCCTACCTGCACCGGCTCGGGATCAGCCACGTCTACGCCTCGCCGCTCCAGAAGGCGCGGCCCGGCTCGACCCACGGCTACGACATCGTCGATCACGGCGCGATCAACCCGGAGCTCGGCGGCGAGGCGGGCTTCATCGCGCTCTCCGAGACGCTCCACGCCCACGGGATCAAGCTCCTGCTCGACATCGTCCCGAACCACATGGGCGTCGGCGGCTCCGACAATCCGTGGTGGCTCTCGGTGCTCGAATGGGGCTCCCTGTCGCCCTTCGCCGACGCCTTCGACATCGACTGGCAGCGGCTCGGGGCCGGGCGCAACCTCGTGATCCCATTCCTCGGCGACCGCTACGGTGAGGCCCTGGAGAAGGGCACGCTAGAATTGAAGTTCGACCCCGAGAAGGGCGCCTTCAGCGTCTGGCACTACGAGCACCAGCTGCCGATCCGCCCCTTGAGCTACCCGACCATCCTCAACCGGGTGATCGCCGCGATCGGGGCGGTAGACGACGACACCACCGCGGAACTGCTCGCCATCTCCGAGCGGCTGCGGGCGATGTCGATCGATACCGACGAGACCCGCCGCAAAGGCTTCCCCGAGGAGGCCGAGGGCCTGAAGCGCCGGCTCGCCGAGATCTACGGCGTGTCGCCACTGATCCAGGAGGCGACCGCCAGCACGCTGGCGCTGCTCAACGGCTTCAAGGGCCGCCCGGACAGCTTCGGGCCGCTGCACCGGCTGCTGGAGGCCCAGGCCTACCGGCTGGCCCACTGGCGGGTGGCGTCGAGCGACATCAACTACCGCCGCTTCTTCGACGTGAACTCGCTCGCCGGCCTGCGGGTCGAGCTGTCCGACATCTTCCACCGCTCGCACGAGACCGTGTTCCGGCACGTCCGCGAGGGCCGGATCGACGGCTTGCGCATCGACCACATCGACGGCCTCGCCGACCCGCTGGGCTACGCGCGGGCGCTACAGGCAGCGGTCGGACCGGGCTTCTACGTCGTCGTCGAAAAAATCCTGGAGCCGGGCGAGCGGCTGCGGCCCTGGCCGGTGGCCGGGACCACGGGCTACGACGTGCTCAACCAGCTCGACGGGATCCTGGTCGACAAGAGCCGGCGCGGGAAAATCGAGCGGCTCTACACCTGGGCCACGGGGTTCGACGAGCCCTACGGCTTCCAGCTCCGCGCCGCCAAGGCCGAGATCCTCGAGATCAGCTTCGCGAGCGAGCTGGAGGTGCTGACCACCGACCTCAAGGAGGTCGCCGATGCCGACCGGCGCACCCGCGACTTCACCGTCAACGCGCTCCGCCGGGCGCTGATCGAGATCATCGCGCGCTTCCCGACCTACCGGAGCTACCTGCCGTCGGATCTGGAGGAGGGCGAGGTCGAGCCCGAGGATGTCCGCCTGATCGAGGGCGCCGTCGCCAAGGCCAAGCGCTGGTCGAGCCTGCCGGACCGCTCGGTCCACGACTTCGCCGCCGACGTCCTGCTCGGTCGGGTCGAGACGGCGGGCCCCGGCCGGCCGGACCCGCGGGTGGTGCTGCGCTTCCGCCGCCGGTTCCAGCAGCTCACCGGCCCGGTCATGGCCAAGAGCCTGGAGGACACGCTGTTCTACCGCTACGCCTGTCTCCTCGGCCTCAACGAGGTCGGCGGCGATCCGGGCGAGTACGGGATCGACGCGGAGCACTTCCACGATCTGCAGACCGCCCGCGCCCGGGACTGGCCGAGCGCCATGATCACCACCGCGACCCACGACACCAAGCGGGGCGAGGATGCCCGCACGCGGCTGCTCGCCCTCTCGGAGATCCCCGAGGAATGGGCCAAGGCCTGGGACTTGTGGCAGCGGGTCGCCGGCCCGCACCTCGCCCGGATCGACGGCGAGCCGGCCCCGGACGCCAACGACCAGTGGATGTTCTTCCAGGCGATCCTGGGCGCCTGGCCGCTGGAGCTTCTGGAGCGGGACGAGGCCGGGGCGATCGCGGATTTCCGGGACCGGCTGATCGCCTACGGCGAGAAGGCCATGCGGGAGGGCAAGCGCCGGTCGAGCTGGGTCAACGTCGACGAGGTCTACGAGGGTGCGGTCAAGCGGCTGTTCACGGCGCTGATCGCCCCGGGGTCGGATCTCCTGAGCGAACTCCGGCCCTTCGCCCGACGGCTCGCCCATCTCGGCATGCTGGCGAGCCTCGGCCGGACGGTCCTGAAATGCACCCTGCCGGGTCTGCCCGACACCTACCAGGGCACGGAGATCTGGGATTTCTCCTTCGTCGATCCCGACAACCGCCGCCCGGTGGATTACCCGGCCCTGGAGCGGATGCTGGAAGAGGGCGGGGCGCCCGCGGAGCTGCTGGGCCACTGGCCGGACGGGCGGGTCAAGCAGGCGACGCTGACGCGGCTCCTCGCCGAGCGGGCCGAGCGCCCGGACTTCTACGCCAGCGCCGCCTACGAGCCCGTCGCGGCCACCGGCGCCCGGGCCGACCACGTCATCGCCTACCGGCGGACCGACCCCGTCCAAGAGGGCGGCGACCTGTTCGTGGCGGTGCCGCGGCTGGTGGCGGGCTTCGTCGGGGACGCCGTCTGGTCGGGCGAGGCCTTTGCCGGCACCCGGGTCGATCTCGGGGCGGGGACGCGCTGGCGGGACCTCGCCTCGGGGCGGGTGGTGGAGGGGGAGGGGGCCGATCTCGGCGCTCTCCTGCGCGACCTCCCCTACGCGGTGCTGCGGCGGGAACCGTGACCGCGCCGTCATCGCGAGCGGAGCGAGGCGACCCAGGGCAGCGCGACCTGGATCAGCGTGGCGCCGCTCGCAGAGACGGCGGCGGTCCGGGCGCGTCTTCCGGTGGCCCCGCCGCAGCCCTGTCACGCGACTCTGCTGAGACACGTCGGACCGGATCGCGCGGCACAGCCCGGCGGTTCGGGCGTTACGACACTGGGAACGGGAGCCGAGAGGCAGCATGAACGCACCGACCAAAGCCGCTGCGACGTCCGGGGCCGCGGCCGTCCTGCCGGCCGCGCTGGCCCCCCGGGCCGAGGGGCCGCGGATCTACAACCTGTTCCCGCTCCTGGTCGGGCGCGTCTCGGACTGGACGGCCGAGCTGCCGCGGATCGCCGCCCTCGGCTTCGACTGGGTCTACCTCAACCCGTTCCACCAGACCGGCGGCTCGCGGAGCCTCTACGCGGTCGCCGACCCCGAGCGCCTCGACGAGCGCTTCCGCGATCCCGACGGCACGCCCGACGACGAGCAGATCCGCCGGTTCTGCACCGCCGCCGCGGCGCTGGGCCTGTCGGTGATGACCGACCTCGTGATCAACCACACCGCCGACAACGCCCGGCTCGCCACCGAGCGGCCCGACCTGTTCATGAAGGAGCCCGACGGCTCGATCATGCACCCGGCCGCCGTCGACCCGGACGACCCGTCGATCCGCACCGTCTGGGGCGACCTGGCCGAGCTCGACTACCACACCCCCTCCGCCCGGGACGAACTCACCCGGATCTGGGGCGCCTACGTGGCGCATCTCCAGGGCCTCGGCGTGAAGGGCTTCCGGTGCGACGCCGCCTACAAGGTGCCGCCGGAGACCTGGCGGGTGCTGATCGGGCAGGCCAAGAGCCAAGACCCCGCCTGCCTGTTCGCCGCCGAGACCCTGGGCTGCACCTTCGAGGAGGCCCGGGCCACGGCCGGCGCCGGCTTCGACTATCTGTTCAACTCCTTCGCGTGGTGGGACCTGAGGAAGCCCTGGGCGCTCGAGCAGTACGAGCGCCTGCGGGTGCTGGCCCCCTCGATCGCCTTCCCCGAGAACCACGACATGACGCGGCTCGCCGCCGAGATCGGCGGCGGCCCGGAGGCGGTGGCGGCGCATCTGCGCACCCGCTACGCGCTCGCGGCCTTCTTCTCGGCCGGCGTGCTCATGCCGATCGGCTACGAGTGGGGCTACCGGCGGGCGCTGCACGTGGTCGAGACCACCCCGCGCGACCGCGAGAATGAGACCGGCATCGACATCTCCGGCTCCATTCGGGCGATCAACGCCCTGCGGGCGGAGCTGCCGGCCGCCAATGTCGAGGGCGCGCAGATCCGGATCTCGGCCCCCGACAGCGATCTGGTGGCGCTCGCCCGCTTCGACACCGGCCACCCGGCCTCGGCGCGGCACGGGTTGATCGTGCTCTACAACCCGACCGACCGGCCGGTGCCGGTCGAGGCCGGCGCGCTCGTCGCCCGCACCGGCGGGATGCTCGGCGTCTTCGTCGACCGGACCCCGGAGGCCGAGCCGATCGCGTTCCATCCCGGCAGCGCCATCGACCTGATGCCGGGCGAGTTGCGCATCCTCGCGGCCAGCGCCCAGGAGGTCGCCCGCCAGCCGGCGCGCGGCACCCCGGACGGGGAGGGAAGGGTGGTGATCGAGGCGGTCAGCCCCGAGATCGACGGCGGTCGCTCGGCGGTGAAGCGGATCGTCGGCGAGTCCCTGCGGGTCGAGGCCGACATCTTCTCCGACGGCCACGAGATCATCGACGCCGCGATCCTGTCGCGGGTCGCCGGCACCGAGGCGTCTGGAGGCGAGACTTGGCGCGAGGACCCGATGGTCTTCGTCGACAACGACCGCTGGGCCGGGCACTTCCCCCTGGAGCGGAACGCCCGCTACGAGTTCACCCTGATCGCGTGGCGCGACGCGTTCTCGTCCTGGGTGCGCGACACCCTGAAGAAGCGCGCCGCCGGCGTCGACGTGCGGCTCGAGACGATCGAGGGCGTGGCGCTCGTCGGGACCGCGGCCTCGCTCGCCCGGACCCGCGGCGGCCGCGACGCCGAGCGCCTCGCCGCGCTCGTGGCCGCGCTCGCCGCCGAGGAGACTGGCTCGGCCGCCCAGCTCGACCGGATCCTCGCCTCCGACGCGTCGAGCCTCGTGCGCCGGAACGCCGAGCGGGTGAACCTGACCCGCTATCCGGTGACTCTTCCGGTGATCGCCGACCGCCTCGCGGCCCGGTTCTCCGCCTGGTACGAGATCTTCCCGCGCTCCCAGTCGATGGACGTGAACCGCCACGGCACCTTCGACGACGTCATCCGGCGCCTGCCCGAGATCCGTGAGCTCGGCTTCGACGTTCTCTATTTCACGCCGATCCACCCCGTGGGTCGGACCAACCGCAAGGGGAAGAACAACACCCTCAAGGCCGAGCCCGGCGATGTCGGCTCGGTCTACGCGGTCGGCGCGGAGGAGGGCGGCCACGAGGCCGTGCATCCCGACCTCGGCACGCTCGCGGATTTCGAGCGGCTGGTCGCGGCGAGCCACACCTACGGCATGGAGATCGCCCTCGACTTCGCGATCCAGTGCTCGCCGGACCATCCCTGGATCAAGAACCACCCGGAATGGTTCGAGTGGCGCCCCGACGGCACCCTGAAATTCGCCGAGAACCCGCCGAAGAAGTACGAGGACATCTCGAACGTCCACTTCTACGGGGGCGCCCTGCCCTCGCTCTGGATCGAGCTGCGCGACATCCTGCTCGGCTGGTGCGCGCGCGGCGTGCGCATCTTCCGGGTCGACAACCCGCACACCAAGCCGATCCCGTTCTGGGAATGGGTGATCGGCGAGGTCAACGGCCGCTACCCGGACGCGATCTTCCTCGCCGAGGCCTTCACCCGGCCGAAGATGATGAAGAAGCTCGCCAAGGCCGGCTACCAGCAGAGCTACACCTACTTCACGTGGCGCAACACCAAGCAGGAGCTCACCGACTACGCCCTGGAGCTGGCCGGCGAGATGGGCGAGTACTACCGCCCCAACTTCTTCGCCAACACCCCCGACATCAACCCGTACTTCCTCCAGACCAGCGGGCGGGCGGGGTTCGTCATCCGCGGCACGCTCGCCGCGACCCTGTCGTCGGTCTACGGCATCTACAACGGCTTCGAGCTGTGCGAGGCCGCGCCGTACCCGGGCAAGGAGGAGTATCTCAACTCCGAGAAATACGAGCTCAAGGCCTGGGACTACGACCGGCCGGGCAACATCCGCGAGCACATCGTCAAGCTCAACAGGATCCGGCGCGAGAATCCCGCTCTCTGGGATTTCCGCAACGTGACCTTCACGGGCGCCTGGAACGACAACATCATCGCCTACGCCAAGGCGACGCCGGAGCGCGACAACTGCGTCTTCACCATGGTCAACCTCGACCCGAAGAACCGCCAGGAATGCACCTACGAGGTGCCGCTCTGGCTGTTCGGCCTGCCCGACGACGGCGCCGTCGAGGTCGAGGACCTGCTCCAGGGCTACACGTTCGAGTTGCGCGGCAAGACCCACCGCATCGCCCTCGATCCGGCCGAGCGATCCTGCGTGATCTGGCGCCTCCGGGCGCCGCGGCGGGTTGCGGGCTGAGGCCGCGCGTGGCACTCGGCCATGGCCCTTGAATGCGGCGGCGGGAATTCCCGTCGCCGACCCTCGCACCCGCGCGGCGGCCCGCCGCCCGCGCCCCGGCCGGGTCCCCCGCCGGTCCCGTCAGACTCGACCGATGAGGCAGCGACGCGATGATCGATCGCAGCGACCCGCAATGGTACCGTGACGCCATCATCTACCAGATCCACGTCAAGTCGTTCTTCGACTCGAACAACGACGGGATCGGGGATTTCGAGGGCCTGACCCAGCGCCTCGACTACGTGCGCGATCTCGGCGTGACGGCGATCTGGCTGATGCCGTTCTATCCCTCGCCGCTGCGCGACGACGGCTACGACATCGCCGATTACCGGGACATCAACCCGTCCTACGGGACCATGGAGGACTTCAAGGCCTTCGTGGAGGCCGCGCACGAGCGCGGTCTGCGGGTCATCACCGAGCTCGTCATCAACCACACCTCGGACCAGCACCCCTGGTTCCAGGCCGCCCGCGAGGCCCCTCCCGGCTCGCCCGAGCGCGACTTCTACGTCTGGTCGGACACCGACGAGCCGTACAAGGACACGCGGATCATCTTCCTCGACACCGAGGCGTCGAACTGGACCTGGGACCCGGTCGCCAAGCAGTATTTCTGGCACCGGTTCTACAGTCACCAGCCGGATCTCAACTTCGACAACCCGAAGGTGCTGGAAGCGGTCATCGACGTGATGCGCTACTGGCTCGACATGGGCGTCGACGGCCTGCGGCTCGACGCGATCCCCTACCTGATCGAGCGCGACGGCACGAACTGCGAGAACCTCGCCGAGACCCACGACGTCATCAAGGCGATCCGCGCCGCGCTGGACGCGAGCTACCCCGACCGGATGCTGCTCGCCGAGGCCAACCAGTGGCCCGAGGAGACCGCGCAGTATTTCGGCGACGGCGACGAGTGCCACATGGCGTTCCACTTCCCGCTGATGCCGCGGATGTACATGGCGATCGCCCGGGAGGACCGGCACCCGATCACCGACATCATGCGCCAGACCCCGGAGATCCCGGAGGGCTGCCAGTGGGCGATCTTCCTGCGCAACCACGACGAGCTGACGCTCGAGATGGTCACGGCCGAGGAGCGTGACTACCTCTGGTCGTTCTACGCCGCCGAGCGGCGCGCCCGGATCAACCTCGGCATCCGCCGCCGCCTCGCGCCGCTCCTCGAGAACGACCGGCGCAAGATCGAGCTGATGAAGTCCCTCGTCCTGTCGATGCCCGGCACGCCGGTGCTCTACTACGGCGACGAGGTCGGCATGGGCGACAACATCTACCTCGGCGACCGCGACGGCGTGCGCACGCCGATGCAGTGGTCGCCCGACCGGAACGGCGGCTTCTCGCGGGCGAACCCGCAGAAGCTGTTCCTGCCGGCGATCCAGGACCCGATCTACGGGTTCGACGCGATCAACGTCGAGGCGCAGACCCAGGCCCAGACGAGCCTGCTGAACTGGACGCGGCGCATGATCGCGATCCGCAACAACAGCGTCGCGCTGGGGCGCGGCACGATCCAGTTCCTGTACCCGTCGAACCGGAAGGTGCTCGCCTGGATCCGCGAGCACGAGGACGAGCGGATCCTGTGCGTGGCGAACCTGTCGCGCGCGCCGCAGGCGGTGCAGCTCGACCTGTCGGAGCTGCGCACCGCGGTGCCGATCGAGCTGACCGGCGGCACCGAGTTCCCGCCGATCGGCGACCTGCCCTACCTGCTGACCCTGCCGTCCTACGGCTTCTACTGGTTCTCCTTGAGCGCCGCCCGGTCGGGGGTGATCGGCCCGCAGCAGGAGCCGCCCGAGCTGTTCACCCTCGTGCTCACCGGCGGGATCGAGACCCTGATGAGCGGGCGCGAGCGCGTCGCCTTCGAGCGCACCGTGGTGCCGCCGTTCCTGACGAGCCGGCGCTGGTTCGGCGCCAAGGGCTCGCGGATCAAGGCCACGAAGGTCGTCGACTGCGCCGCCCTGAAGGACGTCGACGGCAGCGCGCGCTTCCTGCTGCCGCGGCTGCAGGTGCAGCTCGCCAGCGGCGAGACCCAGGAATACTTCGTGCCCGTGGGCGTCGAGGAGGGCCGCGAGGACGAGACCCTCATGCCCTTCGCGGTGGCGCGGGTGCGCCGGGGGCCGCGCACCGGCCTGCTCTACGGGGCGGCCGGCTCCAACGACTTCGCCGCCTGCCTGATCGACGACATGCGGCAGGCCCGCGAGATCCCCACGGAGACCGGGCGGCTCGTCTTCGCCGTCACCTCGGCCTTCGACCCGGACGTCACGGTCGACGTGGCCGACATCCGCCGGCTCTCGGGCGAGCAGAGCAACACCTCGATCGCCATCGGCTCGAAGATGATGCTCAAGCTGCTGCGCCGCCTGCAGCCGGGCCTGCATCCCGAGATCGAGGTCGGGCGCTTCCTCACCGAGAAGGCGGGGTTCTCGAACACCCCCGCCCTGCTCGGCACCCTGGAGCACGTCGCCGAGGACGGCACCCGGACCGCCCTGGCGGTCCTGCAGAAGTTCGTGATGAACCAGGGCGACGCCTGGACCCTGATGCTGGAGGGCCTGCGCCGGGACTTCGAGACCGTGGTGCTCACGCCCGAGAGCGAGGCCGCGACCCCCGAGGAGGCGTTCCAGGCCCACCGGCCCTGGGCCGACCTGCTCGGCCGGCGCACCGCCGAGCTGCACGCGGCGCTCGCCATCGAGACCGACGACCCGGCCTTCGCGGCCGAGCCGTTCACCGGGGACGACCTCGCCGTGCTGGCGCGCGACGCCCGCCACCAGGCCGAGCGCGCCTTCCGGGCGCTCAAGGGCCTCGCCGACCGCGGCCTCGACGCCGGCAAGCCGGCCTGCGCGGAGCTCGGCCAGCGCCGGGGCGAGGTCGAGGCGCTGATCGCCGCGCTCACCGAAGCGCCGGTCCGGGGCGCCCACAAGACCCGCATCCACGGCGACTACCATCTGGGCCAGGTGCTGGTCGCCGAGAACGACCTGATCATCGTCGATTTCGAGGGCGAGCCCTCGCGGCCGGCCGACGAGCGCCGGGCCAAGTCGATGCCCCTGCGGGACGTCGCCGGGCTGATGCGCTCCTTCGCGTACGGCGCCGAGACGGTGATCCGGGAGATCACCGCGCGGTTCGCCGATTCCGAGGAGCGGGCGCGGGACGCGGCGACCGCGTGGCGCGGCATGATCGAGGCGGCGTTCCTCGCCGGCTACGAGACCGCGGTCGAGGGCTCCCGGGCGGCGGTGACCGATCCGGAGAGCCGGACCCGTCTGCTGCGCCTCTGCCTGCTGACCAAGGCGCTCTACGAGGTCGACTACGAGGCCAACAACCGGCCGGACTGGATCGAAATCCCCGCCCGTGGGGTTCTCACCATTCTGGACACGGACGGACACGAGCCCGGAGCATCTGAATGACGGCGATCGACGAGACCTTCGCACGACGGGCCGACCCGGGCACGGGGACGGCGCGGACCGCGGATGTCCCGGGCTCCGGCGCCGCGCAGCCGCCGAGCGTCCACCCGGACGCGGTCGCCGCGCTGATGGCCGCCAACCACGGCGACCCCTTCGCGGTGCTCGGGCCCCACCGGGTCGGGCCGAAGGCCTGGGAGGTGCGCGCCGTGCTGCCCGAGGCGCGGGCCGCCACCCTGGTGATGGACGGCCGCACCGCGCCCTTCGAGAAGCGCCATCCGGACGGGTTCTGGGTCGCCAAGGTCGAGGGCGAGCACCGGCCGCTCTACGAGATCGAGGTCGAGTCCTGGGACGGGACGAAGCGCCGCCGCTACGACCCCTACGGCTTCGGCTCCTCGATCGAGCAGTACGACGTGGCGGCGCTCCGCGAGGTTGGCACCAACCTCGTCTACCGGATGCTCGGCGCGCAGTCGGGGCAGCTCGACGGCATCGACGGCTTCCGCTTCGCCGTCTGGGCGCCCAACGCCCGCAAGGTCAGCGTCGTCGGCGACTTCAACGACTGGGACGGGCGGCGCCACCCGATGCGCCTCTGGCAGGACGGCGGCATCTGGGAGCTGTTCGTGCCGGGCCTCAAGGCCGGCGTGCGCTACAAGTTCGAGATCCGCGGCCCCGACGGGTCCCTGGTGCCGCTCAAGGCCGACCCGGTCGCCTTCGCGGCCCAGCACCCGCCGGAGACCGCCTCGGTCACCCACGGGACGGGCGACTTCGACTGGCGCGATTCCGGCTGGATGAGCACCCGCGGCGCCAAGGACCCGCGCCACGCGGCGATCTCGATCTACGAGGTCCATCTCGGCTCCTGGGCGCGGGTGCCCGAGGAGGGCAACCGCTACCTCACCTACAAGGAACTCGGCGACCGGCTGATCCCCTACGTCAAGGATCTGGGCTTCACCCATATCGAGATGCTGCCGATCACCGAGTTCCCGTTCGACGGGTCCTGGGGCTATCAGCCGGTCTCGCTGTTCGCGCCGACGAGCCGCTTCGGAAGCCCTGAGGACTTCGCGGCCTTCGTGGACGCGGCCCACGAGGCCGGCATCGGCGTGCTGCTCGACTGGGTGCCGGGCCACTTCCCGCTCGACGCCCACGGGCTCGGCCTGTTCGACGGCACCCACCTCTACGAGCACGCCGACCCGCGCCAGGGCTTCCACCAGGACTGGGGCACCTACATCTACAATTTCGGGCGGACCGAGGTCGCGACGTTCCTCGCCGCCAACGCCCGGTTCTGGCTGGAGCACTACCACCTCGACGGCCTGCGCGTGGATGCCGTGGCGTCGATGCTCTACCTCGACTACTCGCGCCGCCAGGGCGAGTGGATCCCGAACCGCTATGGCGGCAACGAGAACCTCGACGCCATCGACTTCCTGCGCAAGACCAACGAGGCGACCTACAGCCACGCCCCGGGGACGATCACGGTGGCGGAGGAATCGACCTCCTGGCCGGGCGTCTCGCACCCGACCTACACGGGCGGCCTCGGCTTCGGCTTCAAGTGGAACATGGGCTGGATGCACGACACCCTGCATTTCATGCAGGAGGATCCGATCCATCGCCGCTACCACCACCACAACCTGACCTTCGGGCTGCTCTACGCCTTCTCGGAGAATTTCATCCTGCCGCTCTCCCACGACGAGGTCGTGCACGGGAAGGGCTCGCTGCTCGGCAAGATGCCGGGCGACCGCTGGCAGAAATTCGCGAATCTCCGGGCCTATTACGGCTTCATGTGGGGGCATCCCGGCAAGAAGCTGCTGTTCATGGGCGGCGAGTTCGGCCAGGAGCGGGAGTGGAACCACGACAACAGCCTGGACTGGCACCTCCTGGACGATCCTCTGCACAAGGGTGTCCAGAGCGTGATCCGCGACCTGAACCGGCTCTACGTCTCGACCCCGGCCCTCTACGGCCGCGACGTCGAGCATACCGGCTTCCAGTGGCTGGTGGCGGACGACCAGGACAACAGCGTCATCGCCTGGGCCCGCAAGGGTGCCAAGCCCGGCGAGGTGGCGATCGTGGTGTCGAACTTCACGCCGGTGCCGCGCGAGGGCTACCGGATCGGCGTGCCGAAGGCGGGTTTCTATCGCGAGGCGTTCAACTCGGATGCCGGGGTCTACGGTGGGTCCAACCTGGGCAACCAGGGCGGCCGCCACACCGACGATCAGGCGAGCCACGGCCAGGGTCAGAGCCTGTCGCTGACCCTGCCGCCGCTCGCCACGATGATCTTCCTGCTGGAGGAGTGAGGAGACTTTCGCCTTCGCCCAGGCGTCACCGCGTCGTCCCGGGGCCGCGCAGCGGAGCCCGGGATCCAGGCCCGCCGGCGGTCAAGGTCCGCACCGATGGCGGTCCGGGTTGCCCCCCTCCGGCATATCCGTCCGGGTCCGGCTGCGACGCCCCGGGACGACGGGCGCGGTGAAGCGGCGCGAGGGGAAGCGCCCGCGCCGTTGGCAGAGATGATCTGACCCGACCGGACCTCCCCGCCCCGCAGGGGGGCCCGCGAGAAATCCCTACGCCGCCCGCCAGCGCAGCCCGACGCTGTTGCCGATGGCCCGGCCGTAGAGCCCGGCATAGTCCTCGGCGGCCCGGTCCCAGCCGAAATGGGCCGCCATGGCCCGCCGCCGCATGGCGTTGAGGCGCTTCTTCTGGCCGAAGGCCTCCAGCGCCCGCCGCACCGCCGCCCCGAAGGAGGCGGCCGAAGCCTCCCCGAAGGTGAAGCCCGTCACGCCGTCCTCGACCGTGTCGGCGAGGCCGCCGGTCCGGCGCACGATCGGCAGGGAGCCGAAGCGCTGCGCGTACATCTGGGCGAGGCCGCAGGGCTCGAAGCGCGAGGGCATCAGCAGGAAGTCGCTGCCGGCGAACATCCGCCGGGCCTGCGCCTCCTCGAAGCCGACATGCACGCCGACCGCGTCGGGATGGCGCTGGGCGAGGCCGCGGAGCGCCTGCTCGAACCGGCCCTCGCCCTGGCCGATCACCACGAGCTGGCCGCCCCCGGCCACGATGGTCTCGGCCGCCTGCAGGCTCAGGTCGATGCCCTTCTGGTGCACGAGGCGCGACACGATAGCGAAGAGCGGCCCGCGGGAGACCGCGAGGCCGAATTGCTGGCGCACCGCCTCGGTGTTGGCGCGCTTGCCCTTCCAGTCGTCGATCTCGAAGCGCGTGGCGAGGTGCGGGTCGGTGGTCGGATCCCAGCTCTCGTCGATGCCGTTCAGGATGCCGGCGAGCCGGCCCTGGCCGGCGCGGGTGCGCAGCAGCCCGTCGAGGCCGCAGCCCAGCTCGGGCGTCTGGATCTCCCGCGCGTAGGTCTCGCTCACCGTGGTGACCTGCGAGGCGTAGAAGATGCCGGCCTTCAGGAAGGAGAGCTGTCCGTAGAACTCGGCGCCGTCGACCTGGAAGGCCGCGTCCGGCACGCCGAGCCGGGGCAGGGCGTCCCGGGGGAACAGGCCCTGGTAGGCGAGGTTGTGGATGGTCAGCACGCTCGGGACCCGCCGGCCGCGCCACGCGAGATAGGCCGGCGCCAGGGCCGCCTGCCAGTCGTTGAGGTGCAGGATGTCGGCCGCCCAGTCGGGATCGGCGCCGGTGGCGAGGTCCGCCGCCGCGAGGCTGAGGCGGGCGAAGCGCAGGTCGTTGTCGCCGAAATCGCCGTGCTGGTCGCCGTAGGGCGTGCCGTCGCGCTCGTAGAGGTCGGGGCTGAGCAGGACGTAGATCCGCAGGCCGTCGGCCGCCTCGACCAGGCCGAGGTCGCAGGCGGGAATGCCCGCGAAGCCCTCGAGGCGGGCGACGACCGGGATCTCCGGGAAGGCGGCCCGGACCTGCCGGTAGCCCGGGATCAGGACGCGGATGTCGTAGTGCGGGACCAGGGCCCGGGGCAGGGCGGCCGAGACCTCGCCGAGGCCGCCGGTCTTCACGAAATCCGCCATCTCGGGCGTCGCGTAGAGGATGCGGCGGCGCAGCGAGGCCGGCCGGGCCGGAACCGGTACGGGACCGACGCCGTTCCCCTCGCCGGACGACCACTCGGCGAAGGGACCACCACGGCGCGCATCGAGCATCAGCATTGATCCTGGCCGGGCGGAATGCCCCGGTCTGGCAGTCGACCGGGCAGGCACGGCTGTCACGATCTCAACCACGGCCAATGCTCCTTCGCCGCGACGGTTCCGTTGCGACGCACAAAATAGGCCACCGTGGTGATTAAGCGTCACTTACCTATGTGGCATCGCAGCGAGAAATCGCGCCGCCACGGCGGATTTCGGCCGCTGGATACAGATCTTCGGCCCGGAACGACGGCGCCCGGCGTAACCGGACGGGTCCCGCTCGTCCGTCTTCGCCCGATCGGCGGTGCCCGCCCCGAGCCCCTGATTCGGTCCCCGGCCTGACGGGGGCCGGAGCCGGGGCGGCCTCGCGTCACCCGGCGCGGCGCAGAATCACCCCCTCGGCGGGCTCCAGCGCGAGGGTGAGGCCGGCCGGCTCGCCCGCGCGCCCCGGACGGGTCGAGAGCAGCACGGTCCAGGCCCCCTCGGGGAGCGGCAGGTCCTGCGACGCCGCGCCGAAATTCAGGAGCACGCGCAGGACGTCCCCGTCAGCGAAGCGCTCGTAGGCGAACACCTCGGCGATCCCGAGCGGCACCTCGCGGTAGCCGCCCACGGCGAGCGCCGCGTGGTCGCGGCGCAGGGCGAGCAGCCGCCGGTGCAGGGTGAGCATCGAGCCCGGATCCGAGCGCTGGCTCTCGACGTTCCAGGCAGCCCAATCCGCCGCCAGCGGCAGCCAGGGCTCGGCCGTGGAGAAGCCGGCCTGGGGCGTGTCGTCCCACTGCATCGGCGTGCGCTCCGGGTCGCGGCCGTGCCCGGGCTCGTTGTGCTCCCAGGGATCCCGGGCGCGGTCCGGGGGAATCGGCACGTGGCCGAGGCCGATCTCGTCGCCGTAGTAGAGGGTCGGCGTGCCCCGAAGGGTCAGCAGCAGCATCGCGGCGATGCGGGCCTGCGCCGGCCCGACCCGCGCGGCGATGCGCGGCTGGTCGTGGTTGCCCAGCACCCAGTTCGGCCAGCCGCCCTCGGGCAGGGCCGCCTCGTACTGCGCCACGAGGTCGGCCACCGCGTCGGCCCGCCACGGGGTCTGGATCAGCTGGAAATTGAACGGCAGGTCGGCCCCGGTCAGGTCCGGGCCGTAATAGGCGACCAGCCGCTCCACCGGCAGGTAGATCTCGCCGATCAGCACCCGCTCGCCGTACTGGCGCAGCACCCCCCGCATCCCGGCGATCACGTCGAAGATCTCGGGCCGGTCGGCGGAGTAGACCTGGGTGAAGCGGTTGATCTCGGGCGAGCCCGGCGCGTAGTCGGGATTGGCCGGGTTGTCGCGGAATCCCACATCCTTCATCAGGTGCCAGATCACGTCGACCCGGAACCCGTCGACTCCGCGCTCCAGCCAGAAGCGGAGCACGTCGTGCATGGCCGCCCGCACCGCGGGGTTGCGCCAGTTCAGGTCCGGCTGCTCCGCCAGGAAGGCGTGGTAGTAGTACTGGCCGGTGGTCTCATCCAGCGTCCAGGCCGGGCCGCCGAAGTTCGACAGCCAGTTGTTGGGCGGGCCGCCGCCGGGCGCCGGGTCGCGCCAGATGTACCAGTCCCGCTTCGGGCTCGCGCGCGACGACCGGCTCTCGGAGAACCAGGGATGCGCGATCGAGGAGTGGTTCGGCACGAAGTCGAGGATCACCTTCAGCCGGCGCCGATGGGCCTCGGCCACGAGGGCGTCGAAATCGGCCAGCGTGCCGAACAGCGGGTCGATCCCGCAGTAATCGGCCACGTCGTAGCCGAAATCGGCCATGGGCGAGGGGTAGACCGGCGAGATCCACACGGCGTCGACCCCTAGCCATGCGAGGTAGTCCAGCCGCGCCGTGATGCCCGGCAGGTCGCCGACCCCGTCGCCGTTCGTGTCCTGAAAGGAGCGCGGATAGACTTGGTAGACGGTCCCGCGCTTCCACCAGACGGTGTCGGTCATGCTGCGCCCCTCGCATCGGCGGCCCACGCTTAACCGCTGACCCGCGCCCTGGCGACCGGCGATGGATGCGCCGAGAGCGCGCGCTGCGCGCGAAATGCCCCGACGCGGCGTCGCCCGGGGAATGGCTGCGGCCCCCAAAACCTGTGCGCATGCCCCTCACGCAGGGCGACGCCGCGCGGCTGTGCCTGGAATGTCACGCCGCCCTGCCATATCTCCTCCGGCGTGCCCGTGCGCTCCGCCGGAGCGGCGCTGCCACGACTTCGCCGGAAGCCGACCGCATCGTCGGACGCTTCGGGGCACGGATCGCCCGTCCGTTCATGCGGCGGCAATCCATCAAAAGAGATAATCCGCCCACGATACCCCCGGCGCTAGAATCCGGGGCGACGACTTTGGGGGACCCGCACGTGTTGAACGATGTTCTGACCCGGCCTGTGCCACAAGATGTCTCGAGCGACGAGCGCGCAACCGAGGCGCCCGCCCCGGCCGCCTGGACCGCCCCGGTGCTGTCCGGCAGCGGCGACGCGGTGGTGGACCTGCGCGAGGCGATCCGCGCCAAGCTCACCTTCACGCTCGGCCGCACGCCCGAGACCGCCCGCCCGCGCGACTGGTTCGCCGCGACGGCGCTGGCCCTGCGCGAGCGAATCGTGGCCGCCGCGCTGGCCTCCGAGCGGAGCGTGCCGAACAAGCGCGTCTACTACCTGTCGCTGGAATTCCTGATCGGCCGGCTGATGTCGGACGCGCTGAACAATCTCGGCCTCACCGAGACGACCCGCGGCGCGCTCCGGGAGCTCGGGATCGATCTGGACGCCGTGCAGGAGGCCGAGCCCGATGCGGCCCTGGGCAATGGCGGCCTCGGGCGGCTCGCCGCCTGCTTCATGGAGAGCATGGCCAGCATCGGCATCCCGGCCATGGGCTACGGCATCCGCTACGACCACGGCCTGTTCCGCCAGTCCTTCGAGGACGGCTGGCAGCGCGAGGCGCCGGAGACCTGGCTGGCCGAGGGCAACCCCTGGGAATTCGCCCGGCCCGAGGCGACCTACGCGATCGGGTTCGGCGGCACCGTCACGCTGTCCTCGCCGGAGGAGGGGGTGATCCGGCGCCACTGGCAGCCGGCCGAGACCGTGCGGGCGGTGGCCCACGACGTGCCGGTGGTCGGCTGGCGCGGCCGCCACGTCAACGGCCTGCGCCTCTGGAAGGCCGAGGCCGGCGAGCCCGTCGACCTCGCCCGCTTCAACGGCGGCGACCATGTCGGCGCGGTCGCGGCGCGGATGCGCGCCGAGGCGATCTCGCGGGTGCTCTACCCGAGCGATTCCTCGGCCGAGGGCCAGGAGCTGCGCCTGCGCCAGGAATACTTCTTCACCGCGGCCTCGATCCAGGATCTCGTGGCCCGCCACGTGGCCGAGCGCGGCGACGTCCGGTCCCTGCCGGACCACGCGGCGATCCAGCTCAACGACACGCACCCGGCCATCGCGGTGCCGGAGCTGATGCGCGTCCTCCTCGACGTCTACGGCCTCTCCTGGGAGGACGCGTGGCACGTCACCACGCACACGCTGCACTACACGAACCACACCCTCCTGCCCGAGGCCCTGGAGACCTGGCCGGTGGAGCTGATGGAGCGGCTGCTGCCGCGCCACATGCAGATCATCTACCTGATCAACTGGATGCACCTGGAGGAGCAGGCCAAGCACGGCCGGCAGGAATCGGCGGATGCCGCGGCCTACCTCGCGTCGATCTCGCTGATCGACGAGTCGCACGGGCGGCGGGTCCGGATGGGGCACCTCGCCTTCCACGGCGCGCGCCGGGTCAACGGCGTCTCGGCCCTGCACACGGACCTGATGCGCTCGACGGTCTTCTCCGACCTGCACGCGCTGGATCCGGACAAGATCGTCAACAAGACCAACGGCATCACCTTCCGCCGCTGGTTCCACAACGCCAATCCCGGTCTCACCCGGCTCGCCGTGGAGACGGTGGGCGCCGGCGTGCTCGACAATCCCGAGCTGCTCCGGGGCCTGGAGGCCCACGCCGAGGATCCGGCCTTCGTGGCGCGCTACGCGGCCGTGCGCCGGGAGCGCAAGGAGGCCCTGGCGGCGATCATCGCCGAGCGCACCGGCATCGACGTCGATCCGGCCGCTTTGTTCGACATCCAGGTCAAGCGCATCCACGAGTACAAGCGCCAGCTCCTCAACGTGGTCGAGACCGTGGCGCTCTACCAGGCGATCAAGGCCGAGCCGCACCGGGACTGGACGCCCCGGGTGAAGATCTTCGCCGGCAAGGCGGCGCCGAGCTACGTCCAGGCCAAGCTGATCATCAAGCTCGCCTGCGACGTCGCCAAGGCGGTGAACGACGATCCCGAGGTCGCGGACCGGCTGAAGGTGGTGTTCCTGCCGAACTACTCGGTGAGCCTCGCAGAATCGATCATCCCGGCCGCCGACCTGTCCGAGCAGATTTCCACCGCCGGCATGGAGGCCTCGGGCACCGGCAACATGAAGTTCGCCCTCAACGGCGCGCTCACGGTGGGGACCCTCGACGGCGCTAACATCGAGATCCGCGACCATGTCGGGGCGGACAACATCTTCATCTTCGGCCTGGAGGCCGACGGCGTCCGCGCCCGGCAGGCCGAGCCGGACTACGCGGCCCGGGCGATCCAGGCCTCGCCGCGGCTGGCCGCCGCCCTCGACATGATCGCCTCGGGACGGTTCTCGCCGGAGGAGCCGGGCCGGTTCCGGCCGCTTACCGACGACCTGCGCCGGCGCGACCAGTACCTGCTCACCGCCGATTTCGACGATTACTGGCGGGTGCAGCGGTCGATCGACGCCGCGTGGCGCGATCCCCGCGGCTGGTGGGCGAAGGCGATCCGCAACACCGCCCGCATGGCGTGGTTCTCCTCCGATCGCGCCATGCGCGAGTACGCCGAGGAGATCTGGCGGGTCCGCCTGGGCTGAGTCGCCACCGGCCCGCTCCCCGCGCGGGAGCGGGCCTGCCCCGCCCTCAGGCCGCGCGCACGCCGTCCAGGAACCGCTCCACCTCCGCCGCGAGCCCCTCGGACTGACGGGACAGGGCGGTGGCGGCCGTGAGCACGTGGTCGGCCGCGACCCCCGTCCGATCGGAGGCCTCGGCCACCCCGGCGATGGTGCCGGTGACCTCCGCGGCGCCCCGCGTCGCCTCGGCGACGGTGCGCACGATCTCCCGGGTCGCGGCACCCTGCTCCTCCACGGCCGCGGCGATCGCGATCGCCACCCCGTTGATCTCGCGGATCCGGTCGATGATCGCGCCGATGGCGCCGACCGCGGATCCGGTCACGCCCTGGATCCGGCCGATCTGCGCGGCGATCCCGTCGGTCGCCCGCGCGGTCTTCTCGGCCAGGGCCTTCACCTCGCCCGCCACGACCGCGAAGCCGCGGCCGGCCTCGCCGGCCCGCGCCGCCTCGATGGTGGCGTTGAGGGCCAGCAGGTTGGTCTGCTCGGCGATGGACGCGATCAGCCGCACCACCTCGCCGATCTCGGAGGCCGCCTGCCGCAGCTCAGCCACGAACCCGGCGGTCTGGTCGGCCTCGCCGACCGCCTGCTGGGCGAGCGCGGACGAGCCGCCCGCCTGACGGCCGATCGCCTGGATGGCGCTGCCGAGCCGCTCGGTCGCGGCCGCCACCGTGCCGATGTTAACCGCCGCCGCCTCGGCCGCCAGCGCCACCGCGCCGGACTGGCTGGCCGTCTCCTGGGCGGTCGCGGTCATCTGGTGGGCGGTGCCCTCGAGTTCGCCCGCGGCGGTCGAGACCCGGTCCACGATCCTGGCCACAGCCGCCTCGAAGGTCCGGGCGAGGCCCATCGTGGCGTCCTTGCGGGCCGCGGCCGCGGCGGCGTCCGCGCGCCGCCGGCCCTCGGCTTCCGCCTCGGCGTTGCGGATGATCAAGCTCCGGATCGCCTCGACCGCCCGGCCGCTCCGATCTCGTCGCCGCGCCGCGCCTCCGCGATCGTGGCGGCGCCGTCGCCCTGCGCCACGCGCCGCAGCGCGGCGACGAGGCGGTGGAGCGGCCGCGTGACACCGACCACGACGATGGCCGCGGAGAGTCCCAGGGCGACGAGCAGGCCCGCCACCGTGGCGCCGATCAGGACCGTCCGGGCCTGCTCGGCCCCCTGCTGCGTGGCGATCTTCGCCTCGCCGAGGCGGGCCGCCGCCGCCGCCTCGTACGCCTGGGCCGCGCGGTCGAACTGCGCCCGGACCTCCCGGCTGGCGACCACGCCGACCTGGATCGCCGCCGGCCGGTCATTCCGGAGCGCGAGGTAGTTGGAGCGGTCGAGCAGGTCAAAATAGTCCCGGGCGACGGTGCCGATCTGGCGCTGCAGCGCCGCGATCTTCGCGCGCCGCGAGCCCTGTTCCAGCGTCTCGATGCCGTCGGCCACGGCCTTGACGGAGGCGTCGTAGCCCTTGCGGAAGAGGGGGATGTCGCCTTTCGGCTTGCCGATGATGAGATTGCGGTTCATGAGCGCCGCATCGACGAACTTTTCGCGGACACTTGAGAATATCTCGAGCCTCGCGAAATAGTAATCCACCAAAAATCTATCTCTCTCCTCGATCGCTCTGAGTTCTCTGAGCGAGTACGCGGCAGAGGCGGCGCACACGATCACCATGAACAAGAGCGGCGCGGACATTTTCACATGCAGGTTCGCATCGCGCAGGATCCGCATTCCGTTCGATCTCCGCCGGCGTCACCGGCACAGCTTATCACACGCCACGAACAGGAAGCCACGATCGATCACATCACTCTTCGCACGCACGAATACACGAACCGATACAGAGACTGGATTGATAATTACAGAGATCGATAAATCGAATGCCATAAAGGTGCGTTATTCAAACGCTCGTGCCTGCATGACTATGCCTGAACGGGGCCGGGGTCAGGCGCCTCGGACGAGCCCGAGCCGCAATCCGACGCGGCGCAGGCCGCGCCGCAGCCGGTGAAGCTGGCGCGCGGCGCGCGGGGCGAGGCCGAGTCTGCGCCGGCAGACGACGTGCGACACGCGCCCGATCCGCGGGCCTGGATCCGGCGCGCCCTTGCGCAGGGCGATGTCCGGGCGCTCCGCCGACTGCGCGATCGTCAGCGCGCGCGCCGCCGGGAGAGTCACGCTGCGGAACATCGCGCGCGTGTAGTAGGAGAACTCGTCGTAGGCGACGAGGGTCCGCGCGCGCCCGGTCGCCGGATCCTCGACCGTCAGCGTGCCCGCCCGCGGCCCGTAGGTCACGAGGAGCCCGATCACGTCGCGGGGGCGCCCCAGGGGAACGGCGACGCGCGTGCCCTCCGGGATCTCCAGGAAGTCCAGCGGGATGCCGTTGCGGCGCAGGGCGAACCCGCAGGTCAGGCCGGGGAGGGCGCGCAGCGGCAGGGCCTCGAACCGGCCCGGCAGGGTCCGGAACCGGTCGATATAGGCCCGCCCCGGCGGCGGCGCGCGCAGGAAGCTGTAGACCAGGGTGCCGTAGAGGTCGGCGCCCGCCGGCGTAACGTGGGTCGCGTCCTTCAGCAGGTAGGTGATGTCGCCCGCGCCCGCGGCCGCCACCGGGGCGGCGATGTCCAGATAGGGGATCCCGTAGAGGGCGCGGTACGCCGCCAGCAGGCCGGCGACGGGCTCGGCCGCGTAGTCGACGCCGCCCTGGTGGAGGTTGAGGAAGGCGACGGGCAGGTCCCGCCGGGCGGTCGCCGCGAGGATGTCGTCGAGATAGGCCCGCATCGTCGCGCCGTCGAAGTAGCGGACGTTGCCGGTGAACAGCTCGAGGAGGACGCGGTCGCAGGGGATCGCGTCCAGGATCTCGTCGATCAGCGCGGCGATGGAGGGCAGGGAATGGCCGCCCCAGCCGCTGCGGAGGAACGTGACCGGGCGCCCCTCGGCCTCGGCCAGGGCGTTGGCCCGCTCCACGTAGCCCGGCAGCTCCGTGACGCTGTAGCCGAGGCAGAGGACGCGGATCATCGGGGCTCGGATCGGACTCGGATCGGGCTCGGGACCGGCCCCGTGCGGCCGCCCCGGCGCCGGTAGCAGCCGGGCGCCGCCGCGTCGAGGCGACGGCGCTCAGTCGATCACGATCGGGTAGCAGCGGGCGCCCACCGCGGCGGCGAGCACCTGCACGGCGCCGACCGTCGAGACGTCGCCCGCCACGTGGACCACGTCGGTGGCGCGCAGGCTCGGCAGGTGGGCGCTGAGCGGGCCGGAGCGCACGTCCGGCGGCCGCTGGCGGCCGCGATCGGCGCAGAGCACGATCCGGCCGACCCCGGTGCGGCGCAGCCAGTCCAGGCTCTCGCGCATGTAGAGGTCCAGGGCGTCGCGGGCGCCGACGGCCAGGGCCATCTCGCGGGCGGGCTCGACGTAGCGGGCCGCCCGGGCGATCGCCCAGATCGCGCCGAAGCCGGCGCCGGCCGCCACCAGCACGAGCCGGCCGCCCCCGGGGCGGTACTGTCCCCGGCCGACGGGGCCCTTGAGGCGCACCGGCTGGTCGAGGCGGAGCCCGTCGAGCGGATCGCCCTCGGGGTCGCGGGCGACGTGGAACACCACGTCGTTGATCTCGGTCGTGCCGTCGACCCGCAGGGTCGGGGACAGCGTCCGCGTCGGCAGCCCCGCGAAGGTCACCAGCGCCTGGTGGCCGGGCTCGCCGGTCGGGCGCCGGGTCAGGGTCGCGACGATCTCGAGGATGCCGGGACTGAGCCGGCGGATCTCCGTGACCGTGCCCTTGCGGACGGTGACGGGCGGCGGCGGCGCCTCCTCCTGGCCCTGGATCGGGGCGCCGGGGAGGGCCGGGCGCAGGGCCTCGGCCCGGGCCCGGCGGGCCGGATGGCGGCGGCCGGACGGCGCCGCGCTGCCCTGAGCGATCCCCTGAGCGATCCCCTGGCCGGCGAGCAGGTTGCCGGACTGCGCCTGCAGCGGCGCGATCATGCCCTCGGCCAGCGCCGCCTCCAGCGGCGTGTCGCCGGTCGAGACGCGGACCGACCGACCGTTGACGACGAGCGAGCAGCGCGCCCCCATGGCTCTCCCCCGCATGCCCTGGTGACGGATCAGCGGGCGCGGATCAGGAGCGAGTCGACCAGGGCCGCCCAGCGCTCGCGGGTCGCGCGGACATCGTCGGTCGGGGCCGATTCGGTCAGGAGCTGGCGCTGCGCCCGCAGCGACTCGACCTCCTGCCGCTGGGCCCGGAGTACCGCCTTCATCACCTGCAGCTCGGTCTCGAGGCGGGCGATCGCGTCGGCCTCGTCCCGCGCCTCCGCGTCGTCCGCGGCCTCGTCGGCGTAGGCGTAGGCGTCGGCGAACGCGTCGACGCGGCGCGGGTCGCGGAGGGGCATCCGGGTCCGGACCTGCTGCTCCAGCCGGACCGGCCGGGCCATCAGGCGACGCACGAGGTCCGAGCCGCCCGCCTGCTGGTAACGCCGTGCCGCCTCGGCCATCCGACCCATCCCCATCGCGGGCGCTGGAGGGCCCGCCTATCAACAGGAGCTTGATCGGACATGGTTAAGGCGAACTTAAACCGATCCGCGACTTTCGCCGGATCGGGTCCCGGGAGCAGCCCTCAGGCCGCTTCCGGGGCGGCCCCGACGATCTGGCGGGCCTGCAGCATGGTCATCGGCTCGCCGAAGGCCGGGCCGAGGGCGTACTCGCAGCCGAGACCGGCGAGCGCCTGGGCATCGGCCTCGGACTCGCAGCCCTCCGCCACGATGGCGAGGTTCAGCTCGCTCGCCATGCGCACGATGGAGCGCAGGATCGCGGTCTGCCCGGTACCGATCTGGCGCACGAAGGTCGCGTCGACCTTGATCGTGTCGAACGGGAAGCGCTGGAGATAGGAGAGGGCCGAGTAGCCGGTGCCGAAATCCGACAGGCACAGGCCGGCGCCGAGGTCGTGGATCCGCGCCAGCATCTGGGCGGCGTATTCCGGGTTCTCCATCACGAGGCTCTCGCTGAATTCCAGCTTGAGCGAGCCGGGCAGGGCCCCGGAGCGGGCCAGCACGGTCTTCACGTCGTGCAGGAGGTCGTGGCGCAGGAGCTGGCGCGAGGACAGGTTGCAGGCCGCGAAGATCGGCGGCTCGACCTCCAGGGAGCGCTGCCACGCCGCGAGTTCGAGAGCCGTGCGCTCCAGGGCGAAGATGCCCAGGTTGACCACGAAGCCGCTCTCCTCGGCGAGCGGCAGGAAGGTCGAGGCGGGGATGCGCCCGAGCTTCGGGTGGTCCCAGCGCAGCACGGTCTCGAACCCCGCCACGGTGCGGTCCTCGAGCCGCACCACCGGCAGGAACAGCACTCGCAGCTCGTTGCGCTCGATCGCCTTGCGCAGGTCGCTCTCCAGCATCAGCCGGTCCGAGCGGTCGGTGCGCATGTGGGCGCGGAACACCTCGATCCGGTCGCCGCCGTTGCGCTTGGCCTGGATCATGGCGATCTCGGCGCTCTTGAACACCTCGTCGCGCTTCAGGTTGGCGCCGGCCTCGTAGAGGGCGAGGCCGATCGAGACGGTCAGGAAGATCTCCCGGTCGGCGTAGGTGATCGGCGTGGCGATCGCCCGGCGGATCATCTCGGCGAAGGCCAGGATCCGGTCGGGGTCGCGCTCGGAGAGCAGGATCACCGCGAACTCGTCGCCGGCGACCCGGGCCAGCGTGTCCTGCGGGCGCAGCAGGCGGCCGAGGCGGCGCGACAGGGTCAGCAGGATCGAGTCGCCCGCCGACAGGCCGATCGCGTCGTTGATGCCCTTGAACCGGTCGACGTCGAGGACGATCACGGTGGGCTTGAGGCGCTGGTCCTGGCCGGCGAAGGCCAGCGCCGCGTCGAGGCGGTCGCCGAACAGCTCGCGGTTCGGCAGGCCGGTGAGGCTGTCGTGCACGGCGTCGTGGAGCAGGCGCTCCTCGGCGGTCTTGATCTCGGTGACGTCCGCGATGGTGCCGACCACCCGGATCACCTCGCCGTCGGCGCCGATCACCGGCCGCGCCTTCAGGCGGTACCAGAAGAACGTGCCGGCCTCCGAGCGCAGGCGGAAATCGTGGACGATGCGGCCGCGCCGCTCCTCGATCACCGTGTCGAGGGCGGCCGAGTAGCGCTCCACGTCGAAGGGGTGGAGCGCGCCCAGCCAATTGGTGGCCGGCCCCTCCAGGGTGCCGCGGGCGAGGCCGAGCTGGCCCTCGATCTCAGGGCCGACGAAGACCCGGTCGGCGGGCACGTCCCAGTCGAACACCACGTCGCCGGCGCCGGTCAGCGCCAGCGCCCGCCGCTCCGTGTCGGAGACCAGGGTGTGGCTGAGGCCGCCGCCCGCGAAGGCGTGCTGGAGCACCGTGAAGCCGATCAGCATCACGATCAGCACGAGGCCGCCGATCAGGGCCGGCTGCACGAGGTCGCTGCCGATCTGGCCGGTGACCGCGAAGCCCGCCGCCGTCACCCAGACGACGAGCAGGAGCCAGGTCGGCACCAGCAGGATCGCCCGGTCGTAGCCGTTATGGGCGGCGAGGTAGACGATCAGCAGCAGGCCGATCCCGGCCACCGCGGCGATCGAGATCCGCGCCACGCCCGCCGCCACCGGCGGGTCGAACACCGCGAGCCCGACGAGGCCTGCCAGGAAGGCAAGCCAGAAGAACGCCACGTGGCTGTAGCGCACGTGCCAGCGGGCGAGGTTGAGATAGGCGAACAGGAAGACCAGCAGCGTCGCCCCGAGCACCGCCTCCGCGGAGGCCCGGTAGACCCGCTCGGCGAGTTCGGTGACCGGGAACACCCGCTGCAGGAAGCCGAAATCGATGCAGGCATAGGCCAGCACCGACCACGCGAGCGCGGCGGCGGCCGGGAAGATGATCGCGCCCTTGACCACGAACACGATGGTCAGGAACAGGGCCAGCAGGCCGCTGATCCCGATGATGATGCCCTTGTAGAGGGTCAGGCCGGCGGTCTTGCGGCGGTAGGCGTCCTGGTCCCAGAGGCGCAGCTGGGGGACGTTGGAGCCGCGCAGCTCGGCCACGTAGGTGACGGTGGCGCCGGGATCGAGCGTGATGGTGAACTGGTCGGCCTCCGGGTTCTCGTCCCGCTCGGGCCGGATGCCCTGGCTCGCCGTGATAGCGGCGATGCGCGAGCCGCCGAGATCGGGCCAGATCACCCCGGAATCGACCAGCCGGAAATGCGGGGCGACCAGGATGCGGTCGATCTGCTCGTCGGTGTCGTTGGTGAGCGCGAACACGATCCAGTCGGGCCGGGCGCCGGCGTCGCGCGCCTTCACGACGATGCGCCGGACGATGCCGTCCTTGCCGGGCGCCGTAGAGATCTGGATCAGGTCGCCGTCGGAGCGGTAGCGCTCGATCGCGGTGGTCAGGTCGATCACCGGCGCGTCGAGGGTGACGCGGACCGCCTCCACGGCCTGGGCGGGCGCGCTCGCGGCGAGCGTGAGCGCGAGGGCACCGACGAGACCGCCGACCAGGGTCAGGAGGAGGGCGAGGATGCGCAAGGGTGTCTTGACTTCCGGCCGTGCGAGCTTCGGCATCGGCCGCCCGGGCGGCCTCGATCGATAGGCGCGGACCTGACCTGGGGCAAGGTTGCCCCGGGGCCGGTTCACCGCCCGCGGATCGCGCCCCTTTGCGGCCAAATCAAGTTGGGCGGGGCGGGGGCCGGCCGTTGCGGGGGGTCTCCGCTCGCAAAGACGGTGGCGCGGCGACCGACCGAAGCTGCCCTACGCCCCCCGGAGCGCGCCCGCGATCCTGTCGAGGGTGGGCAGCTTGCGGATCGGGCCGATCGCCGCCAGCGTCGGCGTGCCCTGCAGCATCGCGGCCGCCGCGGCGCGGACGTCCTCGACCGTGACGGCATCGACCTTGTCGATCACCTCCCCGGCGGGAATCACCCGGCCCCAGGCCAGGATCTGGCGGGCGTTGCGCTCGATGCGCCCGCCCGGCGTCTCCAGGGCCGAGAGCAGCGAGACCTTCAGCTGCGCCTTGGCGCGGGCGATCTCGGTGGCGTCGAGGTCGCGGGCCGCCCGGGCGGTGGCCGCCAGGGTCACGTCGACGAGTTCGGGCAGGTCCGCCCCGGCGGTGCCGGCGCCGATTCCGAACAGGCCGCAATCGGAGAAGGGCCAGTGGAAGGCCTGGATCTCGTAGGCGAGGCCGCGGGTCTCGCGCACCTCCTGCCAGAGCCGCGAGGTCAGGCCGCCGCCCAGCACCTGCGCGAACATGTGGAGCGCGTAGTAGCGATCGTCCCGGAAGGAGAGGCCCGGAAGGCCGATCACCACGTTGGCCTGCTCGAGCTTGCGCGGCATCCGCCGCTCACCGCCGCCGTAGATTCCCGGCACCGAGGCGGGGGCGGTCTTGGCCGGCAGAGCGCCGAAATGGCGCTCGGCCGCCGCCACGATCGCCTCGTGGGTCACGGCCCCGGCGCCGGCCACGACGATGCGGTCCGGCGTGTATTCCCGGTCGAGATAGGCGCGGATCCCGGCCTCGTCGAAGCTCCGGATCGTCTCGGGCCGCCCGAGGATCGGCCGGCCGACCGGCTGGTCCGGGAAGGCCGCCTCCGTGAAGGCGTCGTAGACCACGTCGTCCGGCGTGTCCTCGACGGCGGCGTATTCCTGCAGGATGACGCCTTTCTCCCGGGCGAGCTCGCCCGCGTCGAACACCGAGTCGGTGAGGATGTCGCCGATCACGTCGAGGGCGAGGCCGGCATCCTCGCCGAGCACCCGGGCGGTGTAGCTGGTGCCCTCCGTGGAGGTGGCGGCGTTGATCTCGCCGCCGACATTCTCGATCTCTTCCGCGATCTTCTGCGCCGACCGGGTGCGGGTGCCCTTGAAGGCCATGTGCTCGATGAGGTGGGACAGGCCCGCCTCGTCGGCGCGCTCGTTGCGCGAGCCGGCGCCGACCCAGACGCCGAGGCTCGCGGTGGCGACCCCGGGCATCGGCTCGGTCACCACCGTGACGCCGTTCGGAAGCCGCGTGGTGCGCAGGGACGGCGAGGCGGCGTGGGTGGAGAAATGCTGGTTCATCGACGGCTCGTCGCGGAGGGGGCCGGATGCGGCGCGGGTCCCCGCTCCCGCACGGGAGAGGGGGCGCGTCGCGTGACGCGCGCCGGGCTCACGCACCCCTCGTGATGCGGGCGCGCTCGCGGATGAGCGCCTCCAGGGCGGCCTGGTCGTTGGCGACCCGGGTCAGGCGCTCGGGCCGGTCCATCAGGTCGGCGAGGTGCGGGGGCAGGGCGGGGCGCAGGCCGCCGGTCGCCCGGGCGACCGCGTCCGGGAACTTCGCGGGATGCGCGGTGGCGAGCGCCACCACGGGGGTCGCCGGGTCCCGCTCCAGGAGCCGCCGCCCGGCCCGGACGCCGATGGCGCTGTGGGGATCGAGCACCACGCCGGTGGCGGCCTGGGTCAGGGCGATCTCCGCCATGACGTCGGGCTCCGGCACCGCCACGGCGTCGAACTCCGCCCGCACCGTCGCCAGCACCTCGGGGTTCAGCGAGAACCCGCCGGACTGCTTCAGACCGGCCATCAGCCGCGACAGGGACGCGGCGTCGCGCCCCAGCGCCTCGAACAGCAGCCGCTCGAAGTTCGACGAGATCTGGATGTCCATGGAGGGCGAGGTGGTGGGGACCACGCCGCGCAGCTCGTAGGCGCCGTGCTCCAGGGTCCGCACCAAGATGTCGTTGGCGTTGGTGCCGATCATCAGCCGCTCGACCGGCAGGCCCATCTGCTTGGCGACCCAGCCGGCGAGCACGTCGCCGAAATTGCCGGTCGGCACCGCGAAGGAGACCGGGCGGTGGGGGGAGCCCAGCGCCACAGCGCTGGTGAAGTAGTAGACCGCCTGCGCCGCGACCCGGGCCCAGTTGATCGAGTTGACGCCGGACAGCCGCACCGCGTCGGCGAAATCGGCGTGCTGGAACAGGGCTTTGACGAGGTTCTGGCAATCGTCGAACGTGCCGTCGACGGCCAGCGCGTGGACGTTCTGCGCCGGCACCGAGGTCATCTGCCGCCGCTGCACCTCCGAGACCCGCCCGTGCGGGTAGAGGATGAACACGTCGACCCGGTCGAGGCCGCCGAAGGCCTCCACGGCGGCGGAGCCCGTGTCGCCCGAGGTCGCGCCCACGATGGTGGCGCGGGCGCCGCGCTCGGCCAGGACGTGGTCCATCAGCCGCCCGAGCAGCTGCATCGCCACGTCCTTGAAGGCGAGCGTCGGCCCGTGGAAGAGTTCCAGCAGGAACAGGTTGTCGTCGAGCTGGGTCAGCGGGCAGACCGCCGGGTGGCGGAACGTCGCGTAGGCCGCGTCGATCATCCGGTCGAGGTCCGGCCCGGCGACGTCGCCGTCGATCAGCGGGCGCAGCACCCTTTTGGCGGCCTCCGCGTAGGGCCGGCCCGCCAGGGCGGCGATCTCCGAACGGCCGATCTGCGGCCAGGTCTGCGGCACGTAGAGCCCGCCGTCGCGGGCGAGGCCCGCCAGGAGCGCGTCCGAGAACGAGAGCGGCGCGGCCGCGCCGCGAGTCGAGACGTGGAGCACGGGGTCCTCCGAGGGAAGGCGCCCCCTCTACACGATGCCGGCGGACCTGTCGAAAGCCGAGCGCCGCCGCCCTGGCTGCCGGGCGCGCACGGGGCGGGGCCGGCGGTTTAACCGGGGCTGAACGGGCCGGTTCAGGGCCGGTTGCCCGGCCGCGTCCTAGAGCCGGACCGCCCCGCGGCCCCCGAGCCGCCGGGGCGGATCCCGTCTCGGAGAGAGCCGACATGACCCGAATCATCGCCCTCGCGGGCGTCGCGGCACTGCTGTCCGGCACCGTCGCCTTCGCGCAGGCCCCGCCGCCGCCGCCCGGCGGCCCGAGGCCCGGCCCCGAGGCCGGCGCGCCACCCCCGCCCCCGGCGACCCGCGCCGCGGTCCCGGCCCGGACGGCCCCCCGCCGCCTCCGCCCCCGCCTCCGCCGTCGCGGGCCGCCCACATCGTGCTGGAGCGCGGCGACGCGCGGGTCGACGTGAAGTGCGCCGACGACGACACGACCAGGGCCTGCGCCGACGTCACCCTGCAGATGCTCGAGAAGCTCGGGACGTTCCGGCCCTGAGCTCGGCCTCCGCGCCCGCCGTGCCGGCGGCGGGCGCCCCTCGGGGGCGCGCTCTCCTGCGCGCTCTCCTGCGCGCGTCCTCAGGCGCGCGTGCCGGGCGCCTTGATGAGGCGGCAGCCGGTGATGCGCCACTGCCCGTCCGCGTCGCGGGCGAGGCTGTACTCGGCCGTCCAGTCGACGCCGTACTCGTCCTGGATCGCCACAGACTGGACCACGCCCGCCGCGTCCGTGTCCCGCGCCTCGCCGAACACGAAGCTGCGGTGGCGGTAGACCGGACGGTACTGGTTCCGGACCATGCCGATGAACAGGTCGGCATTCGGGAACAGCTCCCGGATCCCGGGCGCGGCCTGCTCGTAGGCGGTCTGCGCGTCGTCGCGGCCGAGCGCCTGCTCCTGCTTGGCGATGACCGCCCGGGCCGCCGCGCGCCCCGCCTCGTCGGCCGCCACCGGCCCCGCGAGACCGAGGACGAGGAGCAGGGCGGGCCACGCGCGCATCGCTGTCACTCCGGCAAGGTCAGGCAAGGTCCGGCAGGGTCGGACCGAGATCCGTCATCGTCACGGGAAGATGGTCTTCGCCACGCCCACGACAATGTTTGTGGCCCTGCCGACAGTTATCGCCGCACCGTCACCGCACCGTGACCGATCATCGCGCCGCGCGGAAGCGCGGGCCGGCGGGAAGGTGCGGCCGGACGGGAAGCGCGTACGGGTTGGGCAGGCATCGCGCCCTGGTTGTGCAAGTCGCTGGAAAGATAGGCATTTTTGCGCCCGACGGGCGCCGCGGGTTTGACCCTCCGCGGCGGTTTTGCGAGCCTCCGCTTGCCGACTCGGTTCCGGCGGGGGACCGACCGGGCGGAGCGCGGGACGACGATGCAGAGCCACGCGGACGACAGCGCCGATGCCCGTCCGGCACCGGCGATGAGTGTCGGGGTGTTCATCCCCATCGGCAACAACGGCTGGCTGCTGTCGGAGAACGCCCCGCAGTACCGCCCGAGCTTCGCGCTCAACAAGGCGATCACCCTGAAGGCGGAGGGCTACGGGCTCGACTTCGCCCTGTCGATGATCAAGCTCCGCGGCTTCGGTGGCAGGACCGAGTTCTGGGACCACAACCTCGAATCCTTCACCCTGATGGCGGGGCTCGCCGCCGTCACCACCCGGATCCGGCTGTTCGCCACCGCGGCGACCCTGTGCCTGCCGCCCGCCATCGTGGCGCGCATGGCCGCGACCATCGATTCGATCTCCGACGGGCGCTTCGGCCTGAACCTCGTCACCGGCTGGCAGAAGCCGGAATACGACCAGATGGGCCTGTGGCCGGGCGACGATTATTTTGCCAAGCGCTACGACTACCTGGCCGAGTACGCCCAGATCCTGCGCGACCTGTGGGAGACGGGCGCCAGCGACCGCAAGGGCACGTATTTCCAGATGAACGATTGCCGGCTGAGCCCCCGGCCGCAGGCGCCGGTGAAGATCATCTGCGCCGGTCAGAGCGGCGCCGGACTGGCCTTCACGGCCCAGTACGCCGACTACAATTTCTGCTTGGGCAAGGGGCTCAACACGCCGACCGCCTTCGCGCCCGTGGTGGAGACGCTCGCCGAGGCCGGCGCGCGGACCGGGCGGCGGGTGACCGCCTTCGCGCTGTTCATGATCATCGCCGACGAGACCGACGACGCCGCCATGGCGACCTGGGCGCACTACAAGGCGGGCGCGGATGCCGAGGCGATCGCGTGGCTCGGCGTCCAGGGCGCGGCCGACACCAAGTCCGGCAGCGACACCAACGTGCGCCAGCTCGCCGACCCGACCTCGGCGGTGAACCTCAACATGGGCACCCTGGTGGGCAGCTACGCCAGCGTGGCCGCGATGCTCGACGCCGTCATGACCATCGACGGCGTCGAGGGCGTGCTGCTCGTCTTCGACGATTTCCTCAAGGGCCTCGACGATTTCGGGACCCGGATCCAGCCCCTGATGCGGTCGCGCCGGCACGTGACGGCGGCGGCACTGCCCGAGGTCGCCTGATGGACCGCCCGATGGACCGACCGATGGATCGCCAGATGGATCGCCAGATGGATCGCCCCGCCGGATTCCGCGACGCCCAGGGCCGGCACGGCGGCGTCGTCCTGCCGGCCCGCCCGGAGCCGATCGCCCTCGATCCCGCGACCACGGTCCTCATCGTGGTGGACGTCCAGAACGCCTACGCGAGCCCGGGCGGCTACCTCGACCGGGCCGGCTTCGACGTCTCGGGCACCGGCCCGGTGATCGCCCGGATCGCCCGGGCGGTGGCGGCGGCGCGATCCGCCGGCATCCCGGTCCTGTGGTTCCAGAACGGCTGGGACCCGGCCTATGTCGAGGCCGGTGGACCGGGCTCGCCGAACTGGCACAAATCCAACGCCCTCAAGACGATGCGGCGGAATCCTGAAGCGAACGCGCAGCTGCTCGCCAAGGGATCCTGGGACTACGCGCTGGTGGACGCCCTGAATCCGGCGCCCGGCGACATCGTGATGGGCAAGCCGCGCTACAGCGGCTTCTACAACACGCCCCTCGACAGCACCCTGCGGGCCCGGGGCGTGACCACGCTGGTCTTCACCGGCATCGCCACCAACGTCTGCGTCGAGTCGACGCTGCGGGACGGGTTCCACCGGGAGTATTTCGGGATCGTGCTGGCCGACGCCACGCACCAGGCGGGGCCGGAGAGCCTGCAACATGCGGCGCTCGCCAACATCGAGACCTTCTTCGGCTGGGTCTCGGACGTCGCCGCCTTCGAGGCCGCCCTCGGGGCGTCCTCACACGCCGGGATCGATACATATGGCGGTACATCCGGCGGCGATCTGGCCGGATAAGTGCATCGCGCGCCCGGCCGGTGACCGGCAGGGTGCGCGAAGACCGCCGCGACGCGGCCTCCCGCGCGGCCTGCCCGGCCCGGCCGACAGGTCGCGCGCGGGAGGCGCAGGGGAATGCCCAAGCAGGTCGTGATACCGCCGGGGACCGGCAAGCCGCTGGCCCCCTACGTGCCGGGCACCCTGGCCGACGGGATCCTGTACGTCTCGGGCACGCTGCCGCTCGATGCGGAGGCCAACGTGGTCCATGCCGGCGACGCGGCGGCCCAGACCCGCCACGTGCTGGAGACCATCCGGGGCGTGGTCGAGGCCGCGGGCGGCACCATGGACGACGTCACCTTCAACCACGTCTTCCTGGCGGACTGGGCCGACTACGCGGCGATCAACGCCGTCTACGCCGAGTATTTCCCGGGCGAGAAGCCCGCGCGCTACTGCATCCAGTGCGGCCTCGTGAAGCCCGAGGCCCGCGTGGAGATCGCCGCGATCGCCCATATCGGCCGCTGATGGGCCCGCTCCATCACGCGGTGGCCGGCGCGGCGGGCGGGCGGCCGGTGCTGCTCTCGCCCGGGCTCGGCGGCGCGGCGGGCTACTTCGCGCCGCAGATGGCGGCCCTGACCGCGCGGTTCCGGGTCGTCACCTACGACCACCGCGGCACCGGGCGCTCGCCCGGCCGGCTCGCGCCGGACCACGACGTTCCCGCCATGGCGCGGGACGCGCTCGGGGTGCTGGACGCGGCCGGGATCGACCGGGCCGACGTGGTCGGCCACGCGCTCGGCGGCCTGATCGCCCTCCAGATGGCGCTGGACGCCCCCGGGCGGGTCGGGCGCCTCGTCGTGATCAACGGCTGGGACGCGATGGACCCGGCCACGCGCTGCTGCTTCGCGGCCCGCCGGGCGATCCTGGCCGGGGGCGGGCCGGAGGCCTACGTGCGGGCCCAGGCGATCTTCCTGTACCCGGCCCCCTGGCTCTCCGCGGAGGCCGACCGGGTCGAAGCCGACGCGGCGCAGGCCCTGGCGCATTTCCCCGGCGCCGAGACCGTGCTGACCCGCATCGCCGCCCTGGAGCGCTTCACCATCGCGGACCGTCTCGGGGCGATCGGCCACGAGACCCTGGTCATGGCCGCCCGGGACGACGTGCTGGTGCCCTACACCCGGTCCGAGCGGCTGGCGGCGGCGCTGCCCAAGGCCCGGCTCGCCCTCGCCCCGGAGGGCGGCCACGCCCACAGCGTCACCCGGCCCGAGGCCTTCAACCGGGCGCTCCTGGAGTTCCTGGACCGGGACTGAGCGCCCGCTACGCCCGCAGCGCGATCATCGGCAGCACCACCGCGTCGAGGGCGGCGGCCAGCACCGGGAGCAGGGCCGGCCAGCGCAGGGCCGCCGCGGTACCGATCCGCCCCCGGGCGAAGGCCAGGATCAGCATCGGCGCCAGCGGCAGCAGGTCCCGGGCCTGCATCCCCCCGAGGCCGCCGGCCGGGGCGAGGGCCTGCGGCAGCACCGCCAGCCAGAGGCCGAGCAGCGCGCAGCCCGAGAGCCACAGCCGCTCCGCGCGCGGGGGCAGGGGGCCGCGCCGCAGCGCGACGGGCGGCACCAGCAGCGCGGCGGTCCAGACCCCGGTGAGGAACCCGGGCAGCGGGACGGGCAGGGACACGAACCCGTCCGCCGCGCCGGCGGGGGGCGGAAGCCCGGGGCTCGCGGCCGGCAGCAGGGCCGGCAGGAGCGCCGGCAGGAGAGCCGGCAGCAGGGCGAGCGCGGCGAGCGGCAGCCGCTCCCGCCAGGCGCGGACGCGTCGCCCCGGGGGCGGGAACGGCACCAGCAGCATCCCCACGAGGGGCGCGCAGGCCGGCCGCGCCAGCACCACCAGGGCGATCGCCAGCGCCGCGCCGGCGCGGCGCGCCGATCCGTGCCGGCCCGTCATCGGCCGGGGGCTGAGCAGCGCGGCCGCGAGCGCCGCCAGCGCCAGGACGGGCCCGTCCGGTCCGGAGGCGGCCGCGAGCGAGGCCGGGAAGCACAGCAGCGCGAACAGCGCGGCCCGGCCCCGGGTCGCCAGGGCCAGGGCGGCGAGCCCCAGGCCCAGGAACGCCGCGATGCCGGCGAGCCGGCCGCAGACGGCGAGGGCGGACGGGGACTCGCCGGTGAGACCGATCCAGGCCAGCGCGAGGCAGGCCGGGAGGCCGAGGCCCAGGAAGGCAAGGGCCCAGAACCGGCCGTCGCCGGTGATCGGCAGGCTCACGGCCGCGTCCGGGTCGATCGGGCGGCCGGCCCCTGCGCGGCGGGCGCGCGGACAGGGCACGGCATCGTCGGCCCGCTCAAGCGGCGGGCCCCGCGCGCGCGGCCCGCAGGAGGTCCGGCACGAGCCCCGGCAGCGCCGCGGCCAGGAGGCCCGCCGCCCGCAGGACCTCCGCGGCCTCCCGGGGGGAGCGGCGGGCGAGGGCCAGGGCGAGCCGCAGGGGCACCTGCGCGCCGAAGCTCGCCGCCGCCAGGCCGAGGGCCGTCGCGGCGCCGTGGTGCTTGCCGGCATAGAGGATCTGGCTGCGCAGGAAGTAGAACAGCCGCCGCGCCCGCACCTGCCGGGTCGTGCCCTGGCCGACATGGCGGGCGACCGCCCCGGCCACGTGCCGCACCGCGAAGCCCGCCGCCCGGGCCCGTTCGCAGAGGTCGGCATCCTCCCAGTAGACGAAGAAGCGCGGGTCGAACCCGCCGAGGCTCCGGAACAGGTCGCGGCGGATCATCAGGAAGGCGCCCATCACCTGGTCGACGGCGCGGTCCTCCGCGTGGTCCCACTCCAGCAGGAAGTGCGGCCGCACGAGGCCGAGGCGGTCCAGCGCCAGGGCGCGGCCGAGGAGGCCCAGCGCCGAGGGCGCCCGGGCGCAGGAGCGCGCGGTCCGCCCGTCCAGGTCGACGAGCCGCGCGCCCACGATCCCGGTCCGCGGGTCGGCCGCCAGGGCGGCCAGGGCCACGCCGAGCGCGTCGGGCGCGACCTGCGTGTCCGGGTTCAGGAACAGGATCGCGGGGGCGTCGCCGGCGGCGGCGCCCTGGTCGCAGGCCCGGCCGAAGCCGAGATTCGCGGTGTTCTGGATCAGCCGCAGCGGGCGGGGCAGGGCGGGCAGGGTCTCGGTGGAGCCGTCCGTCGAGGCGTTGTCCACCACGGTGACCTGCACGGCCGCGGCGTCCCGCGCGGCCGCGAGGCTCGCGAGGCAGGCGCGCAGCAGGCCGCCGCCGTTCCAGTTGACGATCACGACGTCGAGGGCAGGGCGGTCGGTCACGGCAGGTCCCGGGGCAGGTCCCGGGGCGGCCCGAGGCGCCCGAGGGCGCCGTCGCGCGCGGCCGCGAGGAGCCTGAGCAGCACGGCGGGCCGGAAGCCCGAATCCGCCCAGTACAGCCCGGCCTGGAGCGGCAGGTAGGCGGCCTGGGCGAGTTTCCAGCGCGGCGGCACGTGCGGCAGCCGCCACGCGTAGATCGCGTTGCGCAGGTAGGTCGCCATGCGGAACAGGGGCTGGCGCGGCATCGTGATCCCGAAGGCCCGGATCGTCCCGCCGCCGACGCGGTGCGGGATCGCGACGGCGTCGGCTCGGTAGCAGCCGTAGCCGAGGCTCCAGGCACGGAAGCACCATTCGAGTTCGACCCCGTCGATGAAGAAGTCGCCGCGGAACGGCCCGACCCGCGCGAAAGCGTCGAGGTCGAGGAGCGAGCCCGAGGTCGCCAGGAACTGCACCGGGGCGAGGCCGTCGCGTGCCGGCGCGCCGGGACGGGGCGGGTAGGCCGGCGCCTTGTGGCCCGATGCCGGCGCGGGCGCCGGGCCCACCACCGCCGCCGGGATCCCGGCCTCCCGCAGCCGGTCCCGCGCCGCCAGCAGCGCGGCGGCGAGATCCGCGGGCGGCTCGGCGTCCTGGTCGAGGAGGAGGAGGGTCCCGCCCCCCGCGGCGCGGGCGGCCGCCGCGATCCGGTTGAGCGCCTCGGCGATGCCGAGATTCGTGCCCGCCGACAGCAGGGTCACGCCGGCCCGGGCGAGCTGGTCGGCCGTCCCGGCCGGGAGGCCGCCATTGTCGAAGGCGATCACCGCGGCGTCGCCGGCCGAGGCCAGGGCCCGGACGCGCGCCACCTGGTCCGGCCGCGGCCGGAACAGGGTGATCCCGAGGACGAGGCTGCCGAGCCGCGGGTCGGGCACCGGCCGCGTCCCGGTGACGGGTCCGGTGACGGGTCCGATGACGGGTCCGGTGACGGGCGCGGGACGGCCCGTCACGCCCGCTCCACCGCGGCGGTCGCCGCCTCCAGGGCCGCCGTGATGGCGGCGGCCTGCTCGGCGCTGAGCGGGCCGCGGGCGAGCCGCATCTGCAGGGCGAGCTTCAGCCCCTCCTTGGCGCGCACGACCGAGGGCGGGGGACCGTCGCCCCGGGCGGCCTCGGCCTCGGCCATCCGGGCGAGGATCGCCTCGAGGGTCGGGCGGTTGCCGTCCAGGAAGGCCTGCCCCTCGGGCGTGATCGCGTGCAGCCGCTTGGTGCCCTCCCCGGGGGTCACCGTGACGTGGCCGAGTTCCTCCAGGAGGGTCAGCGTCGGGTAGACGGTCCCGGGGCTCGGGCTGTAGGCGCCGCCGACCCGCTCCTCGATCGCCTTGATGATCTCGTAGCCGTGGCGCGGCTTCTCGGCGATCAGGTGGAGGATGACGAGGCGCAGGTCGCCGTGGGCGAAGAAGCGCGCGAGGTCGCCGCGGCCGCCGCGGCCGAACATCCGGCGGTCGCCGGGACCGCGACCCGGGTGGCCGTGGGGCCCGTGCCGTCCGCGGGGGTCGCCGCCCATCGGCCCGCGATGAGCGCGGACGCGGAAGGCGTCGAAGGGATCGGCGTGCAGGCCGTCCGAGACATAGGGATGCATGGAGACGACTCTATTTCGATATGACGAATTTTCAGATATATCGAAATACGGTCGACAGCAAGGCCCCTCCGCAGGTCCGCGGCGTGGCCCGCGGCGTGGCCCGCGGCGTGGCCCGCGGCGTGGCCCGCGGCGTGGCCCGCGGCGCGGACGCCGGCGGCGCCCCGCGGTTTACGGATTCGGCCGGTTCCGCTAGTGCGACTTGTGTCCGACAGGACGATCGCTCCCGCGCCGCCTCGCGCCTCCGACGCTGCCCGCCAGCTGCCGCCCATGACCCGATCAGAGCCCCGCGCCTCGACGGCGCCCGCCCGGCGGGCGGCCGATGGATCCCGCGCCCCGTGACGGCCCGCGGCGAACGCCCCTCCGCAGAGTCCTGAGATGCGCCGCGACTCCGACGGGACCGGCCGGATCTCGGCCCTGACGCGGATGCGACGCCGCCTCGGCCGGCTGCGCGACCCGCTGGCCACGCCGGCGGCGCTGCACCGACGCTGGGCGGGCGCGGCGACCGGCGCGGATCTCGAGGCGCGCCTGATCGCCGCCCTGGCCCCGCACTTTGACACGGCGTTCTACGCGAGCTGGTACGGGATCACGGCCGACCCGGTGCGCGACTACCTCGTCCACGGCTGGCGCGCGGGCCGCGACCCGCGCCCCGACTTCGACTCCGCCGCCTACCTCGCCGCCCATCCCCACCTCGCCCGCGCCGGCATCAACCCGCTCCTGCACGCCCTCGCGCGCCGGCGCGCCGGACGTGAAGGGGAGGGGGAGGCGGCCGCCCTGCCCAAGCCCGACACGGCCGAGGCCCACCGCCTCGCCCGCCGCCTCGTCGACGGCGCCTACTATCTCGCCGGCAACCCCGACCTCGCCGCCGCCGGCGTCGACCCGGTCGACCACTACATGGCCTCCGGCTGGCGCGAGGGCCGCGAGCCGGCGCCGCACTTCGACACCCTGGCCTACTGCCTCAGCCGCGGGATCACCTTCGCCACCCGGAACCCGCTGGTCCACTACGTCCTCCACGGCGGACCGGCCCGCCCCGACCCGGAGGCCGCGCTCGCCCTGCGGATCGAGACGCTCGCCCCCTACTTCGACGCCGCCCATTACCGGCAGCGCCTGCCCGGACCGCAGGCCGAGGCGCTGGCCGATGCCTCGGACACGGAGTTGCTGCGCCACTACGTGGCGGAGGGCTGGCGGGCGCGGATCGGCCCGCGGCCGGACTTCGACCCGGCCGGCTACGTGCAGGCGCGGGCCGGCAGCCGGGCGGTCGCGGACGACCCGTTCTTCCGCTACGTCGCCGAGACCCGGCTGACGGGGGCCGAGCCGTTCGCGGAGCCGCACCGGCTGAACCTGCCGGCGGTGGACGCGGACTGGTACCGGGCGACCTACCCGGACGTGGGCGGGCGCGAGCCGTTCCTGCACTTCGCCGAGGCGGGCTGGCGGGAGCTGCGCGATCCCGGCCCGGGGCGCTCGACGCTGGCGGCGCTGCTGCGGGTCTGCGGGCTGCGGCCGGCGCGGGCGCCGGTCGAGGACACGGGCTGGCTCGGGGCGATCGGGCAGGAGACCCTCGAGCGGGACGCGTTCCTGGACCTGCAGGCGCGGCTGGTGGCGGGGCATTTCGACCACGGCTTCTACCGGGCGCGCTACGGCCTGTCGGAGGCGCAGGACGCGGTGCGCGACTACTGCGACACCGGCTGGCGCGCGGGCCGCAACCCCAGGCCCGACTTCGACGGGCAGGCCTACGCCGACGCGCATCCCGGGATGCGCGAGACGGGCCTCGCGCCCCTCGTCCACCGCCTCGCCACGGCGCTGATGCACGGGACCGACATCGCGGCCGGTGCCTTCCACCCCCGCTACGGCACGCCGGATTCGCGGGAGGCGGCGCTGGCCGACGAGGCCCGGACGGTCGCGCCGTTCTTCGACGCCGCCTTCTACGCCAAGCGCAACCCCGACGCCGCCGGGGCCCCCGGCGGGCCGCTCGCCCACTTCGTCGCCTACGGGCAGCACGAGGGCCGGGACCCGAGCAAGGCCTTCTCGATCGCGTTCTACCGGGAGACCTACGGGCACCTGCTGGGTCCCGGGGAGTCGCCGTTCCTGCACTACGTGCGCACCGGCCGGGCCGCCGGGCTGATGGCCTGCCCCGAGGATCTCGGCACCTACCCGCCCATGGAGGCCCCGGCGGCCGACGCGTGGGACCGCCTGCCCCGGGCCCTGCCCATCGCGCAGGCCCGCGTCGTCGTCATCGTCCCCGTCTACAAGGGCCGCGGCGAGACCCTGCGCGCCCTCCACGCCTGCCTGTCCGCGCCCCAGGCCACCCCCTTCACCCTGCTCGCCGTCAACGACCGCTCCCCCGACCCGCAGCTGTCCGCAGACCTCGCCGCCCTCGCCGGCCGCGGCCTGTTCCACCTCGTCGAGAACGAGCGCAACCTCGGCTTCGTCCGCTCGGTCAACCGCGCCCTCGGCCTGCGCCAGGGCCGCGCCGTCGTCCTGCTCAACTCCGACGCTGAAGTCTTCGGCGACTGGCTCGACCGCCTCGTCGCCCACGCCGAACCGCAGGCAGACCCTCAGGCCGGGTCCGGCGGGGAGGCAGGCGCAGGAGTAGAGGCCGGGGCAGGGATGGGCGCGGGGCTGCCCGTGGGCAGCGTCACGCCGCTGTCCAACAACGCCACGATCTGCTCCTACCCGCGCTTCAACGCCAACAACACCATGCCGCTGGAGATCGCCCGGCCCGACCTCGACCGCGTGGCCGCGCAGGTCAACCGCGGCCGCGCCGTGCCCGTGCCCACCGGCGTCGGCTTCTGCATGTACATGACCGCCGCCGCCCTCGACGCCGTCGGCGACCTCGACGCCGAGGCCTTCGGCAAGGGCTACGGCGAGGAGAACGACTGGTGCCTGCGCGCCACCAAGGCCGGCTTCGTCAACCTGCTCGCCGAGGACGTGTTCGTCCACCATGCCGGCCAGATCTCGTTCGGGCTCGACGCGGGCGGCGAGTACGACCAGGGCCAGGCGGCGCTGCTCGCCAAGCACCCCGACTACCCGGCGCGCGTCGGCCAGTTCGTCCAGGCCGATCCCGGCCGGCGCGGGCGGGCGCGGCTCGACCGGGCGCGGCTCGCCCGGCACTTCGCCGGCCGGGCGCTGCTGTACGTGACGCACAGCTGGGGCGGGGGCATCCAGCGGCACATCGACGACATGGTCGCGCAGGCCCGGGCCGAGGGCCTGAGCGTGGTGCTGCTGCAGATCGACCGGACCCGCAACCTCGAGGTCCACGTCTCGTATCGCGGCCCCGAGTTCCTGTACCTGCCCAACCTCGACAGCCTGTACCTGCCGCGCGACGCGGCCGAACTCGCCGACTTCGTCGGGCAGCTAGCGCCGGTTCTGATCCACGTGCACTCGCTGGCGGGGCTGCGCTGGGGCGCGGCGCGGGCGCTGATGGCGGTGGTGGCGGGGTCGGGGCGTCCCTACGCGTGGACGCTGCACGACTACTCGCCGGTGTGCCACCGCAACCACCTGGTGCAGCCGGACGGGCGCTACTGCGGCCTGGCGCCGGTCAGCGAGTGCCGGTCGTGCCTGGCGGTGGACGCGGACGGGTTCGAGGAGCCGGATCCGGGCGAGCGGCGGGCGGCGTTCGGGGCGTTCCTGGCGGGCGCCGCGCGGGTGTTCGCGCCGTCCTCCGACACGGCGGGCCGGATCCGGACGGTGTACCCGGATCTGTCGGTCACGGTGCGGCCGCACGTCGAGCCGGAGCGGTCGGTGCGCTCGACCGCCCTCCAGCGGCCCGGCCGAATCCGCCGCGTCGCCGTGCTCGGCGCGATCAGTGCCACGAAGGGCGGCCTGTTCCTGCAGGCGCTCGCCACCGACGCGCAGGACCGCGACCTGCCGCTGCACTTCGCGATCGTGGGCTACTCGGACCCGGCCCTGGCGATCGGCCTGGAGCGCGTCGGGGTCGCCCAGACCGGGCGCTATTCCGGGGACCACGAGGCCCTTGACCTGGTCTGGCGGCTCTCGGCCGACCTCGTGCTGCTGCCGGCGATCTGGCCCGAGACCTACTCGTACGCGCTGACCCTGGCGCTGCGCACCGGCCTGCCGGTGGCGGCCTTCGACCTCGGCGCGCCGGCCGAGCGGCTGCGCGCCTACCCGAACGGGCACCTGCTCCCCGGCGCGCTGGCCACCGATCCGGCCGCCTTCAACGACCGCCTGCTCGCCATCGACGTCTCGGCCGCGGGCCGGCTCACCGTGCCGATCCGGGCCGCCACCTACGGCGACCTGATGGGCGACTATTACGGCCTGGACCCGGCGCCGGCCGGGACCGGGCACCCCAGCGACGAGGACGCCGCATGATCTCCGTCAACGAGGACATGAAGCAGGAGATGCTGCGCCGCGGCATCTCGGTGCTGCACCCGGCCCCGTTCGGCCTGCCGGAGGATTGCGTCTTCGAGCCGCCGTGCAGCATCAAGTGGATGGGCGTCGATTACTGCCTCACCATGGGGGCGTTCTCGTACGCGGTCAGCGGCTACTATTTCGGGGCCGACATCGCCCGCTACTGCTCGATCGGCGAGAGCGTCCAGGTCGGGCGCGGCAGCCACCCGGTCCAGTGCGGCTCGACCTCGCCGCTGTTCTACACGCACCACTCGGCCGTGTTCGACCGCATCGACCCGCGGGCGGAGGATTACGAGATCTCCGGCCCGTATCTCTGGCCCAAGCGCGTGCGCATCGGCAACGACGTCTATATCGGCCACGGCGCCTTCCTGATGCCCGACATCACGATCGGCGACGGGGCGGTGATCGGCGCCATGGCGGTGGTGACCAAGGACGTGCCGCCCTACGCGATCGTGGCCGGCAGCCCCGCCCGGATCGTGAAGATGCGCTTCCCGGACGCGCTGATCGAGCGCTACCTGAAGGTGCAATGGTGGCGCTACGCCTTCTGGGACCTGCGCCAGTGCTCGATCACCGACCCGGAGACGTTCATCGACGCCGTCGAGGAGCGGATCGCCGGGGGCATGCAGGAATACCGGCCGGAGCTGATCCCGATCCGGTCGCTGGTGCCGGGCGCCTGAGCCCAGGCACCTGAGCCCAGGCACCTGAGGCCGGGCGCCCGCCGGGACGCGCCGCGCGCCGGGGCGTCCGGGGCGGCACGCTCAGCCCGCCAGCACCCGCGCCGCCGCGTCGCCGAGGGCCCGCACGCCGAGGGCGAGGTCGGCGTCGCTGGTATCCTCCGCCCAGTGGTGGCTGATGCCGCCGATCGAGGGCACGAACAGCATTGCGGCCGGCAGGATCCGGGCGACGTTCTGGGCGTCGTGCCCGGCCCCCGACGGCATCACCTGCCACCCGCCGGGGCAGACGCTCTCGGCCGCCTCCGAGAGGGCGCGCATCAGGGCCGGGTCGCAGGGGGCGGGGATCGCCTTGGCCAGGGCCGTCAGCGTGGCCGGGCAGCGCTCGCGCCGGTTCGAGTCCCGCACCAGCGCCTCCAGGCAGGCCTCCATCCGCTCCAGCACGGGCATCGCCACGTCGCGGAACTGGAAATACACCTCGGCCCGCCCCGGGATGATGCTGAAGCCGCCGGGATCCAGGGTGATCCGTCCCGTGGTCCAGGTGCTGCGCGGCCCGCAGACCTTCGGGAATTCCCGGTCGATCGCCGCGAGCAGCCGCACCGCCGAGAGACCCGCGTCCCGGCGCTCCGCCATGGTGGTGCCGCCCGCGTGGTCCTGGTTGCCGGCGAAGTCGATCCGGAACTGCCAGATCGCCACGATGCCGCTCACCACGCCGAGATGCAGGCCGGCGGATTCGAGCTGCGTGCCCTGCTCGATGTGCATCTCGAGGAAGCCGCGGTAGCGGTCCGGGTCGAGCCGCGTCCGGGGCAGGCCGGCGAGGCCGGCGCTCGCGAGCGCGGCGCGGAGCGGCGTGCCGTCGGTGCGGTTGCGGGCCTCGTCGATCTCGGCCTCGGTCAGGTCGCCGATCGCCGAGCGGCTGCCCAAGAAGCCCCCCGAGAAGTGCCCCTCCTCGTCCGCGAAGGCGACGACGTCGACGGGCAGCCCGGCGCGGGCCAGCGCGACCCCGGCCACGACGCCCAGCGCCCCGTCGAGCCAGCCGGCCTCGTTCTGCGTCTCGATGTGGCTGCCGACCAGCAGGTGCAGGCCCGGCCCGCGGTGGCGCCCGAGCACGTTGCCGATCCCGTCGATGGAGGCCTCCAGGCCGCAGGCCTCGAGCCGGGCCATCAGCCAGCGCCGGGATTCCATGTCGTCGGCCGAGAAGGTCGGCCGGTGGACGCCGGTGCGGAACCGGCCGATCTCGCGCAGTTCGTACAGGTCGGCCAGGAAGGCCCGGGTGTCGATCGCGGTCATGGTGAGCCCAGGCGATGAGGCCGAGTGTTGAGGCCAAGTGTTGAGGCCGAGTGAGGCGGCCACGTGGAGAGGCCTCCGGCGGTGCAAGCCCCGTGCGGCCCGCTATTCCGCCGCCGCAGGTCTCGAGGCCGCGCCCTGCGCGCCACCCCCCGCGCCCTCCAGCCAGGCGGCGAGATCGGCCCGGGCCCGGTCGGTGAGCGCGCGCTTCTTCAGCGCCGCCTTCTCGGGCCCGCGCAGGCGCCGGCCGGTCTCGTTGCGGGGGGCCCGCTCGAGCGGCGGGAACAGGCCGAAATTCACGTTCATCGGCTGGAACGAGCGCGGGGCGTTGGCCTCCCCGTCCGCCATCAGGTGGCCGCCGGTGATGTGGGCGATGAGCGCGCCGAGGGCCGTGCTCTGGGGCAGGGGGGCGAGGGGGTCGCCGGCCGCCTCCGCGACGGCGAAGCGGCCGGCCATCAGCCCGACCGCGGCGCTCTCGACGTAGCCCTCGCAGCCGGTGATCTGCCCGGCGAAGCGCAAGGTCGGACGGGCCCGCAGCCGGAGGGTGGCGTCGAGGAGGCGCGGGCTGTCGAGGTAGGTGTTGCGGTGCAGGCCGCCGAGGCGGGCGAACTCGGCCCGCTCCAGGCCGGGGATCATGCGGAAGACCCGCACCTGCTCGGCGTAGGTCAGCTTCGTCTGGAAGCCGACCATGTTGTACAGGGTGCCCAGCGCGTTGTCCTGGCGCAGCTGCACGATCGCGCAGGGCTTGACCAGCGGGTCGCGGGGATTGGTGAGCCCCACGGGCTTCATCGGCCCGTGGCGCAGCGTCTCGGGGCCGCGCTCGGCCATGACCTCGACGGGCAGGCAGCCGTCGAAATAGGGCGTGCCCTCCCACTGCTTGAACCCGATCTTCTCGCCCGCCACGAGGGCGGCCACGAAGGAATCGTACTGCTCCCGGGTCATCGGGCAGTTGAGGTAGTCCGCGCCCGTGCCGCCGGGTCCCGGCTTGTCGTAGCGGGACTGGAACCACGCCACGTCCATGTCGATCGAGTCGCGGTGGACGATCGGCGCGATCGCGTCGAAGAAGGCCAGCGACTCGGCGCCGGTGAGCCCGCGGATGCCCTCGGCCAGCGCCGGCGCGGTGAGCGGGCCGGTGGCGACGATGCAGGGGCCCCATTCCTCCGGCGGCAGGCCCTCGACCTCCCCGCGGACGAGGGTGACGTTCGGGTGCCGCTCCAGGGCCCGGGTCACCGCGGCGGAGAAGCCCTCGCGGTCGACCGCCAGCGCCCCGCCCGCTGGCACCTGGTTGGCGTCGGCCGCCCGCATGATCAGCGAGCTTAAGGAGCGCATCTCCTGGTGCAGCAGCCCGACGGCGTTGCCCTCCGGGTCGTCCGACCGGAACGAGTTGGAGCAGACGAGCTCGGCCAGCCCGTCGGTGCGGTGCGCCTCGGTGCCGCGCACCGGGCGCATCTCGTGGATCACGGCGCGGTGCCCGGCTTCGGCCACCTGCCAGGCGGCCTCGGATCCGGCGAGGCCGCCGCCGACGATGTGGATGGTCTGTGTCATGTCCGAGAATAGCGAAGGACCGCCGTCCGGATCAACGGGCGGCGGTCCTTCGAGGCATTCGTCTCGGGCGCTGTGGCGCGGACGCGGGGATCAGACGCGGGCGACGCCGCGGATCTCGCTGCGGTTGATGCCGAGATCGGCAAGATCGCGGTCCGACAGGCGGGACAGCTGGGTGACGGTGTCGCGGTACCGGAGATAGGCGCGGACGCGGCTCAGGACGCTACGGGCGGCGGACATGGTGTGCTGTGACCTCTGCTCGGGCAGACGATGGCGCCCCATTGCGCATCGCTGCCTCTTGTTGGTGCAACGCACATATAATCGCGCCGCAGCGCAGCAGGAGTCGTAAGGTCAAGCACCAGACCTGCGAAAATCGCATAACCGGCTTAAGAAACCGGCAAGGTTTCCGGATGGTCATTCTTTGTGCGCATGCAGGGCGCCGAGGGGCCTCCCGCACGCGCGAAGGGCGCCCCGCCGGTCGGCGGGACGCCCTGCATGCCGTCTGACGGGCTCGGACGGGGGCTCAGTAGAACGGGCGCGGCCCGTAGAAGCCGTAGGGCCGGTAGAAGGGCCGCGGCCGGTAGTAACCGCCGTACCCACCGTAATAGACCGGGCGCCGCCAGTATCCGTAGGGCCGGGGGCCCCAGTTCGGCCGGCAGATGCCCCACGGATTGGGATGGAAGCCGGGGCCGCAGCCCCCGGCCGCCTCGGCAGACCCCGCGAGCCCGAGGCCGCCGGCGATCGCGGCGGCCATCACGAGTGCCTTCGCGCGCGGTGCGCTCAGAATCGTCATGACTGGATCTCCTCAACGTTTCCGGCGGATCGGGAGCCGGTCGTTCGAGATTCGGTCCCGCCACCTGAACCGTCGCTGAGCCGTAGGTTGTGTCCGGTACAGGCCCGCGACGGCGCCGCGGCAACGCCGCTCGGAGCGCGAAGGTTGCACGCTCCGGGTCGCGGGCTCAGTGCAGCGAGGGCGTGCGCAGGAACCGCTCCCGATCCCCGGAGACGAGGGCGAGCTTCACGCCGCGCCCCTCCCGGCGGATCGTGAGGGGGACCCGCACCCCGGCCTCGCCCAGGGCCCAGACGCTCCGGAACAGGGCGGCGAGGTCGGCCACCGGCTCGCCGGCCACCGCCTCGATCACGTCGCCGGCCTGGAGGCCGCCGGTCTCGGCCGGGCCGTTATCGGCGAGGCCCATCACGACGATGCCCTCCTCGCTCTCGGTGGCGTAGAGGCCGAGCCAGGGGCGGGGCGGCCGGTCGGCCCGCCCGCGCGTGGCGAGGTCCTCGAGGATCGGCGTCAGCAGATCGATGGGCACGACCATGTTGATCGGCCGCGCCGCGCCGCCGCCGCCCTGCTGCAGCTGCAGCGAGCCGATGCCCAGCAGGTCGCCCTGGGGGCCGATCAGCGCGGTCCCGCCCCAGTGCGGGTGCGCGGGGGCGGTGAACAGGGCCTCGTCGAGGACGTACTCCCAGTAGCCGGCGAATTCCTGCCGGGCCACGACCTCGACGGCGACGCAGCGCTGGCGCCCGCCCGCCCCGGCCAGCACGGCCCGGTCGCCGGTCTTCAGCCCGGCCGAGTGGCCGAGCGGGAGGGCCGGCACGCCGAGATCGCCGAGCGCCTGGACCAGGCCGAAGCCCGTGGCGGCGTCGAAGCCGAGGACGTGGCCGGGCACCGAGCGGCCGTCCCGGGTGGTGAGCCAGACGCTCTCGGCCTCGGTGACGAGGTAGCCGATGGTGAGCACCAGGCCGTCCTCGCGGATCACCACGCCGTTGCCGGCGCGCTCGGTGCCGAGCGTCTCGGCCGTGAACGCGCTGTCCGGGATCCGCGCCGACAGGGCCAGGACCGCGGAGAGCGCCCGGTCGAGGTCGTAGCCGTAATCCGCGGGCCTGGGCTGGGCCTGCGCGGGGATCTTCCACTCGCCCTGCGTCGCCATGACAATCCTTCGGCTCGTCCGCCTGCGCTCCGGTCGGCCCCGGAGCCGCGCCATCGGCACACCATAGGATGTCCGCGCCGCCCGCGTCACCCGCGGCCGGCTGCGACCCGTGGCACGGGCCCGCCCGGGGCGGCCGGCTGCGGCCCGCGGCGGCACCGGCACAAAGAAAAACCGCCCGGCGGAGCCGGGCGGCGCGCCGTCCCGGAGGACGGCCTGTCGGAGATCCGGGAGCCCCCGCCGCGCGGCGGCGGGGAGCCCGGTCTCTCAGGAGGATCTCAGTACTTGCGGACCAGCGGCGCCGGGACCGGCGCGGCGGCCGGGGTCGGCGAGTAGAGCGGCACGATGAACCGGATCCAGCCGTCGGTGGAGTAATCGCTGCGGCTGCGGCCGAACGCGTTGGTGGTCTGCAGGCCGGTCACGACGTCGCGGGCGACGTAGGCCTGGACGGTGAAGATCTTGAAGTCGTAGCCGATGAGGCCGCCGATGGCGAAGCGGCCGCGGTTGCCGGCCGCCGCGCTGGCCTGGCTGATGTCGAAGTTGTAGGTGCCGTAGGCGATCGGACCGATCTCGAAGTTGCCGAACTTCTTGGTCGCCGTGAGGTCGAAGTTCAGCGAGTCCGACAGGCGGATCGGGCCGATGGCGGCGCCGACCTGGCCGGGGAAGCGGCCGGGCGAGTCGTAGATGTTGGCGGTCAGGTTGGCGGTCAGGTTCCAGCCGTCACCCGTGTAGCTGCCGGCGACGCCGAAGCGGTAGGTGTTGGAGGAGAGCTGCGGCAGGACCGGGGTGGCCGTCGTGCCGTTCGCGGTGATGATCGAGCCGCGGTCGCCGTTCAGGTCGTTCAGGTAGGCGCCGCCGAGCAAGCTGACGCCGAAGTTGTTGCCGAGGTCGAAGGCCCAGATGCCGCCGACGAAGGTGCCGACGTTGATCGAGATGTCCTTGTTGCGCACGCCCGCCGGGTTGCGGGTGAAGGCGAACACGGTCGGGGGCGCCACGAGCAGCTCGACGCGGCCGCCGAACGGCACGAACGGGGTCGACCAGACCAGGACCGGGATGTTGACGGCCGTGTCGGGATCGTTCCGGCCATCGGTGCGGCGATAGGTGAACGTGTTGATCGCGTAGAGACCCTCCGGCAGCGGCGCGCCGACGGCGAGGCCGACCTGCTCGCCCGGAACCGTCGTGGTCTGCGCCTGCGCGATCGTCGAGGTCATGCCGACCGTGAGCGCGACCGTGCCGGCCGCGAGCCAGTTCTTCATCATTTTCTCATTCCTTCCCAAGGTCATACGGCGTCCGTCCCGCATTCGGCACTTCCCTGCCGGTCTGCTCGCCTATCGCGGCTGCCGGCTTCGGACCTGCCGAGCGCCCCCACGGAGCCTGCCCGTCTCAACGTCTGCGACTATTCTACAGAGACCTGCGGAAAGACAGTGGAATGCTCGCCGAAACGCCACAACCGGCCGAACCGTTGCGCAAAAGCCGCATTTTTGCGGCGATGCAACACTGTCCACAGACCCTGCTCGGACCGCGGTTTCGGCAAAATATCGTTGAACGGTCAAGCTGTTGCCGGCCCGGGGCGCGGGAGAATCCGGCAAAGGCGGGAAGGTGATCGGGCAGGCCGCCGGTCCGGGCGCGCGGGCCGGGACCCGGCTCCGAACCGGTCGGCGGCGGGTCCGGAGCCGGATCCGGCCGCTCGAATCACCGTCCGCGGGCGCGGGGTCCGGCCGAGACCCGGCAGAAACTGCCGCGCCGGCCCGGGAGCGGGTGATCCGTCGCGTCGGACCCGCGCCCGCACTGCAGGGGCGGGGGCGCGTCCGGCACGGTCGCCGGTGCGTGCGATGCCCGCCCCCGGAAGGTCCGCCCCCCTCCGCCGCCGCGCTACTCCGCGGCGCGACCGCGGCTCGCGGGTGAGGCGGGCCGCCGCTCCAGCACCTCGCGCAGGAACCGGCCGGTATGGCTGGCCTTGGCGCGGGCGATCTCTTCCGGCGTGCCCTGCGCCACCACCCGGCCGCCGCCGTCGCCGCCCTCGGGACCCATGTCGATCACCCAGTCGGCGGTCTTGATCACTTCGAGGTTGTGCTCGATCACCACCACGGTGTTGCCCTGGTCGACCAGCTCGTGGAGCACCTCCATGAGCTTGGCGACGTCGTGGAAGTGCAGGCCGGTGGTCGGCTCGTCGAGGATGTAGAGGGTGCGGCCGGTGGCGCGCTTCGACAGCTCCTTGGAGAGCTTCACGCGCTGCGCCTCGCCCCCCGACAGGGTGGTGGCCTGCTGGCCGACATGGACGTAGTGCAGGCCGACCCGCTTCAGGGTCTCGAGCTTGTCGCGGATCGCCGGCACCGCCTTGAACAGCTCGGCCGCCTCCTCGACGGTGGAGTCGAGCACGTCGGCGATGGACTTGCCCCGGTACTTCACCTCCAGGGTCTCGCGGTCGTAGCGCTTGCCCTTGCAGACGTCGCAGGTGACGTAGACGTCCGGCAGGAAGTGCATCTCGATCTTGATGACGCCGTCGCCCGAGCAGGCCTCGCAGCGCCCGCCCTTGACGTTGAACGAGAAGCGCCCGGGCTGGTAGCCCCGCGCCTTGGCCTCGGGGAGGCCCGCGAACCAGTCGCGGATCGGCGTGAAGGCGCCGATATAGGTGGCGGGGTTCGAGCGCGGCGTGCGGCCGATCGGCGACTGGTCGATGTCGATGACCTTGTCGAGGTGCTCCAGCCCCTCCAGCCGGCCGTAGGGGGCCGGGTGCTCCAGGGCGCCGTTCAGCTTCTTGGCGACGGCCTTGTAGAGGGTGTCGATCACCAGGGTGGACTTGCCGCCCCCCGAGACGCCGGTGATGCACGTGAAGGTGCCGAGCGGGATCTCGACGTCCACGTCCTTGAGATTGTTGCCCCGCGCGCCGAACAGGCCGAGCTTGCCCTTCCGGCCCTTGCGGCGGGCGGTCGGGGTGCGCACCGCCATCGCGCCCGTGAGATACTTGGCGGTGAGCGAGGCGGGGTTCGCCAGCACCTCCGCGGGGGTGCCCTGCGCGATGATCTCGCCGCCGTGGATGCCGGCGCCCGGGCCGACATCGACCACGTAATCGGCCTGCAGGATCGCGTCCTCGTCGTGCTCGACCACGATCACCGAGTTGCCGAGGTCGCGCAGGCGCTTGAGCGTGCCGAGGAGCCGCTCGTTGTCGCGCTGGTGCAGGCCGATCGAGGGCTCGTCCAGCACGTAGAGCACGCCGGTCAGGCCGGAGCCGATCTGCGAGGCGAGGCGGATGCGCTGGCTCTCGCCGCCCGAGAGCGAGCCGGAGCCGCGGGCGAGCGTCAGGTATTCCAGGCCGACATCCACCAGGAAGCTCAGCCGGTCGCGGATCTCTTTCAGGATCCGGACCGCGATCTCGTTCTGCTTCGCGGTCAGCTTCCCGGGCAGGTCCGAGAACCACCGGTGCGCATCGGAGACCGAGAGGGCGGTCACGTCGGCGATGTCCGCCATGGCGACCTTCACGGCCAGAGCCTCGGGCTTCAGCCGCTTGCCGCCGCAGGCGGCGCAGGGCGTCTCGCTCATGAAGCGCCCGATCTCCTCGCGCACGGCGTCCGAGTCGCTCTCCTTGTAGCGGCGCTCCAGGTTCGGGATCACGCCCTCGAACGGCTTGTTGACCGTGTACTTGCGCAAGCCGTCGTCGTAGGCGAAGCGCACCGCCTGCTTGCCCGAGCCGTAGAGCACGATGGCGCGGGCCGTCTCCGACAGGCTCTGCCAGGGGACGCCCGTCTTGAAGCCGAAATGCTCGGCGAGCGCCTCGAGCGTCTGGCCGTAATAGGGCGAGGTCGACTTCGCCCAGGGGCCGACCGCGCCGCGCTTCAGGCTCAAGCCAGGGTCGGAGATCACCAGCTCGGGATCGATCCGCATCTCGTGGCCGATGCCGCTGCAGGTCGGGCAGGCGCCGAACGGGTTGTTGAACGAGAACAGCCGCGGCTCGATCTCCGCGATGGTGAAGCCCGAGACCGGGCAGGCGAAGCGCGACGAGAAGGTGACGGTCCGCGGCGCCTCGCCCTCGGGGGCGTCGGCGAACACGATCTCGGCGACGCCGTCGGCGAGTTCCAGCGCGGTCTCGAAGGAATCGGCCAGCCGCGAGCCGATATCGGCCCGGACCACGATCCGGTCCACCACCACGTCGATGTCGTGCTTGAACTTCTTGTCGAGCTTGGGCACATCGTCGATGGCGTAGTATTCGCCGTTCACGCGCAGCCGCTGGAAGCCTTTCTTCTGGTATTCGGCGATCTCCTTGCGGTACTCGCCTTTCCGCCCGCGGACCACGGGCGCGAGCAGGTAGAGCCGGGTCTTCTCCGGCAGCTCCAGCACCCGGTCGACCATCTGCTGGACGGTCTGGCTCTCGATCGGCAGGCCGGTGGCGGGCGAGTAGGGGATGCCGACCCGCGCCCAGAGCAGGCGCATGTAGTCGTAGATCTCAGTCACCGTCCCCACGGTCGAGCGGGGGTTCTTCGAGGTGGTCTTCTGCTCGATCGAGATCGCCGGCGACAGCCCGTCGATCTGGTCGACGTCGGGCTTGGACATCATCTCCAGGAACTGGCGGGCGTAGGCCGAGAGCGACTCGACGTAGCGGCGCTGTCCCTCCGCGTAGATCGTGTCGAAGGCGAGCGACGACTTGCCCGAGCCCGAGAGCCCGGTGAAGACCACGAGCTTGTCCCGCGGGATGGTCAGGTCGACGTTCTTGAGATTGTGCTCCCGGGCGCCGCGGATCGCGATGACCCGCCGGTCCTCGACGGGGGCCGGCGCGGCGTCGAACAGGGCCTCCAGCTTGGCGTCGATGGCGGCTTCGTTCCGCGCGCCGGGGGAGCTGGATTTCGCGCGAACCGGCTTGGACTCGGGCACCTTGGACTGGGGCGCCTTGGCCGTCGCCGGGGCTTTCGGAGCCGTCTTGGAAGGCGCTTTGGCGGCAGCTTTCGGTGCGGCTTGGGCAGCACCGACGCGGCTTGCGGCACGACTTCCAGCTTGGGCTTTGGCCATGAGGGCGGCGGTCTTTCGAGGCGTCGACCGAGGCATCGACGAAGTCGGACGGATTCGCGCGCGGGCCAGCCGCCGCTCCGGCTCATGTCGAGCCCGAGGGGGCCCGCGGCAAGATGCGGCCGGCGGGACGCAGGCCCGTCATGCGCCGCCCTTGCTAGAACGAAACGCGTACGTCGGCAACCGCTCGGTGAACGCGCGACCGTCTTCGCGAGCGCAGCGAAGCGATGACGCGGTGGAGCCAGCGGCCGCGATCGGAGTCCGGTGGCCCCAGCTTCGCCGTAGCTCGATTCGCCAAACCTTGGCCCACCTTCGGTGTTGCACCGCGGGCGCCGAGATCCACGTCGCCGTGTCCCGCCCTCAGATCCACATCCCGACAGGTATCGATGCCAGCATGCGACGCGACCGATCCGGCCGCCCTCCGCGGTTCCGACGACCGCACGGCCACCCAGCAGCGCCTGTCCACGCGGCTGCTGTTCCTGATCGTGGGCATCGCCAACGCCACCTGGGCGCCCCTGGTGCCGCTGGTGAAGGACCGCGCCGGCCTCGACGAGGCCGGGCTCGGCCTGCTGCTCCTCACCTTCGGCGTCGGCTCGCTCCTGGCGATGCCGAGCGCCGGGGCGGCGGCCGCGCGGCTGGGATACCGGCCGGTCCTGCTCGCCGGGACGCTGGCGCTCGGCCTGGCCCTGCCGGTCCTGGCCCTGGCCTCCGGGCTCGTGCCGCTCACCGGGGCGCTGCTGCTGTTCGGGGCCGGGATGGGGGCGGTGGACTGCGTCATGAACCTGCAGGCCGTCGCGGTGGAGCGCGCCGCCGGGCGCCCGATGATGTCGGGCTTCCACGGCCTCTACAGCCTCGGCTGCATCCTGGGGGCGCTGCTGGCCAGCGTCCTGATGGGCACCGGCCTGGGCGCCGGCTGGAGCGTGCTGATCCTGGTCGCCGGCATCGTGGCCCTGTTCGCGGCCGCCTGGCCGGGCATCCTTCCGGCCGGCGGGACAGGGGGAAGCGGCGGGCCCGCCTTCGCGCTGCCCCGCGGCCCGGTGCTGGTGCTGGGCCTGCTCTGCTTCGTGGTGTTCCTGACCGAGGGCTCGGCCCTCGACTGGAGCGCGGTGTTCCTGATCCAGCAGCGCGGGCTCGATCCGGCCTGGGCGGCGCTCGGCTACGCTTCCTTCTCGATCACCATGACGGCCGGCCGGCTCGGCGGGGATGCGATCGTGGCCCGCCTCGGCCGGCGGCCCGTGGTGATCCTCGGCGGCCTGCTGGCGGCGGCCGGCCTCGCGCTCTCGGTCGTCATCCCGGCCTGGGAGGCGGCGCTCGCCGGCTACGCCCTGGTCGGGGCGGGCTGCGCCAACATCGTCCCGGTCCTGTTCACGGCGGCGGGGCGCCAGACCGCGATGCCCGCGCGCGTGGCGGTGCCCGCGGTGACGACGCTGGGCTATGCCGGGGTGCTGGCGGGGCCCGCGCTGATCGGCTTCGCCGCGCAGGCGCTCGGCCTGCCCGCGTCCCTGCTGATCGTGGCGGCGCTGCTCCTCGGCGTGGCGGCGGCCGGCCGGTCCCTGCGGGTGTGACCCCTCACGCCTCGGCGTTGCGCGCCATGAAGGTGGCGGGCGTCCCGTCCTCCGGGTTCACGAAGACGATGTCGGTCGGCGCCCGCCGGGGCGTGTCGATCGACAGGAATACCACCGGGTCCCCGGGCTCGAGCGCCGGCATCGCGTGGACCGTGCCCTTCTCGAAGAACAGGAGCTGGCCCGGGCCGAACGCCGTCTCGGCGGCCGGATCGCCCAGCCAGACCCGGCCCCGGCCCGAGAGGCAGTAGAGGTACTCGTCGCAGGTGGCGTGATAGTGCGGCGGGGTCGGCCGGTAGACCCGGAACACCCGGGCGCTCGCCGCCTCCCGGTCGGTCAGGTAGGTGTCGACCAGGAGGGTCTCGGCGCTGTCGGGCAGACCCGCCGCCAGCGCCGTCACGTCGAAGAGGCCGGTCCCCGCCGCGTCCGCCATCACGTCCTCCTCAATCGGAAAACCCTTCGAGCACGATCTTCCCCCTGGCGCGCCCGCTCTCGACCAGCGCGTGGGCGCGCCGCAGGTTCGCGGCGTCGATCCGCCCGTAATGCTCCCCCAGGGTGGTGCGCAGGCGCCCGGAATCAACGAGGCGGGATATCTCGTCGAGGAGCGCCCCCTGGGCGGCGATGTCGGCGGTGGCGAACATCGAGCGGGTGAACATGAACTCCCAGTGCAGCGACAGGCTCTTGCGCTTGAGGAGCCCGACGTCGAGGCGCTCCGGATCGTCGATCAGGGCGAGGCGGCCCTGCGGGGCGATCAGCTCCACGATCGCGGCGAGGTGGGCGTCGGTGTTGGTCGTGGAGAAGACGAGGCCCGGCGCGCCGATCCCCAGGGCCGCCACCTCCGCCGCCAGGGATCTGGAATGGTCGACCACGTGGTGGGCGCCGAGGTCCCGGCACCAGGCCGCCGTCTCAGGCCGCGACGCGGTGGCGATCACGGTGAGGTCGGTGAGTTCCCGGGCGAGCTGGATCGCCACCGAGCCGACGCCCCCCGCGCCGCCGACGATCAGGATCGCCGGGGCCGCGCCCGGCACCGGCTTGTCCACGTCGAGCCGGTCGAACAGGGTCTCCCAGGCGGTGATCGCGGTGAGCGGCAGGGCGGCGGCCTGCGCCCAGTCGAGGCTCTCCGGCTTGTGCCCAACGATGCGGGCATCGACGCAATGGTATTCGGCGTTCGTCCCCGGCCGGGTGAGGTCGCCCGCGTAGAACACCGCGTCGCCCGCGGCGAAACCCTGGACCTCCGCGCCGGCGGCGACGACGGTGCCGGCCGCGTCCCAGCCGAGCACCTTAGTGCCGCCTTCCTCCGGCTCGGCCCGCCGCCGGACCTTGGTGTCGACCGGGTTCACCGAGACCGCCTCGACCTTCACCAGCAGGTCGCGCGGGCCGGGCTCGGGCTGGGGCAGGTCGAGGTCGACCAGGGCCTCGGGATCGGTGATCGGCAGGGACTTGCGGTAGCCGACGGCGCGCATGGTGATCTCCTCGGAGTGTCGCCGCAGGAGATGCCGCCCGCCTTCACGGGCCGCAAGTACGCACATAAAACGCCACTAGTGCCGGAAATGATACCGTCGGAGACAGCCCATGCCCCGCACCCGCCGCCACACGGGCGCCTGCAGCCCCGGCTGCGCCGTCGAGGCGACGCTCCGGCTCATCGACGGCAAGTGGAAGGGCGTGATCCTCTACCACCTGCTGGAGGGGACCCTGCGCTTCAACGAGATCCGGCGGCGCCTCGCCAGCGTGACCCAGCGCATGCTCACCAACCAGCTGCGCGAAATGGAAGCCGACGGCCTGATCACCCGGACGGTCTACGCCGAGGTTCCCCCGAAGGTGGAATACAGCCTGACCGAGCGGGGGCGGTCCCTCGACCCGGTCATCCGCGCGCTGAAGACCTGGGGTGATCTGCACGCAGAATTGGCAGATACGACTCAAAACGCCGCCTGATTGGGCAAACCGGTGCCGAATATGGGCGCGACCACATAACCGGATCTTTATGACTTGGCCGGAAGGTGGCGCATCTCCCGCCGGACTGTTCCAGAACTTCCGATGCCGATCCTCGCCTCGCTCCGCGCCCGCATCCTGGCGGTGGCGCTCGCCCCGTGCCTCGCCTTCGCGGGGGCGGCGGGCGTCGCCGTGTCGGACCAGTGGGCGCGCCGCGCCGAGATGGGCCGGGTGGAGGGCCTGGTCGGCCTCGCCTCCCGGATCAGCGCCTTCGTGCACGAGGCCCAGCGGGAGCGCGGCGCCTCGAGCCTGTTCCTGGGCGCGAAGGGCGCGCAGTTCGGCCCGGAACTGGCGACCCAGCGCGAACGCACCGACGCGGCCCTCGCCGGGCTTCCCGAGGCCATGAAGGCCGCGACGGGCTTCGGGCCGGTCTTCCAGGCGCGCGGTGAGGGCTTCGCGCGGGCGCTCACCGGGCTGGCCGCGCAGCGCCGGGCGGTCGATGCCCTGACGGCGGCCCCGCCGCAGGCCGTGGCCTACTACACGGGCCTGATCGGGGAGGGGCTCGGCCTGGTGCGGGCCATGGGCGGCGCGATCGACGAGGCCGGCCTCGCCGCCCGGGCGAACGCCTACGCGGCCTTCCTGGCGCTGAAGGAGGCCGCCGGCCAGGAGCGGGCCGCCGCCTCGGCGGTCTTCGCCTCCGGCACCCTCGACCTCGCGGCCGCCCGCCGCCTCGCGACCCTCGCGGCCGACCAGGCGACCTATGCCGGCCTGTTCCGGGCCGGCGCCGAAGCGGGGCAGGCGAACCTGCTCGACGCCGCGGAGGCGACCGAGCCGTCCCGCGCGGTCGCCCGCCTGCGCGCGGGCGTGCAGGAGACGATGCCGGGGACGCCCCCGGCCTTCCGCGACGCGCCGGGGTGGTTCCGCCTCGCCACGCAGCGGATCGACGCCCTCAAGGGCGTGGAGGATGGGCTCACCGCCGACCTGGTGGCGGCCGCGGGGGCGGCGCACGCCCGCGCCGAGCGGATGCTGGCCCTCTGGGCCGCCGGCGGGCTCGCCCTGTTCGCCCTCTCGGCCGGCCTCGCGGTCTGGCTCGGCACGGCCATCGCCCGGCCGCTCTCCCGGATGGCCGGGGTGCTGACCGCGATCGGCCGGGACGCGGGCACGGCCGACCTGACCATCCCGAGCGGCGGGCCGCGCGAGGTCCGGGCGATCGCCGCGGCCGCCCTGGCGTTCCGCGACAGCGTCGCCGAGCGCCGGGCGGCCCGGGCCGCGCAGGAGCGGCTCGCCGCCGAGACCGCGGCGGCCCAGCGCGCGGCCGCCCTCGGCCTCGCCGACAGCTTCGAGCGCCAGGTCGGCGGGATCGTCGAGGCCGTCTCGGCGGCGGCGGCCCAGCTGGAGGCCTCCGCGCACGGGATGGCGCGGGCCGCCCAGGACACGACCGATCTGAGTCGGGCGGTGGCGGTGTCGGCCGATTCGGCCGCCCGCTCGGCCGACACGGTGGCGGCGGCCACCGAGGAGCTCACCGCCTCGGTCCGGGAGATCGGCGTGCAGGTCGGGTCCTCGGCGGACCTCGCGGCGAACGCCACGCGGAGCGCCGACGGCATGGCCGGGGAAGTCCACCGCCTCGCCCAGGCGGCCGGCAGCATCGGGGAGATCGTCGCGATCATCTCGCAGATCGCCGGCCAGACCAACCTGCTGGCGCTCAACGCCACCATCGAGGCGGCCCGCGCCGGGGAGGCCGGCCGCGGCTTCGCGGTGGTGGCCGCCGAGGTCAAGACGCTCGCGGAGCAGACCGCCAGGGCCACCGAGGAGATCGCCGGCAAGGTCGCGGAGATCACCGGATCGACCGAGGCCTCGGTCCGGTCGATCGGCGGCATCACGGCGGTGATCCGCGACCTCGCGCGGATCGGCGCCGAGATCGCCGCCATGGTCGAGCAGCAGGGGGCGGCCACCGCGGAGATCGCCCGGACCACCGCGCAGACCTCGCAGGACACACGCGGCGTCTCGGGCCACATGGCGGGTGTCGGCGCGGCGGCCGGCACGGCGAGCCAGGGCTCCGCCCAGGTGCTGCGGGCGGCCGCCGACCTGTCCCGGCAGGCGGGCGACCTGCGCGGCGCCGTCGAAGGCTTCCTGGCCCGGGTCCGCGCGGCCTGAAGAGAGGCTTCCGGCGGGTCGAGCCCCCTGGCGGTGTCGGGAACCGTCTCGGCGCCAGGCGGCCCGGGAATCCGATGACGGGCTTGCGGCCGCCACGACACGCCGCGCTCCCTGGGCGGCACGGCGATCCAGGGCTTCGAGGCCGAACGCGCCGACCGCCACGAAGGCTCCGCGCCGGCCGCGAGAGGGCACGGGGACGGTGCACGCCCGGAACCCCGGGGCTTCAGCGCGGGATCCGGGCCCGATCGCCTCCCGGTTTCCGGCTCGGTCGGGAATCAGTCGGGAATCAGTCGGGAATCGCGAAGCCGATCGACAGACACAGGGCCGCGACGGCCGTCAGGGCCATGGCGGCCTGACGGACCTGACGCCAGCGCGCGCTGCGCGCGCGCTCCTCCGGGCTGGCGCCGAGCTGGAGCTCGTCGTCGAAGCCCGTCACGAAGGATTCGAAGCTCGGGAAGGCGCGCCGCGCGAGCCAGATCCACACGCCGACGGCGATCAGGCCGAGGACCCAGCCGCCGTAGGTAAACGCATCGTCCAACATCCGGCGCAGCCCTCGAGACGACGCCCCCCTCGCGACTTATTCTACGGGAAGTTGCGAAGATTGCCTAGGCGGAAGAAGGGCTTCCGGTGGCGGTTCCGTGTTTCCGAACGTGTCTCGCCGGGACCGATCGGGTGCCGGTCCGGCCGCGTCCCCGTCGCGCGTCCGTCACGGCCCCGTCGGGTTCCTGTCGCTCCCCTGTCAGTCTCTCTCGCGGCCGAGGGCGTAGAGGGTGATGGCGGCGGCGTTCGAGACGTTGAGGCTGCGGATCGCGCCCGAGAAGGGGATCCGGGCCAGGACGTCGCAGCAGCCCCGGGTCCGCTCGCGCAGGCCCTTGCCCTCGGCACCCAGCACGATCACCAGCGGCCGCGCGATCGTCAGCGCGTCGAGGCTCTCGGGCGCGTCCGAATCGAGGCCGACCCGGGTGAAGCCGCGCTCGCCCAGGGCGATCAGGGCCTCGGCGAGGTTCCGGACGGTCACGAAGGGCACGTGCTCCAGGCCGCCGGAGGCGGATTTCGCCAGGACTCCGGTGGCGCCCGGCGCGTGGCGCGCCGTGGTGACGATCCCGGCGACCCCGAAGGCCGCGGCGGTGCGCACGATCGCCCCGACATTGTGCGGGTCCGTGATCTGGTCGAGCGCCAGCAGCAGCGCGTCGGCGGGCAGGTCGTCGAGGCCGGGCGCGGGCAGGGGCTCGGCCTCCAGGTACAGGCCCTGGTGGACGGCGTCCGGCCCGAGCAGGCGGCCGATGTCGCTCGGCCGCACCAGCTCCGGGGTGATCCGCACGGCGCCGCCGAACTCGGCCTCCAGCCGCGCGGCCGCGTTCTCGGTGGCGAGCAGCCGGTGCAGGCCGCGCTGGGTGTTGCCCAGGGCCTGCACGACGGGATGCCAGCCGTAGAGCACGGTCGGCCCGTCGCCGCCCTCCTCCCACGGGCGGGACGCCCCGCCCGGGCGACCTCCGGACCGGGGGGCGGGGCGCCGGGGCCCGTGCGGGCGGGGCCGGGCGGGGCGTCCGCCGGGCGGCCGGCCGTCGTCGCGGCGATCCGTCATCGGGCCGCGATCGGCGAAGGGGCCCTGGATCGGGCGAGGCTGGGTCGGGCGAGGCTGGGCCAGACGAATTCGGGCAAGGGGGGCATCGGCGCGCTCTTCTCTGAGGGCCCTGTCGGAAGGAGCCGAGAAACCGGGCGGCATCGCGCGCGTCAAGCCGGCATCACACCGGGAACTGCCGGCAGCCCTCGGGGATCCAGGGCCAGGACGATTGACGGAGCGCGCCGGCACGGCACCGGATTCCGTCGCCGACCCGTCAAGTCGGGACGGTCCTCCCGCGTAGGAATGTGGAAAACCAACTCATATTCCCTTTGTGACCTGTGCATGTGCGGGCGCGACACGGTCGTTCGTCAGAACGAACGGGCTGGTCCGCAGTAGGAAGATTATCTGGGAGAATCTCTCAGAGAGTCAGTTCAGCAAGTTATATGGGGTTGCGAATTCCGCATCTGTGCCAGGGCATTGGCCTGCATTCGCGCATTCGACTCTGCGCCGGCCCGCATCGGACTCTGCGTCGCGGCGTATCCGATTCTGCGCCCGGACGGCCGGTCGGCGTATCGGAATCTGCGCGGCGGCGTATCCGATTCGGCGCGAATCCGGGCCCGGAGCGGTGAATAACGGGGACGGACACCGAGCGGTCCCGCGTATCGGACTCTGCGTGGGATCGCCGGGGGAGCGGGGCCCGTATCGAACTCTGCGCGTGCCGGCCCGGGAGCCGGCCGTGAAGGGAGCAGTGTCGGCCCGCTTTCGGTCGCGTCCCCGCGACCGGGGAAGCGTGGATAGCCGGGACAAGGCCGATCGGACGGGGGCCGCGGCGGGCGAATCGTGGCATGGCAGGATCGGGCCGTCCGTCCGCCTGGCGGATCGACGGCCCGTGTACCGCGGGCCGAGGGGCGATGAGCATCGAGGAGAAGATCGCCGGGATCCACGACCCGGACCTGCGGGCCGAGATCGAGGCGGCGCGCGGCGGCTTCCTGTTCGCGCAGATCGTCGAGCACGTGCTGCACCGTCAGCGCGAGCGCGACGCACAGGCCGCCCTCCTGGGGGAGGAGGAGAGCCGCCGGGCCGGGCTGTCCCGCGACCAGCGCCGCCGCGACGCGGTGCGCCTCGTGATCGAGAACGAGCCGGCCGTCCCGTCGAGCCTCCAGCACATCCACTCGGTCCTGGCGCTGTGCGGCCTGCCCTACCGGGACCCCGGGCCGGTGCGGGAATTCTCCCGCAGCTACGGCCGCAACTCGCTCAACCTGATCGCCGGCCGGATCAAGGACCCGGAGACCGGCGCCTTCGAGCCCCAGGGGCTGCCCTACGGCCCGAAGGCCCGGCTGGTGCTGCTGCACCTCTGCACCGAGGCCGTGCGCCAGCGCAGCCCCACCGTGAAGGTGGCCGAGACCCTGTCGGGCTTCATGCGGGAGATGGGCTTCGCGGTCACGGGGGGCGAGCGGGGCACCATCCGCCAGTTCAAGGAGCAGCTGAACCGGCTGGCCGCCTGCTCCATGCAGATCGGCCTCTGGGACGGGCGCGACAGCGCGACCACCCTCAACGTCCCGCCGTTCCGCAGCCTGGAACTGTGGCGCCCCCGCGCCGGGGAGGGGGACGACGAGGCCGGCCGCACGGTGCGCTTCGATCCCGAATTCTACGAGACCCTGATCCGGCACGCCCTGCCGGTGGACCTGCGGGCGGCCCGGGCCTTCTCGGGCTCGGCGCGCAAGCTCGACCTGCTGTTCTGGACCGGCTACCGCCTGCGGTCCCTGCAGCGGCCGCTCCGCCTGACCTGGGCCAACCTCCACGCGCAGTTCGGGGCCGAGAACGCCTCGATCCGCAGCTTCCGCCAGGCGTTCAAGGCCGATCTCGCGCATCTGCGCGAGGTGTTTCCGCGGCTGCCGCTGGTGCTCGACGACGGCGGGCTGACCCTGCACCCGGCCGATCCCAGCACGCTGCTCGTGCCGCCTCGCCCTGCGGCTAAGGGAATACGAAAACGCCTCAAGGAATAGAACAGGGATCGCTGCCTCTCATTCCCTTAGGGAATGGATGACTGGTGGAATATGTGACGGTGGCTATTCCCTTAATGGCGCGGAATGAGATATGTGTTCCGTCCGCCTGGAAGGAACATCACGTGGCCCTGTCGGATTCCGAGATCGCGGCGCGGCTCGCAGCGCTGCGACGCCAGCGCGAGGCGCTCGATCGGGAGATCGCCGATCTCGTCCTCTACCAGGAGCTCGGCCGCCGGTTGGCGGCCGGCGGAGCGGACGCGCGGCCGGACCCGGCCCCGAAGCCCGAACCGCCGGCAGGGCCACGCCGAGACCCGGCCGACGAGCCGCCGCGGGGGCGGGACGTACGGGACGTCCTAGAGGCCCGGTCCGGATCGCTTGCCGACGCGGCGGGCGCGGCCCCCGGGCACTGGGGCGCGCGGGCCGGTCCGGCGGCGCGGTCCGCGGGGGCGCCCGGTCCCGTCGGCGCCGCCGGACCGATCCCGCCGGCGATCGCCTTCACGGAGGACGCCGCCGGCGCCCGCCGCTACGGCCGGGCCGTGGTGCAGGCGGCCTGCGCGGCGATCGCGCGGGCGGGCCGGCCGCTGCACGCGGCCGAGATCCTGGAGGTGCTCGCCGGGCAGGGCTTCACCCTTCCCGGCCGGGATCCGGTGGCGGCCCTGAACACGCGCCTGTGGAAGCGGTCCGGGCCGGGCGGCCCCCTGAACCGGGTCGCCGAGGCCACCTACGCCCTGGTATCGACCCCCGCATCCACTCCGGGATCCACTCCGGGATCCACTCCGGACTGGCCGGGGCCGGGCCCCGCCTGAGGGGCGTCGGTCACGAAGCGTGTGGCCGGACCCCGCCGCCGTCTCCCCCATATCGGGCGCGCGCGGTGCCCGCCGATCCGCGCGGCTGCGCGCCGGCGGGCCGTGAGACGGCGTCCCGGCCGGGGAGGGCGTGCATGGACAGGACCGGACGTGATCGGATGATCGGGCGGGCGCGATGACGGCGGCGCTCGCCGCGCCGGTCACGCAGGTCTGCGCCTTCGTGCTCGGATGCGCGCTGATCCACGCCGCCCGCGCCCACGCCGATCGGATCACGCGGCTCCTCGCCGTCACGGCGGTCGGCGCGGCCGTGCTGGTGCTTCTCGTCGCGTCCCTCGACGACGCGCCCGAGGGCGGAACCTTCGACGAGGTCACGGTCTACGCGGCCTCCTGATCCCGTCGCCTGGCCCCGCAGGGGCCGCTCAGTTGACCAGGCAGAAGCCCTGACCGGTGCCGATCCGGCGCTCCTGCGCGCACCAGGGCTTGGACGCGCCGGGGCCGGTCGCCGGAACCTTCAGGCTGGCGGTCGTCTGCGCGGGGTCGGCGGCGGTGCCGCGGAGGGTGAGGCTGCCGACGGGCACCCGGCCGGGCGCGGGCCGGAGCGCGACCGGATCGGGGCCGGCCTCCGCTCGCGATCCCGGCGCGACCGCGCCGTCCGGTGCCGGGAGCGCGGGGCTCGCCGCCACCGGTTGCACCGGGTCGGGCGGGCTCAGGGTCGCGAGGCCGGGCATGTCCTGCGCCGCCGCGGCGCCGCACAGGACCAGGCAGGCGGCCGAGGCCGCGAGGAACCTGATCATCGACGAAGCTCCTGACGAGAACCATTCCGCCGGCCGGTCCCGCGGGCCGGACCTGCCGTGAGGCTGAGTCTGGCCTGCCGCTCGTTAAAGGGGCGCGAAGATTCAGGATTAACCGGTTTTGAAGATCGCCGTCTCCCCGGTGGCGGACAGCCTTGACGGCCCGCGCGGCGGGCCGCCGTCGTCCGGGAATGGAGGCCCGGCGACCGGGTGCGGACGCGGCGCGGAGCCGCTCCCGATCGCGCCGGGAACGGCTCCGCGCCGTCGTTTCGGGCCGTGTCGCCGCGAACCGCCCCGGGTGGGCGGCGCGCCCTCCGCCCGACGGGTCTCGCCGCCGGCGGAGGGCGCCAGGGTCCTCAGTGCGCCGGGGCCGCCACCGCGGCGGCGAGCCGGTCGTGCGGGACACCCGACCCGCCCACCACCGCGATCCGGCTGCCGCCGGCGCTGCGCCGGCTCGCCCAGTCGCCGATCATCTCCAGGCAGGTGTGGTCGATGGCCGCGAGGTTGTCGGTGGCGAGGCGGACCTCGCCGCCCGCGGGGGTCCGCTCCAGGGCCGCCGTGAGGCTCGGCAGCTGCAGGAAGGTCGCCGCTCCCGACAGGCGCAGCTCCGGCACGCCGGGCACTTCGGGGGCCGCCGCGTGCTCGATCCGGAGCCGTCCCTTGCGCAGGCTCGGCAGGGCCTGGATCAGGCTCAGGGCGAGGCCGGTGAGCACCCCGGTGAGCAGGTCCACCGCCACCACGGTGGCCATCGTGGCGAGCCAGATCGCCGCGGTCAGCCAGCCGTAGCGGGCCTGCAGGTGCAGGGCGTGGGCCGGGCTCGCCAGCCGCCAGCCGGTGACCACCAGGATGCCGGCGAGGCTCGCGGTCGGCACCAGGGCCAGCAGCCAGGGCAGCGCGAGCAGGAAGGCCAGGATCCAGGTCCCGTGCATCACCGTGGCGGCGCGGCTCACGGCGCCCGCCTGGACGTTGGCCGAGGAGCGCACGATCACCCCGGTCATCGGCAGCGCGCCGGCGAGCCCGCAGATCAGGTTGCCGATGCCCTGCGCGCCGAGTTCGCGGTTGAACTGGGTGCGGGGGCCGTCGTGCATCCGGTCGACGGCGGCCGCCGAGAGCAGGCTCTCGGCGCTGGCGATCACCGCGATCACCAGGGCCATGACCAGGATCTCGGCCTCGGCGAGGCGCGCCCAGGATTCGGCCGCCGGCAGGGCGAGGCCGGAGAACAGGGCCTCCGGCACCGCCACGCGCTTGACGGCGAGATCCCCGAATCCCGCCACGAGGCTGCCCGCCAGCACGCCGACGAGCGCCCCGGGCAGGAGCCGGAGCCGCGCCGGGCGCAGCCGCTCCCAGGCGATCATCGCCGCGATGGTGATCCCGCCGACGATCACGGCCCCGGTGCGGTCGCCCGTGCCGCTGACGAAGTTGAAGAACGCGGCCGGGATCGCCACGAGGTTGTCGAGGCCGCTCGCCCGGGGGAGGGCGTCGGTCAGGACGTGGATCTGGGCCAGCACGATCAGGATCCCGATGCCGGCCAGCATGCCGTGCACCACGGCCGGCGAGATCGCCCGGAACCAGCCGCCGACCCGCAGGGCGCCGGCGACGAGCTGGACGAGGCCCGCCACCACCAGGACGGGACCCAGGGCGTCGAGACCGTGCGCCTGCACGAACCCGTAGACGATCACGGCGAGCCCGGCGGCGGGCCCGCTGACCTGGAGCGGCGAGCCGGCGAGGAGGCCGACCACGATGCCGCCGACGATGCCGGTGATGAGGCCGCGCTCCGGCGGCACGCCGGACGCGATGGCGATGCCCATGCACAGGGGCAGCGCCACCAGGAAGACCACCACGGAGGCGGGCAGGTCCCGGGCGAGGCTCGCCCGGACGGCGCCGTCCGGGGCGAGGGCGGTCTGCAGGCTCGTGGTCAGGCGGCCGGAGGGGCGCATGGTCAGGCCGCCTGCAGGCGGCTGCTGGCGGAGGAATCCTGCGCCACGGGCATGTCGGCCCCGGCGATCGGCCGGAATTGCCCGCTCGCGCCGTCGTAGGCCAGGAGGGCACCGGTCTCGATCTCGAAGAACCAGCCGTGCAGCCGCAGGGAGCCCTTGGCCAGGGCGGCGGCGACGCTCGGATGGGTGCGCAGGTTGGCGAGCTGGACCACCACGTTCTCCAGGGCCAGGGCGTGGTGGCGGGCCTGGGCGTCCATCCCCTCGGGATAGGCCTCGCAGACGATCCGCTCGGCGGCCTCGGCGTGGCGCAGCCAGGCCGCGACGCTGGGCATCCGCTTGAGCAGGTCCCGGTTCATCAGCCCCTTCATGGCGCCGCAATCCGAGTGGCCGCAGACCACGATGTCGCGCACGCCGAGGGCCACCACGGCGTACTCGATCGCCGAGGAGACGCCGCCGACCACGTCGGAGGCCGGGGGCACGATGTTGCCGGCGTTGCGGCAGACGAACAGGTCTCCGGGTCCCGCCTGGGTGATGTGCTCGGGCGAGACCCTGGAATCCGCGCAGGCGATGATCAGCGCGCTCGGGTGCTGACCGTCGCGCACCAGCTGCTGGTACATCTGCCGCTGGCCGGGGAAGACGCTGCCCTGGAAGCTGGCGATGCCCTGGATGAGGTTGTTCATGAAGGGTCCCTGAGGCCGGGAGAACCGGAAGGCGAGAGCGGGGAAGGGCGATGCGCCGGAGCGCGCAGCGGTGTTCGGTCGGCTCCGCCCGGCCGGAGGGGCCGGGCGGCGGGTCTCGGTGTCGGGTGACGTGTCGGGTGTCGCGTCGGAGGCCCGGCCTCCGAAGTCTCAGCGACGGACCCGGCGGCGCTCCGCGGTTCCGGAGGCCCAGTGCGGGTCGACGACCTGGCCGCGCGCCACGGTGGCCCCGGCCCTGTCGTGAACCATCGGCGCCCCGAGGAGCTGCCCGGACCCGGAGCGCTGCGAGTGCAGCGAGCGCGGGTCGTGGTGGGGGTCGTTGATGTAGGAGCTCATGTGGCCGCCGCCGGCGGCCTGCCGGCTCCCGCCGCCGCCTTCGCCCGCCTGCGCCGCCAGGGGCGCTCCGAGGATTCCGACCACGAGGCCGAGGGCGAGGCCGAGGGCGGGACCGGCCGCGTGGCCGCGAACCGGGAGATGTCGAGACTGGGTGCGGGACTGGATCATGACGTTTCCTCGCTGTTCGACTTGTGGCGAGGGACACCGCATCCCTGCCGATAAGTCGACCCTAGTCTACATTTTCGGAATAGCGTGTGCGCATCGGCACATTGTATCGACGAAAGCTTTAATCCGTGGCGTAAGTACTATCGTGTGCGTCCGCGCACGTCTTTGTCCATCTTGAGAGAGGGGCCGGGATTAAGGACAGATCTGGCGCCGACGGCGCGGAGCGTGTCCTTCCGGCGCGTGTCCTTCCGGCGCGGGTCCGCGGCGCGCAGGGCCGCGCGGCCGCCCTCGCACCGCGGACGCGCGCGCTGTCGGGTGCGGTCGGGACGACGGCCGCCCGGGCCGGAGCGGGGTCAGGCCCGTCCGGTGTGGAGACGCGTCACGGGCAGGGGATTGGCCGCCACGTAGACGAGGCCGCCGGCCTCGTAGGTGAGGCTGGCCGTCCTGCCTCCGGCGAGGCCCCGCTCGAGCAGGCGGGTGCCGAACCCCCTCCGCGACGGCGAGACGACCGGCGGGCCGCCGCACTCGCGCCAGGTCAGCCGCAGGGTCTCGGTGTCCGGACCCGCCTCCACCGTCCAGGCCAGCGCGGCCCGCCCGCCCGGAACCGACAGGGCGCCGTGCTTGACCGCGTTGGTGCACAATTCGTGCAGGATCATCGTGAGCGCGAGGGCGCCCTCGGGCGGCAGCCGCAGGTCGGGGCCGTCCAGGGTGATGCGCGGCGTGTTCGCACCCGGAGCGTCCCGGTCCGCAGGGTCACGATCCGAAGTCTCCCGACCGGAGGAATCCCAGTTCGACGGATCGCCGCCCGCGGGGTCCGGACCCAGGAAGGGCCGCACCGCCTGGGCGGCGATGCCGCGCAGATCCGCGCTCGCCCAGCTCTCGCGGGTCAGGATGTCGTGGGCGCGCGACAGGGCGAGGAGCCGCGCCTCGAAGGCGTCGCGCCCGGCCGCCGCGCCGGCGCCCAGATTCTTCAGGCTCTGCGCCGCCATCGCCTGCACGGTGGCGAGGGTATTCTTCACCCGGTGATTGAGTTCGTCGATCAGCAGCCGGTGGGTCTCGGCGCGCCGGGCCCGCTCGTCCGCCGCCGCCGCGAGGGCGTCGGCGATCGTCGCGCCCTCGCGCACGAGGGAGCGGGGCAGCGTCGGCAGGGGCTGGTCGCGGCCCAGGGTCTCGGCGGCGGCCGCCAGATCCAGCAGGGGGCGGGCGATCAGGCCGGCGAGCAGCCACGCGAGCAGCGCCGCCGCGAGGGCCACCGCGCTGCCCGCCGCCAGGATGCCCCCGCGCAGGGCCGCCACCGAGGTGAGGGCCCGGTCGGCCGTCTGCCGCACCACCACCTGCCAGCCGAGGCCCGGATAGTCGCGGTGGCCGGCCGTGGACGCGCGGGCGCTGAGATACGCGGCGCCGTCCGGCCAGGGGCCGACCCGGCTCGTGCCCTCCGGATCGAGGGGCCGGCCGCCCGCCAGGACCGAGCGGGGCAGGGGGGCGCCCTGCAGGGCGGGCGGCCCGAGGAGCACGGTGCCGTCGCGGGACAGGATCAGGATCTCGGCGCCCTGGCGGTGGCCCCGGAGGCCAGCCTCGAGGATGCGGGCCATGTCGCGCGCCCAGGTCCAGTCGAGATGGGCGGCCAGCACCCCGAGGACGCGGCCGTTCGGCGCCCGCACCGGCGCCGCGACGTCGAGGAGCCGCAGGGGCTCGCGCGACGCCGCGCGCGCGGCGGCCTCGTCCGGGGGCATCAGCGCCTCGAGGAGCTTGGCCGGGTGCACGTCGCCCACGTAGGGGCCCGCGCGGCCGCCGCGGAAATAGTCGCGGCCGGAGACGTCGGCGCCCTCCAGGGCGCCGGTGCTGGTGACGGAGAAGCGCCCGTCGGCGTCGATCAGCCCGATGATCGAGTAGGCCGGGTAGGTCGCCTGGAGCCGCTCCATCACGGCGCGCTTGGCGGCCGTTCCGGTCCCGGGATCGCGCAGACTGTCCGAGGCGGCGGCGATCTGGATGTCGCGCCAGCGCTCGAACATCCCGATATCGAGGCCCCGGGCCATCTGACCGGCGATCTCGGCGAGCTGGCCGCCGACCTCCGCCTCGAGCCGTCGGGTCGCCTCGCGGCTCACCAGGGCGGCGAGCGTCAGGGTCGTCAGGAAGCCGAGCGTGCCGAAACCCAGGGCCAGCACGACGCGCAGCCGCGGCGCGCGCCACCGGTCACGCCATCCGCCGCGGCGGCCGGTCCTGTCCGCGGGGCCGGCGCAGGGCGCCGCAAGGGATTCCGATCGCGCGACCGCTTGCATCCGATCTCCCTGGGATCGGCCGGCTCCCGGTGGAGGGAGATCGTGCCCGCGATCCCGTCTCAGCACGCGGGGCAGGCCTCAGCAAGGCGGAAACGGGCCTCGGCGATGCAGAATTTCTATCGGGAGTTGCAAATCTGCACCCCGTCGTCCCCCGGCGTCTGGGTGCGGTCCGGGCTGCCGGCCGGGGCCTCAGTCCTCGAGAAGGGCGTGGGCCGCCCGGACCAGGAGCCCGCCCGGCCGGCGCAGGGCGTCGAGCACCGAGAAGTGCTCGGCCCCGGGGACCGGCAGAAGGGAGCCGGGGGCGTGGGCCGCCGCCCGCAGGGCGTGCAGGTTGCGGGCGTCGTGGATCAGCGCCGGCAGTTCGCGGGAGCCGTAGGCGATGCAGAGCGGCTTCGCGATCACCGGGAGCCGCAGGGGCGACAGGGTCTCGATCTCGCCGTCGGTGAGGCTCAGCTTGGCGTCCAGGGAGGTCTGGCGGATCGGCGCGAGGTCGTAGACGCCGGAGATCGCCAGACCCGCCGCCACCGCCGGATGGCCGAGCTGCATCGCGGTGAGCAGCCCGCCCGCCGACCAGCCCGACAGGATCAGGGGACCGCGGATCCCGCGCGCGGCCCCGTGGGCGGCCAGCCAGTCGAGGGCCGCGCCGATCTCCGCCACGATCCGGGAAAGGCTCGCCTCCGGCGCCAGGGTGTAGCCGACCATCGCCACCGACCAGCCGGCGGCGTTCGGGCCCTCCGCGAAGCAGGCGAACAGCTCCCGGGCGCCCCGCTGCCAGTAGCCCCCGTGGATGAAGACCAGGCAGGGCGCCGCCGCGTCCCGCGCCGGGTAGAGGTCGAGGGCGTTGCGGGCGCCGGGGCCGTAGGGCACGTCGAGGCCGGCCGGATGCGCCGCCCGATAGGCGGCCGAGGCCGCGTCCCGGGCGGCCACCTGGGCGGCGCTGTCGGCCACCGCGCGGGTGTTGTCGTAGCAGGCGTCCCGCGCCTCCTGCGCGAGGGTGTCCCAGCGGCGGCGCGGATCCGCGGGGGTCGGATCGTCCAGGCGGAACTCCAGCACCATCGTGTCCGTCTCGGGCCGCTGCGGTCGCCCGCACCATGGCAGGCGGCCGGGCCCGGGTCGAGGCGGTTCAGAAGCCGGGCGCGGCACCCGGGACGGTGCCGCCGTAGCCCCAGCCCGTGAGCGGCGGCGCCGCGACCCGCTCGCGCGTCGCCGGGGCGACCGTGCGGGCGAGGGGCCGGGGCCGCTGCCAGACCCGCCAGAGCGGACGGTCGCGCGCCGCCATGCGGGCGAGGGTCAGGTCCATGTCGGAGGCCGCGCGGTGATGCGGTCGCCCGGCGGGGGGCGCGGCCTGCCGGCGGGCCTCGGCCGGGGCGGCCAGCAGCAGGGCCGTCGACAAGAGGAGCGTCGACAGGAGGACGGCGAGGATCGGGGCGGGACCGGGACGCATGGTCGGGGCTCCGGGACGAGCGGGCCGAAGGGGCCCTACCCGGCGGCTACGCCCGAACGTCGTCCCGGTTCCGGGTCTGCGCCGCCGGGCGCCGGGCATTGCCCTGGATCCCCGGAAGGCCGAGAACTCCGGCGGACGCCGCGCCCCTCCGAACCCGATTCGGGAGGGGCGGTGTGCCGGCCGCGGCCCGGCCAAGACCTGGCCAAGACCCAGCCAAGACCCAGCCAAGACCCAGCCAAGACCTCCCCACGGCCTCCCCACGACATGGGATCCATGACAGAATCCGCACAGACCGCCACGCCGCGCCCCGGCACGCCCGATCCGGCGGCGCTGCTCGCCGCGCTCGTCGCCTTCGACACGGTGAGCGCCCGCTCGAACCTGCCTCTGATCGACTGGGCGGAGGCCTATTGCCGCGACCTCGGCGCCGCGGTCGAGCGGGTGCCGGATCCGACGGGCCGGAAGGCGGCGCTGCTGGTCAGCGTCGGGCCGTTCGAGACGCGCCCCGGCTACGTGCTCTCCGGCCACAGCGACGTGGTGCCGACCGACGGCCAGCCCTGGTCGTCGGACCCGTTCGTCCTGCGGGAGGAGGGCGGGCGGCTCTACGGGCGCGGCACCTCCGACATGAAGGGGTTCCTCGCGGTCTGCCTCGCGCTCCTGCCCGAGATGGTCGCGGCGGAGCTCGCCACCCCGATCCACATCGCGATCTCGTACGACGAGGAGATCGGGTGCCTCGGCGTGCGCCCGCTGATCGCCCGGATGCTCGAGCGCGTGCCGCGGCCGCTCGGCTGCTTCGTGGGCGAGCCGACCGGGATGGACGTGGTGGTCGGCCACAAGGGCAAATCGGCCGCCCGCCTCACCTTCCGCGGCAAGGCCAGCCACTCGGCCCTGGCGCCCCAGGGGGTCAACGCGGTCGAGTACGCCGCCCGCTTCATCGAGCATGTCCGCCTGTCGGCGGAGGCCATTGCCCGAGACGGCGCCCGCGACGCGCTCTACGACGTGCCCCACACCACCGGCCTGTCGAGCGTGGTCCGGGGCGGATCGGCGCTCAACATCGTGCCCGACAGCTGCAGCGTCGAGTTCGAGTACCGGGCGATCGGCGCGGACGATGCCGCCGCGCTGGCGGCGTCCGCGATCGCCTACGCCACCGGGACGCTGGCGCCGCTGATGCGGGCCGGCGATCCGGCCTGCGGCGTCGCGGTCGAGCCGCTGATCGATTATCCGGGCCTCGACACCGATCCGGAGGCGGCGATCGTGACCCTGGCCAAGCGCCTCGCGGGCCGCAACGGCCACGCCAAGGTCTCGTACGGCACGGAGGGCGGGCTGTTCGAGCGGCTCGGCGGCGTGCCGGCCGTGGTGATCGGGCCGGGCTCGATCGCGCGCGCCCACCGGGCGGACGAGTACGTCACCCGGGACGAACTCGCGGCCTGCGCGGGCTTCGTGCGGCGGCTGATCGGCGCCTGCGTGACCGGCTTCGCGGCGGCGTCCCAGGGTGCGCTCCCGGGCTGAACCGGCCTCCGCGCCGGTCGGGCGCGCCGCCGGTCCGCGGAGCCTCCGCCGCGCGGCGCGATCTCACCAGGGCGATCTCACCAGGGGATGCGACCGAAGCGGTCGACCAGCCGCCGGTACTCGGCCTCGCTCTCGGCCCTCGACGTCCCGCCCTGGCCGACATCCGAGCTTCCGGAGCCCGGATGCACGAGGCGGCACACCAGCGGCAGGACGAAGCCGTGGCGCGCGAGCTGCACGTTGGGGCCGCCGAGCTGGAGGACGTTGGCGAGCCACGGGCGGACCAGGGAAGCGTGCTGCAGCGTGACGGGCGCCGTCGCCTCGACGAGGTGGGCGCGGCGCAGGCCGGTCTCGGCGAGGCGGCCGAGCCACTCGTTGTCGTAGTGCCACTTCGCGGCCGGGCTGATCGCGCCGACCTGCGCGAAGGTCGTCCGCCGCATCAGCCAGCCCGACGGCGTCGCGAAGTCGTTGATCCGCACCACCTCGCCGGCCTCGTCGGTCTCGAGCTGGGTCGAGGAGACGAAATCGAAGCGGTCCAGGGCGCGGACGGCGACGCCCAGATAGGGCGGCAGCCAGCGATCGTCGTCCTCGAGGAAGCCGACGAGGTCCCAGCTGTCGTCGACGGCGGCGATGGCGGCGTTCAGCGCGGGGATCTGGCCCTTGCGCGCGCCGCGCGCGAAGGTGACCTGCGGGTGCGCGGCGAGCCGTGCCGGGATCTCGGTCCCGGGATCGGTCCCGACGAAGAAGTGGATCGTCGCCGGCCGGTCGAGCTCCTGGGCGTTGGCGCTCGCGATCGCGTGCTCCAGGAAGTACGGGCCGGCCTCTCCAGCCAGGGTCGAGGGTTTGAGCCGCGACGGCGTGATGATCGCGATTCGCATGGTCAAGGCTCGACGGTTCTGCGGATACGGTTTGCGGTCCGGTTCCCCCGATCTGCGCGCCGTCACGCGTGATCACCGCGCGTCGACCGAGAGAGACTTGCAGAACTGGAGCCGAGACGGGACCGTGCCTGTCAAGTCTCGGACGATCGGTTCGGGTTGAGTTCAATAATGGTCGAAAAGATTCCGAGCTACTGTATACATCGCGATCGATCGGTCGGCCGAGAATCGATCCGAAATTCTGAAAATTTCCGGTGTTCCATTATTTTCGCGAAACGGCTTGAATCATTGTTGCCGCGATGCCACCCTTCGCTCGAAGAAGCGCGGCATGCCGGGCGGCGGAGCCCCTCCCGGCCGGCACCGGCCCGTCGCCGAGGAAACCTTCGCGCCGCTCGCGGCTTGGATCAGCGCCTTGGATCACCGCCTTGGATCAGCGGTCCGCACCGGGCCGGGTTGAGGGAGACCCTTCAGTGCATGGCCAGCCTCAGCGTCGCGATCGCGTTCGGCGTCCGCCTGCTCCTCGTGCTGCTGTTCCTGCCGTTCAGCGCCCTCGACAAGATCCTGAACTTCAGGGGCGCGGTCGGGCAGGCGCGGCAGGCCGTGCACGCCACCGCGCCCGCGGCGGCGCTGATCCTGATCGGGCTCTGCGTCGAGATCGGGATGTCGCTGTGCATCCTGACCGGGACCGCCGACCGGGCCGCCGCCTTCGTGCTCGCCGGCTATTGCGGGGTGACGGCGCTGCTGTGGAAGCAGTTCTGGGTGCCGGGGGATTTCTGGGCCGGGGGCAGGGGCCGCGAGCTGTTCTGGGACTTCCTGAAGAACTTCGCGCTGGCGGGCGGCTTCCTGCTCATCACCTTCGGCACCGGCGCCGGGACGGTCCAGGACTTCCTCGCCGATCCGCTCGGATCGACCCATCCCTACGCGATCGCCGACCGGGCCCGGCCGTAGCGGGGCGCGGTCTGCGGGGCTTGGCGCGGCGGGGCTTGGCGCGGCGGGGCTTGGCGCGGCGGGGCTTGGCGCGGCGGGGCTTGGCGCGGCGGGGCTTGGCGCGGCGGGGCCCTCAGCCCCTCAGAGCCCCTCAGCCCTTCGGCACGGTGGCTTCCATGGACGGGCGGCGCTCGAACTCCGCGTACCAGGCGGCGACCGCCGGGCGGCCCTCCCGCCACGCGAGATCGGGGAAGCGCAGGTCCAGGTAGCCGAGCGCGCAGCCCAGCGCGACCGTGCCGATATCCAGCGCCGGCATCCCGCCGACCAGGCTCTCGAACCGGTCCAGCGCCGCGCGGATCTTGCCGACCTGACCGGCTTCCCAGGCGTCCCAGCGCCGGGGCTCGGGACGCAGCACCCGCTCGTAGCGGGTGAGCAGCGCCGCATCGAGCAGGCCGTCGGCGAGCGCCTGCCGGGTCAGCGCGTCCCAGCGGGCGGCGCCCTCGGGGAACAGGCGCGGGCCGGCGGAGAGGTTGTCGAGATACTCGCAGATCACCCGGCTGTCGTAGAGGGCTGTGCCGTCCTCCAGCACCAGGGCGGGGATCTTGCCCAGCGGATTGTGGGCGGCGACCTCCGCGGAGGGGCCGGTCGGCGAGGCCCCCGCGACGGTGACGGCGATCCGGTCGATCAGTCCCGTCTCGTGGGCGAGGACCAGCACCTTGCGGGCGTAGGGAGAGGCGGGGGAGTAGAGGAGCTTCATCGGACCGTCCCGGTTTGGTCTCAGGCGCCGTGATCGCGGCGCCGGGACCTTGCACCGATACCGCGGGGAATCCAGTCCCCGGCGCCCCGCCGGAGGCTCAGACCTTCCGGGTCACCCTGGAGCCGGCATGGACCACCCGGCTGCGGCTCCGGCCCGAACTCGGGCGTCGCACCCGCACCCGCTGGCGCCAGACGAGGATGGCGCTCGCCACCCGATCGAGGACGAGCATGCACAGGCTGCCGACGATGGCGAGCACGCAGGCGGCCCCGATCAGGACGCCCCAGATCCCGGGGGCCGGGATGATCATCAGGCACAGGAGACCGAAGACGGCCGCGCCAGGTATCCACTTCGCCATCGCGCCGTCCGCCTGAACCAAGGGTGTCGCTCGGGCACAAGCTGCACCGAGACCCTTAAGAGGGTTGGTTCGACTGGTGTGTAGGCGAATAGTTTTGTCTCTAGAAGATATGAATCTGTCAGTCTCGGTTTATGTACGGTAAATACGGCGGTGAATATGGTCGGTCATCGGCGTCCCGGGACCTGATCTCAATCCACCAGCGACAAGGTCCGTCCGGCGCTGACCAGATGGTAGAAGCGGCCGTCGAACATCTGCATCACCGCCTCGGTGGCGGCGTGCGATTCCGGGCGGATCGACGAGGCGAGGCAGGCGTCCAGGGCCGCCTGGTCGGGGAAGTCCATCTCCAGGATCATGGCGATCGGCCGCGCGTCGTCGTCCTTGGATACGAGGCGCTGGACCCGCACGGCGGTGACGCCCGGGAACCGCCGCCAGAACGGCTCCAGCTCGTCCCGGACCCGGCGGAAGAACTCCTCCTCCCGCCCGTCTCGCACCGTGCCCTCGTAGATCGCGGTCCTGGTCAGCATCGGCCGTCCCCCGGAAGTCCCCGTCAAACCCCCGGGTCAACCGCCGGCGGCGGGGATCGCTCCCCGCGATGATCCGGCAGCGCTCCGGCAGCGCTCCGGCGGTGACAACGCGCACCGGCTGTCGGCGGAATCGGCCGCCGGCGGGACGGACGGGCTTCTCCCCCGCGGCCGGTCGGCGTATTCAGGGACAGCCCATCGTGACGATGCGGGAGAGACCGGGATCTTCCCAGCAGAGGGGACCCGGCGCCGACGGAGCAACCGCCCCGGAAACTCTCAGGCACCGGAACCGTGTCGTCAGGGCGATCTGGAGAGTGGTGCAGCGGGCTGAAACCGTGGGCACCCGCCGAAGGGGACGTCCGTGCCTCGCCTCGCCAGGGCGGGTCGGATCAAGCTCTCAGGCACCGGGACAGATGGGGCGCGCAACCGGCCGACCGCTCGAGGGCGGCCTCCACGCGTCCAGTCCCGGAGTCCAAGCTCATGACCCACATCGCCGTGATCGGCGCCGGCATCACCGGCGTGACGACCGCCTACGCGCTCGCCAAGCGCGGCTACCGCGTCACCGTCCTCGACCGGCAGCGCTACGCCGCCATGGAGACCTCCTTCGCCAATGGCGGCCAGCTCTCGGCCTGCAACGCCGAGGTCTGGAACAAGCTCTCCACGGTGATGCAGGGCCTGCGCTGGATGCTGCGCCGGGACGCGCCGCTGCTGATGAATCCCAAGCCCTCCTGGCACAAGCTGTCGTGGATGGCCGAGTTCGTCCGCGAGATCGCCCATTACCGGGAGAACACCGTGGAGACGGTGCGGCTGGCGCTGAAGGCCCGGGAGGCCCTGTTCGCCATGGCCGAGGCCGAGGGGATCGACTTCGACCTGAAGACCCGCGGCATCCTGCATTTCTACCGGGACCGGGCGAGCTTCGAGAAGGCCACCGCCGTCAACGCCCTGCTGCGGGAGGGCGGCCTGGAGCGCTACGCCGTGACCCCCGAGGAGATCCGGGCGATCGAGCCGACGCTGGCCGGGCGCTACCACGGCGGCTTCTTCACGCCCTCGGACGCCACCGGCGACATCCACAAATTCACCCGCGGCCTCGCGGCCGCCTGCGCGCGCAAGGGCGTCCGCTTCGTCCAGGACGCCAGCGTCGAGACGATCGCGCCCGGGGAGAGGGGCTACGCCGTCGGCTGGCGCGAAGCGGGCCGGCCGGCCGGCGACGCGCGGGTCCTGCGGGCCGACGCGGTGGTGATCTGCGCGGGCTGCGCCAGCCGGCACTTCGCGGCGATGCTCGGCGACCGGGTCAACGTCTACCCGGTGAAGGGCTACTCGATCACCGTGAACCTGCTGACCCCGGAGGCGCAGGCGGCGGCCCCGGAGGTGAGCATCCTCGACGAGGCGGCCAAGATCGTCACCAGCCGCCTCGGCGACGAGCGCCTGCGGGTCGCCGGCACCGCCGAGTTCAACGGCTTCAACCGCGACATCCGCCACGACCGGATCGAGCCGCTGGTCGACTGGACCCGCGAGCAGTTCCCGCGCGTCGACACCGACCGGGTGGTGGCCTGGAGCGGGCTGCGACCGATGCTGCCGACCATGCTGCCCAAGGTCGGCCGCGGCCGACTGCCCGGAATCTTCTACAACACCGGGCACGGCCATCTCGGATGGACCCTCTCGGGCGCCACCGCCGCGCTCGTCGCCGGGGCAGTCGCCGCCGAGCACGCCCCGGAGCCGACGATCCTGCCGCTCGCGGCCTGACCCGGGTCTCCGAAGGGCCCGAGGCCCTTCGGCAGGTTGTCAGGGCGGAGCCCTGACGCGCAGCGCGGCGCGCCGTCCCATCCTCGAACAGGGGGCGCGCCGTCGAAGATTATTTTGTATTCTCTTTCCGAACCACCCCGGAACCCGAGCCGCGATGCCCTCGTCTCCCGCCTATCTCGACCCCGCGACCGGGGCGACCTACCCGATCGAGACGCCGCGCTGGCGCTCCGAGACGGGCGGTCCGCTGATGATCACCGACCTGCCGGGAATCGGGCGGGCGGAGATCGACACGGGCCGGCGCTCCCTCTGGCGCTACGCCGCCGCCCTGCCGGTGGCAGTGGCCGACCCGGTCACGCTGGGCGAGGGCTGCACCCCGCTGGTGCGCCGGCCCTGGCGGGGCGGCCACGCCCATTTCAAGCTCGAGTGGTTCGCGCCCTCCGGCAGCTTCAAGGACCGGGGCGCCGCCGTGATGCTGTCGATCCTGCGCCAGCAGGGGATCGACGCGGTGCTGGAGGATTCCTCCGGGAACGGCGGCGCCGCGGTGGCGACCTACGCGGCGGCCGCCGGGATGCGGGCCAAGATCCTGGTCCCGGCCTCGACCTCGCCGGCCAAGACCGTCCAGATGCGGGCCGCCGGCGCCGAGGTCGAGCTGGTGCCCGGCACCCGCCAGGACACCGCCGACGCGGCCGTCGCCCAAGCGGAGTCGATCTTCTACGCCAGCCACAACTGGCAGGCCCATTTCCTCCAGGGCACCAAGACGCTGGCCTACGAGCTGTGGGAGGATCTGGGCTTCACCGCGCCCGACGCCGTGATCATCCCGTGCGGGGCCGGCAGCAACATCCTCGGCTGCGATATCGGCTTCTCGGAGCTGCTGCGCCGGGGGGCGATCGCCCGCCTGCCGCGGCTCTACGCGGTCCAGCCGGCCCATTGCGCCCCCCTGCACGCAGGTTTCGAGGCCGGCGCCGCGGATTTCGTGCCGGTCACCCCGCGCCCGACGCTGGCCGAGGGCGCCTCGATCGCCCAGCCGGTCCGCGGCCGGGAGGTGCTGGCGGCGCTCCGCCGGTCCGGCGGCGGCACCGTGGCGGTCTCCGAGGAGGCCATCGAGGCCGCCCTGATGGAGCTCGCCCGCTCGGGCCTCTACGTCGAGCCGACCTGCGCCATGGCGGCGGCGGCGCTCACCGACCTCACCGCGCGCGGCGCGATCCGGCCCGGGGAGACCACCGTGGTGGTGCTCACCGGCACCGGCATCAAGGCGACGCCGCGCATCGCCGAGCTTCTGGGCCTCGCCCCGTAATCCCGGCCCCCACGAGATCCGCACGCGTTCAGGAGGACACACCATGCGCAACAACATCCCCGCCACCGTCGGGATGCCGGTCGAGGAGGTGGACACCCCCTGCCTGCTGGTCGACCTCGACGCCCTCGAGCGCAACGTCGACACGCTCGGACGCTTCATGAAGGCGCACGGCCTGCGCCACCGGGCGCACGCCAAGACCCACAAGTCGTCCGACATCACGGTCCTGCAGATGGAGCGGGGCGGCGCCTGCGGCGTCTGCTGCCAGAAGGTCAGCGAGGCCGAGGCGCTGGTGAGCGCCGGCATCCGCGACGTGCTGGTCTCCAACCAGGTGGTGGCGCCGAAGAAGATCGAGCGCCTCGCGGCGCTCGCCACCCGCGCGCGGGTGCTGGTCTGCGTCGACGACCTCGGCAATGTCGACGACCTCTCGGCGGCGGCGGTCCGGTACGGCGTCACCCTCGAGTGCCTCGTGGAGATCGACGTCGGCGCCGGCCGCTGCGGCGTCGCGCCGGGCGAGCCCGCCGTGGCGATCGCGAAGAAGATCGCGGCGGCGCCGGGCCTGCGCTTCGCGGGCCTGCAGGCCTACCAGGGCAAGGCCCAGCACGTGCGCGATTTCGGCGAGCGGAAGGCCCTGATCCAGACGGCGATCGACGAGACGAAGCGCACCGTCGACCTGCTCAAGGCCGAAGGGCTCGACTGCGCCATCGTGGCGGGGGCCGGCACCGGCAGCTTCGCCATGGAGGGCGGCAGCGGCGTCTACAACGAGCTGCAATGCGGTTCCTACGTCTTCATGGACGCCGACTACCAGCGGGTGAAGGACGCGGACGGGCGGCCGATCGCGGAGTTCGAGAACAGCCTGTTCATCTACACGGCGATCATGAGCAAGGCGAAGGCGGACGTCGCGATCTGCGATGCCGGCCTGAAGGCGCAGAGCATCGACAGCGGCCTGCCGGTGGTCTTCGGCCGGGACGACGTCGAGTACGTCAAGTGCTCGGACGAGCACGGGGTGATCAGCGATCCCGGCAACGTGCTGAAGCTCAACGAGCGCTTGAAGCTGATCCCCGGCCATTGCGACCCGACGGTCAACGTCTACGACTGGTACGTGGGCGTGCGGAACGGCCGCGTCGAGGCGATCTGGCCGGTCACCGCCCGCGGCATGACGTTGTAACGGGATTCCGAAGGGCCGAGGCCCTTCGGCGGGGCGTCGGGGCGGCGCCCCGACATCGGGCTCCGCCCGATACCCGCGAAAGGTCTCGACCTTTCGAAACCATGACTCGGGAGGTCCCTGAATCCATGCGCTTCATCTCCGAGGAGGACTCCGCCGCCCTGGTCGATCACGCCATGGCGTTCGACGCGGCCCGCGCGGCGCTGATCGCCGCGGTGGCGCCAGGGACCACCCTGTTCCCGGCGGTGCTCGGCCACGGCTCGGAGCCGGCCAACCGGTTCTCGATCAAGTCGGGCTCCACGGCGGACTATGCCGGCCTGAAGGTCGGCTCGTTCTGGCCCGGCAACCCGGACCGGGGCCTGCCCCGGCACAATTCGGTGATCCTGCTGTTCGACCAGGCCGTCGGCCGGGTCGACACGGTGATCGAGGCCGGGCGAGTGAACGCCTACCGGACCGCCGCCGCCGACGCGGTGGCGGCGAGCGTCCTGGCGCGGCCGGACTCGGCGGTGCTGGCGGTGTTCGGGGCCGGCAACCAGGCCGAGTTCGAGTGCGCGGCGCTCGCCCGGGTCCTGCCGATCCGGACGGTGCTGGTCGTCGCCCGGGACGCCGCCAAGGTCGCGGGCTTTGCCGAGCGCCTGGCGGGGCAGGGGGCGTCCGGGCTCGACGTGCGGGCGGCCGCGCCCCGGGAGGCCTGCGCGGCGGCCGACGTGATCGTCACGGCGACGCCGGCCCGCGCGCCGCTGTTCGAGGCCGACTGGGTCCGCCCCGGCACGCACGTCGCCGCCATGGGGGCGGACGCGAAGGGCAAGCAGGAGCTGCCCCCCGCCCTGCTGGAGCGGGCGGCCCTGTTCTGCGACCTGCCGGAGCAGTCGCGCACCATCGGCGAGTTCCAGCACGCCTCCGCGGACGCCCAGGCCGGAATGCGGGCGCTCGGCGACGTGCTCCGGAGCGGGGAGGGGGGCCGGACGGATCCGGAGGCGATCACCGTGTTCGATTCCTCCGGCATCGCCCTGCAGGACCTGACCATCGCCCGGGCGATCCTCGCCAAAGCCGACGCGCGCCTGTAGGGGGAGGCCGGCGCCGGCCCTCCCCGCCCCGGCGGAGGACGGCATGCAGGACAGGCAGATCCGGGTCATCGGCATCGGCACGGGCGATCCCGAGCACCTGACCCTCCAGGCGGTGCGGGCGCTCGCCGACGTCGACGCGGTGTTCGTCCTCAACAAGCGCGCCGAGACCGCCGACCTCGTCGAGATCCGCCGCCGGATCTGCGCGGCCCATATCGCCAAGCCACACCGGTTCGTCACCGTCGAGGACCCGCCCCGGGAGCGCCGCCCGGCCGATTACGGGCGCACGGTCGAGGCCTGGCACGCGGCCCGGGCCGAGCGGCTGGAGGCGGCCTTCGCGGCCCATCTCGGGGCCGGGGAGGTGGGGGCGATCCTGGCCTGGGGGGACCCGGCCCTCTACGACAGCGTCCTGCGCATCCTCGACCACATCCTCGCCCGCGGGCGCGTGCCGTTCCGGCGGCTCGTCGTGCCCGGGCTGTCCAGCGTGCAGGTCCTCGCCGCCCGCCACGGCGTCCCGCTGAACGGCATCGGCGGGTCGGTGCTGATCACCACCGGCCGGCGCCTCGCCGCGGGGTGGCCGGCGGAGGCGGAGAGCGTCGTGGTGATGCTCGACGGCGACCCGGCCTTCGCGCATCTCGACCCGGACCTGACGATCCACTGGGGCGCCTATCTCGGCAGCCCGGACGAGATCCTGGTCTCGGGCCGGCTGGGCGACGCGGGCGAGGAGATCCGCCGGGTCCGCGCCGAGGCCCGGGCCCGGCACGGCTGGATCATGGACATCTACCTGCTGCGCCGTGACCGCGCCGCCACGGACAGGGCCGGCGCGGCCGGCTAGACCGCCGCCATGCTGCGCCTGCGGGACTACCAGCGCGCCAGCCTCGACGCGCTCTCGGCCGCCTGGGCGCGGGGAGGGGCGGACGACGCGGCGCCCGGCCACCTGATCGTGCTGCCCACCGGGGCGGGCAAGGCGCTCGTGATCGGGGCGCTGGCCCGGGAAACCCTTGAGGAGAACCCCCTCGCCCGGGTGGCGATCGTCACCCACAGCCGCGAGCTGGTCGCCCAGAATTTCTCCGAGCTGACCCGGTCCTGGCCGGGGGCGCCGGCCGGGATCTTCTCGGCCGGGCTCCGGCGGCGGGAGGCCGAGGCGCAGGTGCTGGTCTGCGGCATCCAGTCGGTGGCCGACCGGCTCGACACGGTGGGCCCGCGCGACCTCGTGATCGTCGACGAGGCCCACCTGATCCCCCGCGCCGCCGATACCCGCTACGGCCGCTTCCTGGCTGGCCTGCGCGCGCGGACCCCCGGGCTGCGGGTGGCGGGCTTCACGGCCACGCCCTACCGGCTCGATTCGGGCCGGCTCGACGAAGGCGAGCACCGGCTGTTCTCCGGCATCGCCTACGAGGCCGACACGTTCACGCTGATCCGGCGCGGCTTCCTGGCGCCCCTCGTCTCCAAGGCGACCCTCACCCAGCTCGACGTCTCGGGCGTCGGCCGGCGTGGGGGCGACTACATCCCGGGCGAGCTGGAAGCGGCGGTCAACCGCGACTGGATCACCCGGGCGGCGGTCGCGGAGCTCGCGGAGTACGGGCGTGCCCGCCGGGCCTGGCTCGCCTTCTGCGCCGGCCTCGCCCACGCGGACGCCGTGCGCGACGCGGTGCGGGCGGAGGGGTATTCCTGCGAGAGCGTCTCGGGCGAGACACCCCGCCGGGAGCGCGACCGGATCGTGGCGGCGTTCCGGGCGGGAAAAATCCGCTGCCTGACCTCGGTGGGCGTGCTCGGGACCGGTTTCAACGTGCCCGAGGTCGATCTCGTGGCGCTGCTGCGCCCGACCCGCAGCACCGGCCTCTACGTGCAGCAGGTCGGCCGGGCGCTGCGCTGCGCGCCCGGCAAGGCCGACGCGCTGATCCTCGATTACGCCGGTCTGGTGCGGATGCACGGGCCCGTGGACGCCGTGACGGTCCGGAGCGCCACCCAGGGACTGGGCGGGGCAGGGGCCCCGCGCGCCAAGCCCTGCCCCGGCTGCGGCGCCCTGATCGCGCTGAACGCCTCCACCTGCGAGGCGTGCTGGACCGAGCCGGAGGCGGACCCGGACGCCGAGGCCCCGCACGAGGCCGCCGCCGACGACGAGCTGGCGATCCTCTCGGCGGATCCCGGGCTGCCCGGTCCCGAGCCGGCGGGCCCTGCCCCGGTGGCGGAGGCCGGCGGGCAGGAGGCTGCTCGGCAGGAGGCCGCCTGGCATCCGGTCACGGCCCTGAAGCTCGAGGCCGCACCCGACGGGCTCGACCTCGTCCTCGGCTGGCGGGACGGCCCCGCCGAGGCGGCGTGGCGCGTCCGCCTGCGGCCCGAACGCAGCGGCTACGAGCGGGAGAAGGCGGTGTCCTGGTGGCGCGGCCTCGGCGGCGGCCGGGACGCGCCGATGAGCGCCGCGGAATTCCTGGAGCGCGCCGCGCTCCTGGCCCGGCCGGCCTCGATCCGGATCCGGCCGGGCCGGCTGTCGGAGCATATCGACTGTCGGACCCGGGATGGCCGGATCCTCGGCGACGTGCGCCGCCTGGGCGGGCGCGCCGCGTGAGGCGGCGCGAGTCGCGGCGGGGAGGGGGCTCGGACCGCCCTCGCCCGATCCAGATGCCGCCGAGCCGAGCGGGCCTCGACGCCGGGCCGCACCGCCCGGATCCGGAGGCGGCCGGAGACGAGCTCCCATCCGGGCTCGCAGCCGGCCACTCACAGCGGCTCAGCCGGCGGACCACCCCTCACCCAGCCCGATTTTCTGCCTGCATTCCATAATATATCTTATGCGAACAAGGCAGCAGCTGTGGGGGCTGGGTTGTCGGGTGCTGGGCGCCTCGACCTGGAGGCCGCGCGGTTGGATCAGGGCTGCTGATCGGACGTCAGGTCGAGGCCGCAGGGTTGAAAGGCCGTGCGCCGCCGCCGGGCATGTTCGGCTCCGACCCGGGCCGCGACGTGCCCGTCGTCGCGCGCGACGCGGCGTGATCGCCACGGCGGGCGCGGGGACGAAGGGGCCGACGGGCGCCGAAGTCCGACGCTCCCGGGCAGGGCGGTCGGGTCAGGGGCCGGAGGCCCCTCCCCGCGGCGGACGGACTGGAACGACGCACGGCCGAGCGCTGCCGCGGCGCTCCGGCTAGCTCAGCGTCGCGCGCGGTGGCTGCCCGGCTCTTCGGGCCTGGCCGCCCGCGAACCCGGCGGCGATCTCCGACGCGCCCGGCGCGGTCCTGTCCGCGCGGGCGAGGGCACCTGCGCGTCCGGCCGGGCTCACCGGTCCCCTGCCCTACCGGTCTGACGGCTCCCGAGCCGGATGGCCAACCCGGCGGGGCCATCCAGGCCGGCGGTGCGCGCACCGCGTCAGCGCATCACCGACACGCTGGTCAGCCAGAGCCGGCAGAGCCGCGGCCAGAGGGCGACCGGCGCCTCCGACCGGCCGATCCCGAAACCGTGGCCGCCGACCGCGAAGCGGTGGTACTCGACCGGTACGCCCGCTTCGCGGCAGGCCGCGTCCAGGATGCGGCTGTGCTCCGGGCTGATGACCGCGTCGTCGTCCGCCTGCACGAGGAACAGTGTCGGGCAACCGGACCGGATATGGGTCTGGAGCGACCAGTCCCGGCTCGCCGCCGGGCTCGGGGTCTCGCCGACGAGGGACCGCCGGGTGGTCGTGCGGTCGTAGGGCGGCTCCAGGCTCACCACGGGGTAGATCAGCGTCGCGAAGTCGGGCCGCGCCGACAGGTCGTCGGCCGCGTCGACGGGGTCGTAGGCCCGGAACGCGGAGCGCGCGGCGATGAGGCCGCCGAGGTGCCCGCCGGCGGAGAAGCCGAGCACGCCGACGCGGGCCGGGTCGATCCGGAAGCGCGCGGCCGCGGCGCGGATCAGGCGCAGGGCCCGCTGCCCGTCCTGGAGCGGCGCCAGGGGGCCCGCCGCCCAGCCCTCGCCCGGTAGGCGGTAGGTGAGCACGAAGGCCGTGATACCCTGCGCGGCGAGCCAGAGCGCGGCGGGGAGCGCCTCCTTGACCATCCCGATCCGGGCGTAGCCGCCACCGCCGGCGACGAGGACCGCCACGCCGGTCGGCGTCTCCGGGGCGTACACCTCCAGGACCGGCACGGCGACGTTCTTCACGGCGCCGCTGTCGTCGCGGACCGGCGGACCCTGAGGACCGCCGCCGCCCGGCGGCTCCCCCGGCCAGAGCGGGATCCGCTCCGGTGCCCCGACGGCGTCGGCCCCCCGCGCGGACAGGACGGCCGAACCCGCGGCCAGGGTGAGGAGCAGAGAGCGGCGGTCGGGCACGAAACCGGGCATGGGCCCCCTCGCGACGGGCGCGGTCCCGTGCGGCCCGGTAGGCAAGACCGCCGTGCCGGATCGGTTCCCGGTGGGGCGCCGGTCCGGGTCTACAGGACCCGCGGCAGCAGCCGGCCGAGGAGATCCCGCCCCGGGAACCGGACCGGCGGCATCCGCAGGTCCGGCGCCGGCTCATCGCCGGGGATCGGCCCCTCGGCGAAGCGGGCCCCGGCGGACCAGAACCCGTCCCGCCGCGTGCCGATCATGCCGAGCCCGACGGGTTCCCGCGCCGCGTCGGGGCGCAGCCGTCCCGCCGCCCAGACGCGCTGCCAGCACCGGCGCCGCGACAGGTCGGCGTCCCGCCAGCCCAGCCGCGCGTAGCCGGCCGCCGCGAAGACCCGGTCCCCGGCGAAGTCCTCCGGAATCCAAACCCAGCTCGAGAACACGTGGACCGTGTCGGCGCGGAAGCCGGCCGGGTTCACCGCCCGCGTGTAGGCGCTCAGAGCCTTCGCCCGGTGCCGGCCGACATGCCGGCGCAGGCGCCCCGGGAGCGCCAGCGCCTCCGGGAAGGCGGCGGCGTCGAGGCGGGTCGGTGCCGCGCCGCGCTCCAGCGCGTAGACGCTGTCCACGAGGTGCATCCAGGGTTCGAGATCGACCTCCCAGGCCTGCTCCACCGGCGCGAACCGGCGGACCCGTCCCGCGATCAGCCGGTCGGCGACGCGCCGGGCGGGCTCGGGAACCCAGTCCGGCCCGGCCTCGGTCACGCGGAGCAGCGTCGCGGGCCCGTGCGCACGGACCGCCTCGGCCAGGCGGGCGAAATCGGCCTCGGGCTCGTCGCGGCCGACCTTGCGCACCAGGATCTTCGACCCGTCGGCGAGCTCGTCCAGCAGCTTGCGCTTGAGATGGGCCAGCCGGCCGTACTCCCGCTCCAGCAGCACCTCCGGCTCGATCGAGCCGGCCGGGTGCCCAGTATTCGCCCAGATGTTGTAGGCGACGCTGTGGCAGTAATAGGTGCCGCCGGAACTCACGGAGAGCCGCAGGTCGCCCGGCACGCCGAAATCCGCGAAGCCGCAGCGCAGGCCGCGGATCAGGTCCTCCATCGGCGTGTAGGAGAAGCGCAGCAGGCCGGAAGGCTCGACCCCGCCGTAGCGCTGCACGAACCCGAACTCGCAATTGTCGCCGAGGCTCCGAAAGGCGTGGAGCCGTTCGGCGAGGAGCGCCGCCGTCGTCCTGTTCTCGGTCACTGCATCCGCTCTGTCTCGCCGCGCCCGTCGCACCTCGATCGCGGCGGGGTAGGGCCATTGTCCAGTCCCCGCCCCGTCGTCGGGGCGCGCCCCACGCTCAGCCGGCCGGGGGCGCCTCCGGGGTTACCTCCAGGGGCACTTCCAGGCGGAAGCAGGCGCCCTTCTCTCGGGCCGGGATCGTCAGGCTGCCGCCGAGCTGGCGCGTGAGGCTGCCGACCACCCGCATGCCCAGGCTCTTCGAGCTGCGCCCGATCTCGAACCCCGCCGGAAGGCCGATCCCGTCGTCGGCAACCTCGACCACGAGCCCCTCCGGCCGCCGCTCGGCGCGGACCCGGATCTCGCCGCCCGCCGGGTGCGTCTCGGTCGGGTAGGCGTATTTCAGCGCGTTGGTGACGAGTTCGTTGACCAGGAGGCCGATGGGAATCGCCCGGTCGGCCGAGATCCGCTGCGGGCAGGCCGTGCAGGTAAGCCGCTGACCCGGCACGCCGCTGGCGAGGTTGGCCACCAGCTTCTCCAGGAAGGGCGCGAGGTCGAGCTCGCCCGGCACCCCCTCCCCTTCACCCTCTACCTTGTCACCTTGCCGCCAGAGCTGGTCGTGCACGCCCGCGATCGCCTCGACGCGGCTGCGCGCGTCCGACAGAGCCGCCTGAACGGCGGGTTCCTCGGCGGCCCGGGCCTGCAGGGCCAGGAGGCTCGCCACGATGGCGAGGCTGTTCTTGACCCGGTGGCTCATCTCGCGGGCGAGCAGGTCCTGCCGGGCGAGGGCGGCCCGCAGCAGGCTCTCGGTGCGCTGGCGCTCGATGGCGCCGCCGAGCAGGTTGGCGAAGCCCTGCATGAAGGCGATGTCGGCCTCCGCGAACATGCCCTCGCGGGTGTCGTCCACCTCCAGCACCCCGAAGGCGCCGTCTCGGTTCTCGATCAGCACGTTGATCGCCCGGCGGATGCCGTGCTCGGCCATGAGCTGCGGCGTGCGGAACCGGGTCTCGTCGGCGAGGTGGTTGGAGATCACAGGCCGGCCGGTCTTGAGGGCGAATCCGGCCGGGGAGGCGAGATCGGCCCCGATCCGGGCCTTGCCGATCACGTCGGGCCCCCAGCCGACACCGGCCCGGACCAGCAGGGTGTCGGCGCCGCGCCGATATTCCAGGGCCTTGCAGAACTCGGCGCCCATGCCCTGCGCGCACAGTTCCGCGGCCCGCTGCAGCAGGTGGTCGACGTCGGTGCCGCGCAAGGCCTCGACACCGAACTCCGACAGGATCGCCTGCTGGCGCAGGCGATAGTCGAGATCGGGCGGCGCGGGCGCGCGGCGCGGCTCGGGGCTCGGTTCCACTTCGGTCTGGTCGGTCTGCGGAGTCATGGAGGGCGGCAGGGTAGCAGGAAGGTGGCCCCGGCGCGAAGCGTCGTCGCCCGGAGGAGCGCACGCGTCCTCGCACCCGTCGCCGCGAGTGTCGTCGTACGTGTCGTCGCACGTGTCGTCGCACCCCGGCGGCCGCCCGGACCCCCCGGCCCCGTACGGCGTTCGTCCGTCGAGCACGCTTCGACGAATGCGTGGAGAAACGCGCGGAGGAACGCACGCATGGCCGACGACCTGAACGGACTCTCCGACAAGGCCCTCTCGATCCTCGCCTTCGCGGCCTATCACCGGCTCGTCAGCGGCGAGACGGTCACCTCGGTGATCCGCCGTGACGGCGCCGGCCACGAGGCCGACCCGGAGGGCGTGAAGGAGCTGGAGGGGCGCGGCCTCGTCACCGCCGGCGAGAGCGCCATCGACCTCGGCGAGACCGCGCAGGCGGCGGTCGAGACGATGGTCACCGCCCTGCGCCGGGAGGTCGGCCGCTGAGTGCGGCATCCCGGCCGTGGAAACCCGGGAACGCGCCCGCCGCCGGGCGCCTTTCCCCGCATCCACGCCCTCATTCACGCTCATATCCACGATGGAGACGCGCATGACCGCCAAGTCGAAGGTGAAGACCGGGGACGACGTCACCTACAAATGGGGCAAGGGCACCGTCTCGGGTGAGGTGACCAAGGTCCACACGCGGGACGTGGAGAAGACCATCAAGGGCAACACGGTGAAGCGCGAAGCCTCAAAGGCCGAGCCCGCCCTCGAGATCAAGACCGCCAAGGGCAAGACCGTGCTGAAATCGGCCTCTGAGGTCCGGGTCAAGTCGGCGTAAGCGCGCAACCTTCGCGTGCCGTGATCTTGCGCACATCGCTTTCTGCTTAAGGTCTCGCCGGAAGCGGGGCGGCGGCTATCTGTAACGGTTCCAGCCTTGGAAGCCGGGACCCCCGCATGACCATTCCCCTCAGGCTCACCCTGAACGGGCAGCCGCGCGAGATCGCCCTCGACGATCCGCGCGTCACCCTCCTCGATCTCCTGCGCGAGCGCCTCGGTCTGACGGGCGCCAAGAAGGGCTGCGACCGCGGCCAGTGCGGCGCCTGCACGGTCCTGGTGGACGGGCGCCGGATCAACAGCTGCCTGACCCTCGCCGCGAGCCTCGACGGCGCCGAGGTGCTGACCATCGAGGGGCTCGCCGAGGGCGACCGGCTGCACCCGGTCCAGGCGGCCTTCATCGCCCATGACGGCTTCCAGTGCGGCTTCTGCACGCCGGGCCAGATCATGAGCGCGGTCGGCCTGATCCGCGAGGGCCAGGCCGGGACCGATCCGGAGCGCATCCGCGAGGGCATGAGCGGCAATCTCTGCCGCTGCGGCGCCTACGCGGGGATCCTGGACGCCGTGCAGGACGCGGCCGCCCGGACCTCGGAGCAGCGGGAGGACGCGGCGTGAGGACCTTCGACTACATCCGCCCCGCGAGCGTGCCCGAGGCCGTGGCGGCCGGCCAGCAGCCGGGCACCGCCTTCCTCGCCGCCGGCACCAACCTCGTCGACCTGATGAAGGGCGGTGTCGCCACCCCGGAGCGGGTCGTCGACATCACCCGCCTCCCCGGCCTCTCGGCCATCGAGCGGCTGCCGGACGGCACCGCCCGGGTCGGGGCCCTGGTCCGCAACAGCGACCTCGCCCACGACCCGGCCTTCGCCAAGGCCTACCCGATGGTGGCCGAGGCCCTGCTGGCCGGCGCCTCGGCGCAGCTGCGCAACGCCGCCACGGTCGGCGGCAACCTGATGCAGCGCACCCGCTGCCAGTACTTCACCGACGCGGTCTCGCCCTGCAACAAGCGCGCGCCCGGCTCCGGCTGCGCGGCCCTGGGGCACGCCACCCGCATCCACGCGGTCCAGGGCTGGAGCGAGCACTGCATCGCCACCCACCCGTCCGACTTCTGCGTGCCGCTCGCCGCCCTCGACGCGGTGGTCGAGATCGCCGGGCCGGACGGTGCCCGGGAGGTGCCGCTCACCGCGTTCCACCACCTTCCCGGCGACCACCCGGAGCGGGAGACCGAGCTGCGGGCCGGCGAGCTGATCACCGCCCTGCGCCTGCCCCCCGAGGCGGCCGCGTTCCGGGGCAATGCCCGCTACCTCAAGGTCCGCGATCGCACCTCCTACGCCTTCGCGGTGGTCTCGGCGGCGGCCGCCCTCACCCTGGAGGCCGGAGGCCGGATCGGCCAGGCCCGGCTCGCCCTGGGAGGGCTGGCGCTCAAGCCCTGGCGGGTGGCGGAGGCTGAAGCCGCGCTCGCCGGGCAGGCACCCTCCCCCGAGGCTTTCGCGAAGGCCGCCGAGGCCGCGCTCGCCGGCGCCAAGCCCACCGGTGAGGCCAACGCCTTCAAGGTCGAGCTCGCCCGCCGGGTGGCGATCCGCGCGCTGACCCAGGCCGCCGCGGGCACGCCCGCACGGATCCCGGCCCTCCCCGCCTCCCCGTTCGGCATCGTCTGACCCTGCCCCCGGTCGGCGGCTCCAGGGCCGTCTTTGCGAGCGGAGCGAAGCAACCCAGGCGGCGCCACGATGCCCGGTGTCGCGCTGCCCTGGGTCACTTCGCTGCGCTCGTGATGACGGAGCGGGTCACCGCAACCGAAGGCTTCAACCGGAACCCTTTGAGGAGACCCGCATGACCGCGACCTCCACGCCCGCCTCGAATCTCCCCGCCGGCGCGATCCGGCACGGCTCCAGCATCGGCCAGCCGCTGACCCGGCGCGACGGCCCGCTCAAGGTGACGGGCCAGGCCCGCTTCTCCGCCGACAACCTGCCGCCCGGAACCCTCCACGCGGCGCTCTGCGTCGCCCGGATCGCCCGCGGACGCGTCACCGGCCTCGACGTGGCCGCCGCGGAGGCGCATCCCGGCGTCGTCGCGGTGATGCGGCCGGGGCACGCCCCGACGCTCGCCAAGGACCCGGACGCCAAGGACGGGCCGTTCACGTTCCGCCTCGACCTCCTGCAGAACGACCGCGTCCGCTACGCCAACCAGCCCATCGCCGTGGTGATCGCCGAGACCCTGGAGGCGGCCACCGAGGGCGCCCGGCTGCTCGCCCCGACCTACGCGGCCGAGACGCCGCGGATCGGGCTCGATTCCGGCGAGGCCTTCACACCGGATTCGGTCGGCGTCGGCGCGCCGCCCGTCGAGACGGACGGCGACGTCGAGGCCGGACTCGCGGCCGCGTCCAAGACGATCGCCGCCACCTACGAGACGCCGGCCCAGTATCACAACGCCATGGAGCCCCACGCGGCGGTGGCGAGCTGGGACGGGGACCGGCTGACGCTGTTCATGCCGACCCAGGCGCTCGCCATGTCGCAGGCAAGGCTCGCCGGGCTGTTCGGCATCGGCCCCGACGACATCCACATCGAGAGCCCCTATCTCGGCGGCGGCTTCGGCTCGAAGGGCGTCCCCGCCGGGCCGCAGGTGCTCGCCTGCATGGCGGCGAAGCTCGTCGGCCGGCCGGTGAAACTCGTCCCGACCCGGACCCAGATGTACGGCCCGATGGGCCATCGCGGACCGACCCGGCAGACCCTCCGGCTCGGCGCCGACGCCTCCGGCAAGCTGACGGCCCTCGACCACCACATCCGCACCGCCTCGTCGAGCTTCGACGACTTCTTCGAGCCGGCGGGCCGGGCGACCAGCACCCTGTACGCGAGCCCGGCCATCGCCATCCGGCACGAGGCCGTGCGCCTCGACACCGGCACGCCGCTGTTCATGCGCGCGCCCGGCGAGGCGTCCGGCAGCGTCGCCCTGGAGAGCGCGCTGGACGAGATGGCCCACGAACTCGGCATGGACCCGCTGGAGTTCCGGCTCGCCAACTACGCCGAGGTCGAGCCGATCACCGGCAAGCCGTTCTCCTCGAAGGCCCTGCGGGACTGCTACCGGCGCGGCGCCGAGGCCTTCGGCTGGGTCGGTCGCCCGCTGCAGCCCCGCCAGACCCGCGACCGGGACGGGTTCCTGGTCGGCACCGGCATGGGCACCGCTACCTTCCCGGCGCTGATCTTCGAGGGGATGGCCCGGGCCGAGATCCGCGCCGACGGCACCGGCACGGTGGAGCTCGGGGCGATCGACATGGGCCAGGGCTCGTGGACGGCGCTCGCCCAGATCGCCGCCGACGGCCTCGGGATCGGGATGGACGCCCTCACCTTCCGGATGGGCTCGTCAGACCTGCCGAATGCCGGCATCGCGGGCGGCTCGGGCCACACCGCCACGGCGGGCGGCGCGGTCCACGCGGCGGCCGGCGACGTGATCCGGCAGCTCGCGGAGCTCGCCACCAACGACCCCGCCTCCCCGCTCTACGGCGCCGGCAATGCCGGCGTGACCGCCGCGGGCGGGCGTCTGACCCGGCGCGACGACCCGGGCCGGAGCGAGTCCTTCACCGACATCCTCCGGCGGGCCGGCCGGTCGCGCATCGAGGGCCAGGGCAAGGCCGGCGCCGACCCGGCCGCGCAGGCCTCCTACGCCATGCACGCCCACGGCGCGGTCTTCGCCGAGGTGAAGGTCGATCCCGATCTCGGCCAGATCCGCGTGAGCCGCCTCGTCGGCGCCTTCGCGGCGGGCCGGGTGATCAACCCGCGCCTCGTTCAGAGCCAGTATTACGGCGGGATGATCTGGGGCCTGTCCTTCGCCCTGCACGAGCGGGCCGAGATGGACCCGCGCACCGGCCGCTTCCTCAACGACAACCTCGCCGAGTACCACGTGCCGGTGAACGCCGACGTGCCCGCCATGGAGGCGATCCTGGTCCACGAGGACGACGCGGTGGTGAACAACCTGGGCGTGAAGGGGGTCGGCGAGATCGGCATCACCGGCACGGTGGGCGCCATCGCCAACGCGGTCTGGCACGCCACCGGCGTGCGGGTCCGCGAGATGCCGATCACCCTCGACAAGCTGCTGGGCTGATCCAGCGCTCCGGTCGCGTGGAACCGGTCCCGGGCGCGTCGCGCCGCCCGGGTTTTTTTAGTATGGGGCATGCCACCCGGCGGCCGGCGGCCGCCGCAGCAGCGCGGAGACCGGCATGCCCCTCACCAGCGACATCGGCGGCGTCGTCCCGATCGCGCCGACCCCGTTCCATCCGGACGGCCGGATCGACGAGGTCTCCCTCGACCGGATGACCGACTTCTTCGGGGCGGCCGGCGTCGACGGCCTGACGATCCTCGGCCAGCTCGGCGAGGCCGGCAAGCTCGACCACGCGGAGGGAATCGCCGTGGCGCGGCGCGTCCTCGGGCGCACACGGCTGCCGGTGATCGTCGGGGTCACGGCGCCGGGCTTCGCGGCCATGCGGTCGCTCGCCCGGGAGGTGATGGAGCTGGGCGCGGCCGGGGTGATGATCGCGCCGCCCAACACGCTCCGCACCGACGACCAAGTGGTCGGCTATTTTCGGAATGCCGCCGAGGCCGTGGGCCCGGACGTGCCCTTCGTGCTTCAGGACTATCCCCTCACCTTCTCGGTCCAGATGACCCCCGGCGTGATCCGCCGGATCGTGTCGGAGAACCCCTCCTGCGTGATGCTCAAGCACGAGGACTGGCCGGGACTAGAGAAGATCTCGACGCTGCGCGGCTTCGAGGCGGACGGCTCGATGCGCCACATCTCCATCCTGGTCGGCAACGGCGGCCTGTTCCTCGATTTCGAGACCGAGCGCGGCGCCGACGGGGCCAATACCGGCTACGCCTTCCCGGAGATGCTGGTCGACGTGGTCCGCCTCGGCCGGGCCGGCGAGCGTGATGCCGCCCACGACCTGTTCGACGCCCACCTCCCCTATCTCCGCTACGAGCAGCAGCAGGGCCCGCTGGGGCTCGCGGTCCGCAAATACGTGTTCATGCGCCGGGGGATCTTCTCGTCCGACGCGCAGCGCAAGCCGTCGCAGGCGCTGACCGCGCAGGCGAAGGCCGAGGTCGAGTACCTGCTGGCCCGCCTCGCCCGCACCGACGCGCGGGCCCGGCTCGCGGCCTAGACCGCCCCCGCCGCGCCCTGCCCCGGCCGGAAGGCCGGGGCCCTCGCTCAACCCGCCGCGGCTGCCGGGTTGCGTCCGGCGCGCGACGGCTCACTCGAGCCTGTAGGCGATGACCGAATCGCCCGGCGTGGTTCCGAGCGAGCCGTGCCCGCCCGCTGCGATCACCACGTACTGCCGGCCGTCCCGGCCGCGATAGGTCATCGGGGTGGCCTGGCCGCCGGCCGGCAATGTCGTGGTCCACAGGACCTCGCCGGTCTGCATGTCGTAGCCGCGGATGCGGTCGTCGAGCGTGGCGGCCGTGAACGCGACGCCGCCCGCCGTGGTCAGGGTGCCGCCGTGGGCCAGCATGCCCATCTCCAGGGGAAGCGGGACGGCCAGACCGCCGACCTTCTGCCCCGCGACCGTGCCGTTGCGGCGCTTCCAGGCGACGGTGCCGTCGGCGAGATTCACGCCGACGCGCACGCCCCAGGGCGGCGCGCTGCAGGGGATGCCGAGGGCGGAGCGCATGTGCGCGATCGAGATCGCGTAGCGGCCGCCGAGATTCTCGTTGACCGGGCTCGCCTCGGGATCGGCACCGAGGAGGCGCCTCTCCGGCTCGCCCGGGGGGCGCGGGAGCAGGCGGTAGATGTAGGGCAGGTATTGCGGCGTCGCGATCATCCAGTGATGGACCGGATCGACCGCCACCGACCCCCAGTTGAACACCCCGATATTGCCGGGCCAGACGATCGCGCCCTCCGACGCCTGGGGCGGCGTGAACGGGTTGCCGTCGTAGCGATTCGACCGGAAGGCGAGGCGGCACTGGATCTGGTCGAAGGGCGTGACGCCCCACATGCCGGCCTCCGTCAGCGGCGCCGGCGTGAAGCGGAGGGACGACATCGGCTGGACCGGGGACGGCGTCTCCCCCGGGATGTCGGTCCGGGTCGAGACCGGAACCTCGGAGACCGGTCGGACCGGGGCGCCGGTGCGGCGGTCGAGGACCCAGACGTTGCCGACCTTGGTGGGGATCAGGATCGCCGGCACCGTCCCCTCGCCCTGCGGCAGGGTGAGGAGGACCGGCTGGGACGGGTTATCGCGGTCCCACAGGTCGTGATACGCGGTCCGGAACGCCCAGCGCAGCGCGCCCGTCTCCAGATCCAGCGCCGCCAGGGCGTCGATGAGGGCCTCGTCCGCCTTCGACCGGGCCACGCCCACCTGATCGGGCGCCCGGTTGCCGAACGGCACGTAGACGAGCCCCAGCGCCTCGTCGGCCGAGAACTGCGTCCAGGCCACCGCCGAGTTGGGCTCGTACGACTCGCCGGGCCGCAGCGGCGCGGTCGCGTCGGGCTTGCCGGCGTCGAACTTCCAGACGATCGCGCCGGTGCGTACGTCGAAGGCGCGGATCACGCCCGAGGGGTTGTCCGCGTAGTAGTTGTCGGCGATCGCGCTGCCGAGGACGATGAGGTTCCGGGTCACCAGCGGCGCCGAGGTCTGCTGATAGGCGGCGCGCCGGAGGTTCGGCATCTGCGCCTTCAGGTCGACGAACCCGTCCGCCCCGAAGGTCCTGCACGGGGCGCCGGTCTCGGCGTTCAGCGCGTAGAGGCGGGCGTCGACCGAGGCCGCGATGATCCGGCGCGGGCACTCGGCGATCGCGGCCGCGACGGCGGCGGCCCGGTCGGCGTCGGTCTCGGCGGGTGGCGCGTAGCCGGCCGAGTCGTTGTAGGACACGCCGCGGCAGGTCTGGTGCTGGTACTGGCCGTCCCGCGCCATCTTCGGGTCGAAGGCCCAGACCAGCCGGCCGGTCTCGGGCTCCAGGGCCTGGACGATGTTGTGCGGCGTGCAGAGGTAGAGCAGCCCGTTCACCTTGATCGGCGTGGCCTCGAAGGTGAATTCCTTCGGATCCGCCCGGCTGTCGCCGCGCAGGTCGCCGGTATGGTGCTCCCAGGCCACGGCGAGGCCCCGGACATTGGCGGTGCCGATATCCGCCAGAGCCGAGTAGCGCTGGCCGAGATTGGTGCCGCCATAGGCGACCCAGTCGTCGGCCGGATAGGGAACGCCGCTCGGATCGACGGCGGCCGGCCCCGCCCCCGCGACCTTCGGCAGGCTGCCCCGCGTCTCGACCGGGTCGACGAACCAGGACGCGGCGCCCGAGGCCGCGATCAGCAGGACGACGACCCGGAGGGCGAGCGGACCGTTCCCGAGGCCGGGCGTCCAGGGCCGTTCGGGCGCGTCGCACAGGCGCCGCACCACGGAGGGCAGGCAGAGCACGAGCCCGACGAGGAGGAGCAGGCCCCCGCGCGGGATCCATTGCCACTTGTCGAATCCGACCTCGCCGAGCGTCCACACGAAGGCCGCCGCCAGCACCAGGGCGTAGATCCGGAGGCCGTTCTGGCGTCGCCGGACCAGCTCGACGCCGGAGACCAGCACGCCCAAGCCCAGGGCGACGTAGAACCAGGACCCGCCCGCGAGGGCCAGTGTCAGACCGAAGCTCGCGAGGGCGAGGCCAAGCAGCGCGATCGACAGCGCTATCGTTCCGAGTGCCACGGCGGTGGTATCCGCTTCCTGAGCCGGCCGGTCACGGCGGCGCCGGAAGCTGAGCCCCCACGGTGCCGCCGCATGCCCGACGGCTTATCGCCGCCGTAGCTGTCCCAAGGCTGGACAAGGCTGGACAAGGCTGCCGGGCGCCGCCGCTCACGCTCCGGCCCGGTCCTCCGGACGCAGGGTGACCCGGTCGCCGTCGCGCAGCGAGGCCGGCGGGCCCACGACGACGCGCTCGCCGCCGTTCAGACCGTCGCGCAGCTCCAGGAGCGTGCGGGTCTGGCGGAAGATCGTGACGGGGCGCATCCGCACCACGCCGCCCCCGTCCCCGGCCGCCTCGACCACGGCCACGCGGGTCCCGTGCTGGTCGAAGATCAGCGCGTCGTTCGGCACCGTCACGGCGGGCGAGACCCGCGGGATCTCCAGCGTGATCGTGATGTAGAGTCCCGGCCGCAGCGCCCCGTCGGGGTTGGGGATGTCGACCTGCGTGACCAGCGTGCGCGCGGCCGAGAGCAGCGTCGTCGACGAGCGCGAGACCGTGCCGGGGAAGATCCGGCCCGGGATCTGCGCCACCTCGACCGTGGCGGCCAGCCCGTCGCGGACGCCGTCGGCGGCGTAGAGCGGCACGTTCACCGCCATGCGCAGCACGTCGTCCCGGTTCAGCGTGAGGAGCGGCGCCCCCGTATTCGTGTCCGCCGTGACCGCGTCGCCGACGTCGTTGTTGCGGGCCGTCACCACCCCGTCGAAGGGCGCGCGGATCTCCTCGAAGCCGGTCAGGACCTTGAGCCGGGCGACCTGCGCCTCCTGGGCGGCGATGTTGGCCTCCGCGACCTTCACGGCGGCCCTGGCGGCGTCGACGTTGGCGGTCTGCGCCAGCACCCCGGCCTGGGAGGTGTCGGCGTTCTGCCGGGTCTCGACCCCGGTGCCGGCGAGCGTCGAGGTCCGCCGGTTGGTCACGTCGGCGAGGTGGCGGTTGGCCTCGGCCTGATCCACCATCGCCCGCGCCTGGATCAGTGCCGCCTGGAGCTGCAGCACCTGCGACTGGGCCTGGACCAGCTGCTGGTCGAGGTCGGGCGCGCTGATCCGGAACAGCAGGTCGCCCGCCTTCACGTGCGAGCCGATATCGACCTTGCGCTCGACGATGTAGCCGGTCGCCCGCGGGTAGAGGTTCGCGATGTCGAACGCCTGGGTGGTGCCCGTCTGGGTCAGGCTCAGGGTGTCGGAGGCCCGGGCCGCGGCGGCGACCCGCACGGTCGGCGGCTTCGCCTCGGCGGCGGGCGGACTCGCTGCGCGCGACGCGTCCGGCCACAGGCGGTATCCGAGGACGCCGAGGCCCGCCAGCGCCAGCAGGGCGAGCCACCGGCGGCCGCCGCGGGCGGGCGGGACGGTTCCGTCCGTGGCTGAACTGTCCCGGTCCGCCATCCTCGCCCTCGGGTCGCGCCGCGCCTGAACCGCCGCCTCGGCGCCCGGCCGGGACGCGTGCGGTGCCGTATTCAATGCGCCGTCTTCAATGCATAGACCGCGCGCGGGCTCCGGGCGAGATGCCGCAGCGCACAGCCCGGCCCGCCCGCGGATCCTCCGAGCACGCGACCGGTTTCCCTGCCACCGACTCAGGGACCGATCCACGATGACCGAGATCTCCAGGCGCGCCGTCATCGCAGCCGCCGGCGGCGCGATGGCGGCATCCTCCGCCGCGGCGCAATCCGCCGGGCCGGCCGCGCCCCGCCCCGAGCGCGGCGGCAAGGGCGCCGACATCCTGGGCCCGCAGAACCGGCCCCGCGCCGCCGAGGAGCCGTTCACCCTGGCGCCGCCCGCCACCGACCACGGCACCATGCCGAACCTGAAATGGTCCTTCGCGGACAGCCACATGCGGCTGGAGGAGGGCGGCTGGGCGCGCCAGACCACGATCCGCGAGCTGCCGGTCTCCAAGGCCATGGCCGGGGTCAACATGCGGCTCAAGGCCGGCGCGGTCCGCGAGATGCACTGGCACAAGGAATCCGAGTGGGCCTACATGATCAAGGGCAAGGCCCGGATCACCGCGGTCGACCAGGACGGGCGCACCTTCGCGGACGATGTCGGCGCGGGCGACCTCTGGTACTTCCCGGGCGGCATCCCGCACGCCATCCAGGGACTCGCCGCCGACGGGATCGACGGGTGCGAGTTCCTGCTCGTCTTCGACGACGGCGGTTTCTCGGAGGATTCCACCTTCCTGCTCACCGACTGGCTGGCCCACACGCCCCGGGACGTGCTCGCCAAGAATTTCGGCCTGCCCGAGAGCGCCTTCGCCAGGATCCCCGAGAAGGAGCTCTACATCTTCCCCGGCCCGAAACCCGGCCCGCTCGCGGCCGACAGGATGGGCGGCTCCGGGCCGGTGCCGAAGACCTTCAGCCACCGTATGCTGGCACAGGAGCCGGTCCGCACCCGGGGCGGCAGCGTGCGCATCACCGATTCCACGGTGTTCCCGGCGTCCGTGACGATCGCGGCGGCCCTGGTCGAGGTCGAGCCCGGGGGGCTGCGCGAGCTGCACTGGCACCCGAACAGCGACGAGTGGCAGTACTACCTCTCCGGCCAGGGCCGGATGACGGTGTTCGGCTCGGAATCGAAGGCCCGCACCTTCGACTACCGGGCCGGCGACGTCGGCTACGTGCCCTTCGCCATGGGGCACTACATCGAGAATACCGGCGACACGACCCTGACATTCCTGGAGATGTTCAAGAGCTCGCGCTACGCCGACATCTCCCTGACGCAGTGGCTGGCCCTGACTCCGCACCCCCTGGTTCAGGCCCATACCGGGCTGGATCCCGAGCGCCTTGAGGCCCTGCCGGAGACGAAGTCCCCCGTTGTGCCGGGTTGACGCGCCCGGGAACCCGGACCGATCCTGGCGCGTCGACTCGCACAAGCGTTTCCGAAACCCGCTCGACTCTCGCACGGAGGGACCCATGCGTGCCGCGTCCCGCGCGCTCCTCGCCCTGGCGCTCGCCCTCCCGGCGGGCTCCGCCTCGGCGCAGGTGCAGCAGAACGACCCGAATGCCGCCAACGCCTCATTCGCCCTGCAGGGCCAGATCCGGTCGCTCAACCAGCAACGGGTCTCGGACTTCAACACGCTGAACCAGACGTTCCAGCGCAACGTCCAGGCCGATTCCTTCGGGCCCTACCTGCCCTATCGGGGTGTCCGCGGGGATGTGTACCGGGGCCGCCATATCGGTCGCAACGGGATCGTGCGGCGGGGCGGCGGCCTCAACACGAGCGTCTGCACCGGCTGCTGACATCGGCCTCCGCGCCGCCGGGATATCCGCGCAGAGCGGGGAAAGCCCGAAAAAAACCTTTTCCCGCGGGCACGCTTCCCCCAGAAGCTGGGCCCATGGTGGCGTGCGCATGAATATCCTGCTGATCGGCTCCGGCGGCCGCGAGCACGCCCTGGCCTGGCGACTGGCCCAGAGCCCGCTCTGCACCCGCCTGTTCACGGCGCCGGGCAATCCCGGCACGGCCCGCCACGGGACCAACCGGCCGGACCTCAAGGTCACGGACCACGCGGCCGTCGCCGCCTTCTGCGCGGCGGAGGCGATCGGCCTCGTGGTGGTCGGGCCCGAGGCGCCCCTCGTCGCCGGCCTGGTGGACGACCTGAAGGCCGCCGGGATCCGCGCCTTCGGGCCGACCCGCGACGCCGCCCGGCTCGAGGGCTCGAAGGGGTTCACCAAGGATCTCTGCGCCGCCTGCAACATCCCGACCGCCGCCTTCGCGCGCTTCTCCGACCTGGAGCCGGCGCTGGCCTATGTCCGCCAGCAGGGCGCCCCGATCGTCGTGAAGGCCGACGGCCTCGCCGCCGGCAAGGGCGTCACCGTGGCCGAGACCGTCGACCAGGCCGAGGACGCGCTGACCGGCCTCTTCGCCGAGCCCGGCGCCGAGGTCGTGGTCGAGGAGTGCCTGTTCGGCGAGGAGGCGAGTTTCTTCGCCCTGTGCGACGGCACGCGGGCGATCTCCCTCGGCACCGCCCAGGACCATAAGCGGGTCTTCGACGGGGACCGGGGGCCCAATACCGGCGGCATGGGCGCCTATTCCCCGGCCCGGGTGGTCACCCCGGAGATCGAGGCCCGGGTCATGGCCGAGATCATCGCGCCGACGCTTGCCGGCATGCGGGCCCGCGGCTGCCCGTTCACCGGCATCCTGTACGCCGGCCTGATGCTCACCGCCGACGGCCCCAAGCTGATCGAGTACAACACCCGCTTCGGCGACCCCGAGGCGCAGGTGCTGATGCCGCGCCTCGCCTCCGACCTCGTGCCGGCGCTGCTCTCGGCCTGCGAGGGCGACCTCTCCGGCGTGAGCCTGGAATTCGATCCGCACCGGGCGGCCCTCACCGTGGTGATGGCGGCGGCCGGCTATCCGGGCGCCGTGGTCCGGGGCTCGGTGATCCGGGGCGTCGACGCCGCCGAGGGCGACGGGGTTCACGTGTTCCAGGCCGGCACCCGCGCCGAGGGCGGGCAGCTGCTCGCCGATGGCGGCCGGGTCCTGGCGGTGACGGCCCTCGGCGACAGCGTCACGGACGCCAAGGCCCGCGCCTACGCGGCGGTGGCCCGGATCGACTGGCCGGAGGGTTTCTGCCGGCGCGACATCGGGTTCCGCGCGGTGGCGCGGGAGGCGGGAGAGGGCTGAACCCCCGGTCTCGCTCGTGGCGGGTGCCTCCGGGCCCCACCCTGCCCTCCCGGACGAGGCCGGCGTGCCCGGAATGACGGGGTTGTCCGCGTCAAGCCGCCCGCCCCCTACTCCCCTACCGCCGCGCCGGCCGGCCGGCGGTTGTCGTTGGCACCGTAGAGCAGACCTGGCCGCATCCGCTCCGTGCGCGAGGCGTCGTTGCCCGACGACGCGGCCTCCGGCAGGGCGGGCGCCGCGGCCCGGACCGCGATGAGCTCCTGCGCCCCCCAGGGCCTCTGCTCGACGATCGTGTGGCCCATGCCCCTGAGGATGGCCTGGGTGTCCGCCGAGAGCGCGAAGGGCTCGGCGTAGACCGTGTCGGGCAGCCACTGGTGATGGATGCGCGGAGCGTCCACCGCCTCCTGCGGCTCCATGCCGAAATCGAGCACGTTGATCAGCGTCTGCGCGTTGATCGTGATGATCCGCGAGCCCCCCGGCGAGCCCGCCACCAGCGCGACCTTGCCGTCGCGCAGCACGATCGTGGGCGCCATGGAGGAGAGCGGGCGCTTGCCCGGCTGGATCGCGTTCTTCGTCCCCTGCACGAGCCCGAACAGGTTCGGCACCCCGGTCTTGACCGTGAAGTCGTCCATCTCGTCGTTGAGGAAGAACCCCGTGTCGCCGGCGATCACCCCGGCGCCGAAATAGCCGTTGATCGTGTAGGTCAGCGCGACCGCGTTGCCGGCCTTGTCCATCACCGAGATGTGTGTGGTCTCGGGCCGTTCCCGCGGCTCCGGGCCGGGGTCCGGGCGGATCTCCGCCGACGGGGTCGCCCGGTCCGGGCGGATCGAGGCCCGGAGCGTCTCCGCGTAGGCCGGCGACAGCAGCCGGTCGACCGGGTTCTCCACGAAGGCCGGATCGCCGAGCAGCAGGTTGCGGTCCGCGTAGGCGCGCCGCATCGCCTCGACCATCAGGTGTACGGTCCGGGCCGAGTTGAACCCGGCGGCCCGCAGGTCGTAGCCGTCGAGGATGCTGAGGATCTCGCAGAGCGTGGTGCCGCCGGACGAGGGCGGGGGCGCCGACAGGATCGTGGCGCCCCGGTAGCGGCAGGTGAGCGGCTCGGACTGCGTCACCGTGTAGGCGGCGAAGTCGGCCGCCGTCAGCAGGCCGCCGCCCGCCCGGGAGGCCGCCTCCACGGCCTCCGGGATCGCGCCCCTGTAGAACGCGTCCGCACCGCGCTCCGCGATGGCCTGGAGGGTGCGGGCGAGGTCGGCCTGGACCAGCCGGTCCCCGGGCTGCCAGGGGCTGCCGTCCGGGCGCAGGAAGATCCGGGCGACGTTCGCTTGGCCCGCGAACAGCTTCGTGCCGGATTCGAGGATGTCGGTGTCGCCCCGGGTCAGCACGAACCCGTCCCGGGCGAGCGCGATCGCCGGCGCCATCACCCGCGCCAGCGGCAGGGTCCCGTACGCGGTGAGGGCGGTGTTGAGGCCGAGCACCGTCCCGGGCACGCCGGCCGCCTTCCAGCCGCGCAGGCTCGCGCCCTTCACGACGTTGCCGGCAGCGTCGAGATACATGTCCCGGGTGGCGGCCGCCGGGGCGGTCTCGCGGAAATTGATGAAGCGGCTGCGCCCGTCGGCGCTGTGGAGCACCAGGAAGCCGCCGCCGCCGATGTTGCCGCAGCAGGGGTTCACCACCGCCTCGGCGTAAGCGACTGCCACCGCGGCGTCGACGGCGTTGCCGCCGGCCCTCAGGATGTCGGCGCCCACCTGCGAGGCGAGGCGCTGGGACGAGACCACCATCCCGTTCTCGGCCTCGACGGCCGGTCCCGAGGCGGAGCGCGCGGCGGGCGCGCCCAGGGCGAGCAGGGCCGTGAGGAGCAGCGCGCGTGCCGGTGCGATCATCCCTGCCCTCTCCGGTGCGGGTCCTGCGCCGTCATATAGGGGACCGTGCGCTGGAGTCGCTGGACCCGTCCGATCACCGCATCCCGAGGGGCGGCGAAGCCGCCGCGAAGGAGCCTCCGAGGGCTCGCGAGACTTCCGGAGCCCCTCCGAGCCCCTCCGAGCCCCTCCGAGCCCGCTGCACAGCACCGCAGGATGAGAGGGGCGAAGGGCGGTGAGGGATCGGGCCGATCCGCCTCACTCGGTTTCGCTGGAACGGTTCGGTTGAGGTGCCCCTCTCCGTCATCACGAGCGCAGCGAAGTGACCCAGGGTCGCGCCACGTCAGGAAGCGTGGCGCTGCTGGATTGCTTCGCTCCGCTCGCAAGGACGGCGCCGCCGAAGGCCTCAGCCGTTGCGGAACGTGTAGCTGTAGCCGTTCAGCGCCGGCGCGCCGCCGAGATGGGCGTAGAGCACCTTCGAGCCCTTCGGGAAGAAGCCCTTCTTCACGAGGTCGATCATGCCCTGCATCGACTTCCCCTCGTAGACCGGGTCGGTGATCATCCCCTCGAGCCGGGCCGAGAGGCGGATCGCCTCCACGGTCTCCTTGGAGGGCACGCCGTAGACCGGGTAGGCGTAATCCTCGTTGAGAACCACATCGTCGGCCACGATGTCGCCCGCGCCGACCAGGGCGGCGGTGTTCTGGGCGATGTCGAGGACCTGGGCCTTGGTCTGGGCCGGGGTGCAGGAAGCGTCGATGCCGATGACGTTGCGGGCGCGCCCGTCGGCCGAGAAGCCCACCAGCATGCCGGCATGGGTCGAGCCCGTCACCGTGCAGACCACCACGTAGTCGAAGCGCAGGCCCATCTCGGCCTCCTGCTTGCGCACCTCCTCCGCGAAGCCGACGTAGCCGAGCCCGCCGTACTTGTGCACCGAGGCACCGGCCGGGATCGCGTAGGGCTTGCCGCCCTCGGCCTCGACCTCGGCGAGCGCGCGCTTCCACGAATCGCGGATGCCGATGTCGAACCCGTCATCCACGAGCTGCGTCTGCGCGCCCATGATCCGCGACAGGAGGATGTTGCCGACCCGGTCGTAGACGGCGTCCTCGTGGGGCACCCAGGCCTCCTGGATCAGCCGGCACTTCATCCCGATCTTGGCGGCTACCGCCGCGACCATGCGGGTGTGATTCGACTGCACGCCGCCGATCGACACAAGCGTGTCGGCGCCGCTCTTGATCGCGTCCGGCACGATGTACTCGAGCTTGCGCAGCTTGTTCCCGCCGTAGGCGAGCCCGGAATTGCAATCCTCGCGCTTGGCGTACAACTCGACCTCGCCGCCGAGATGGGCCGTCAGGCGCTTGAGCGGCTCGATCGGCGTCGGGCCGAAGGTCAGGGGATAGCGCTCGAACTTGTCCAGCATCGGGTCTCTCCGGGTCTCGGGGCGCCCCCGGGGCAGCAGCGGTCTCGGTCCGCCCGGGCGCGTCGAAGCGAGGCCTCGGCGACGGCCCGCGCGAGGCCCGGCTCCGTCTTCGAGGCGCGGGGAGAAACTACCCGATCCGGGATGAAAGGTGCTCTCGATCTTCGAGTATGAACAGACCTTGACTTGCGCTGCTGACCGGGCTGGCTACGGAGTATTCCGGATTTCGTGCCGCATCCGAAAGAATCATCCATGTCCGCAGGGCTCGATCGGATCGACCAGAAGATCCTCCGCCTCCTCCAGACGGACGGGCGCATGGCGAATGCCGAGATCGCCGAGCGGGTCGGCACTAGCGCGGCCACCTGCCATCGCCGGATCCAGCGCCTGTTCGCGGACGGGTTCGTGCGGGCGGTCCGGGCGCTGATCGATCCGATGCGGGTCGGGCGCGGCACCCTGGTCTTCGTCGGCGTCGTGCTCGACCGCTCGACGCCCGAGAGTTTCTCGGAGTTCGAGGCCGCCGTGCGCGCGATCCCCGCGCTCCTCGACTGCCACCTCGTGGCCGGAGACTTCGACTACATGCTGAAGATCCGGGTCTCCGACATGGCCGACTTCAACCGCCTCCACAGCGCCACGCTGATCGGCCTGCCGGGGGTGCGCCAGACCCGGACCTTCTTCGTGATGAAGGAGGTGATCGACAACGCGCCGCTCGATCTGTGAGGGCCCCCTACCCCTCCCCGCGCCGCGCCTTGCGCAGCGCCTCCCACCGGTCGAGGCGCTCGGCGAGCCGGGTCTCGTAGCCCCGCTCGGTCGGCTGGTAGAGGTGCTGGCGCCCGAGCGCGTCGGGCCAGTAATCCTGGCCCGAGAAGGCGTCGGGCTCGTCGTGGTCGTAGCGGTAGCCCTCGCCGTAGCCGATCCGCTTCATCAGCTTGGTCGGCGCGTTGAGGATGGTCCGCGGCGGCGGCAGGGAGCCCGCCTCCTTGGCCAGCCGCGTCGCGGCCTTGTAGGCCTCGTAGACGGCGTTCGATTTCGGCGCGCAGGCGAGGTAGATCGCCGCCTGGGCGAGGGCCAACTCGCCCTCGGGGCTGCCGAGGAAGTCGAACGCGTCCTTGGCGGCGTTGGCCACCACCAGCGCCTGCGGGTCGGCGAGCCCGATATCCTCCACCGCCATGCGCACGAGCCGGCGGGCGATGAACAGCCGGTCCTCCCCGGCATCGAGCATCCGGCAGAGATAGTAGAGCGCCGCGTCCGGATCCGAGCCGCGCACGGTCTTGTGGAGCGCCGAGATCAGGTTGTAGTGGCCCTCCTGCGCCTTGTCGTAGATGGGCGCGCGCCGCTGCACGATCGCTTGCAGCGCCTCGGCGTCGAGGGTCTCGCCGGGGCGGGCCGAGCGCCAGACCTCTTCCGCCAGGGTCAGGGCCGCGCGGCCGTCGCCGTCGGCCATGCGGACCAGAACGCCGCGCGCCTCCTCGGTAAGCGGCAGGGCTTGGCCCGTCAGCGCCTCGGCCCGGACCAGCAGGCGCGCGACGGCGCCCGGATCGAGGGCCCGGAACAGCAGCACCCGGGCGCGGGATAGGAGCGCGGCGTTCAGCTCGAAGGACGGGTTCTCCGTCGTCGCGCCCACCAGCGTGACGGTCCCGTCCTCCATCACCGGCAGGAAGGCGTCGAGCTGGGCCCGGTTGAACCGGTGGATCTCGTCGACGAACAGCAGGGTCCCCTGCCCGGTCGCCCGCCGCTTGCGCGCCGCCTCGAACACCTTCCGCAGGTCGGGCACGCCGGAGAAGATCGCCGAGATCTGCTCGAAATGCAGGTCGGTGCCCTGGGCGAGCAGCCGCGCAACCGTGGTCTTGCCGGTGCCGGGCGGCCCCCAGAAGATCAGCGAGCCGAGCGTCCGTCCCCGCAGCAGGCGCGTGAGCGCCCCGCCCTCCCCGGTCAGGTGTTCCTGGCCGACGACCTCGGCGAGGGTCTGCGGGCGCAGCCGGTCCGCCAGCGGGCGGGCGGCCTCGGCGCCGGGGGCGCGGCCGGGATCCGGCGCGGCGGGTGTCTCCGCGGAGGCGAACAGGTCGGACATCCGCGCATCAACACCGGGCGCGGCCGGGGGCGCAAGCCGGGAGCCGGGGCTTGCCCACGGCCACGGGCTCGGCGCCCCGCGACGGGATCAGCCGCCGAACACCGAGGTCAGGATCTCGCCGTTGCGGTTGATCGCGACCTCCCAGGAATTGAGGCTGTTGCGGGTGACCCGGTCGAGGTCCTTGGTGGTCGCCATTGGCACGCCGTTGACCGCCACGATCACGTCGCCCTTCTGTAGCCCGACCCGGGCCGCGATGGAGTTCTCGTCCACCGCCTGCACGGCCACGCCCTCGGCCGGGAAGTCCACCTGCATCTCCTCGGCCACCGCCGGCGAGGTGTTGACGAGGGTCGCGCCGACGAACGGCGAGCGGGTCTTCACCTTGAGCGCGTCCCGGGGACGCGTCTCGGGAGCCGGGGCGAGCTTGACCGGGACCGTCTGACGGGTCGTGCCGCGGAGGATCCCGAACCGGGCGTGGCCCTGCACGCCCTTCAGGGCGAAGCGGTAGCCGAAGGCCTCCGGATCGGCGACCTCCTGGCCGTCGACCGTGAGGATCAGGTCGCCGCGCTTCAGGCCCGCCTCCTCGGCCGGGCTCTTGGGCTGGAGGCTCGCCACCAGCACGCCGGTCGGGTGGTCGAGGCCCATGCTGTCGGCGATGTCGGGCGTCACGCTCTGGATGCGCGCCCCGAGCCAGGGCCGGCGCACGACGTTCGCCCCGTCCCGGGCGGCGTCGACCACCGCCTTGACCATGCCCACCGGGATCGCGAAGCCGATGCCGTGGCTCCCGCCAGACTGCGAGTAGATCGCGGTGTTGATGCCGACCAGTTGGCCGCGCAGGTCCACCAGCGCGCCGCCGGAATTGCCCGGGTTGATCGCCGCGTCGGTCTGGATGAAGTACTGGTAGTCCGCGGAGCCGACCTGCGTGCGCGCCAGCGCCGAGACGATGCCCTGCGTCACCGTCTGGCCGACGCCGAACGGGTTGCCGATCGCCATCACGAAGTCGCCGACCTCCAGGGCGTCGGCATCGCCGAACGGCATCGGCACGAGGCCCTTCGGCGGTTCCTTGATCTTGAGCACCGCGAGGTCGGTGCGGGTGTCGCGCATCACGATCGTGGCCTCGAACTCGCGGCGATCCGCCAGGGCGATCCGCACCTCGTTCATGTTGTCGATGACGTGGTTGTTCGTGATCACGAGCCCGTCGGCATCGACCAGCACGCCCGAGCCCAGGGAGCGCTGCGCCCGGTCACCCCGGGGGCCGCGGCCGCCCTCCGGCTCGCCGAAGAAGCGGCGCATGAACTCCTCCATGGCGCTGGTGCGCGCGCTGGAGCGCTTGTCCACGTGGGAGGCGTAGACGTTCACCACCGAGGGCGCGGCCCGCTTCACCACGGGGGCGAAGGAGAGCTGCACGTCGGCCTTGCTGAGCGGCACGACCTTCGCGGTGCCGTCCTTCGCGGGCTCCCGGGTCTCCGTCCGCGCCATCTGCGCCGCGGCCGGGCTGGCGGCCAGCAGGGCTGCGACGAGGGCGGGCAGGGTGAGGCGGGTCAGCATGCAGGGCTCCGGCGTCTGGGCGGGCGCGCCGTCCAGGCCGAGACAAGGCAGGCGCACCGTGCGGCCCCACGCTATCGAGGCCGATTGCGGCAGGTCGACGACACCTTCGCCGCAGGCGGGGCGTGTCGCCGTCAGACGGCTTCCTTGCTGCGCGCCCGCCGCTTCCCGGCGGGCTGCGGCGCGGGCTCGGCTTCGGGTTCCGGCGCCGCGGCGCGCGGCTGCCCGAGGCCCAGGGAGCGGGCGAGCTGCGAGCGCTGCTCGGAATAGCTCTGGGCCGTCATCGGGTAGTCCGAGGCGAGGCCCCACTTGGCGCGGTAGGCCTCCGGCGTCAGGCCGCGCAGGGTGAGGTGCCGGCGCAGCGTCTTGTAGGGCTTCCCGTCCTCGAACGAGATCAGGAAGTCCGGATTGATCGAGCGCCGGATCTCCTGCGCGGTCGCCTTGGCGATCGGCGGGCTCTGGCCGGCGTCGCAGACCCCCCGAATCGCCGCGTGCACCTCGTTGAGGAGGCCGGGCAGATCCGCGCTCTGCACGTGATTGTGGCTCACATAGGCCGAGACGATCTCGGAAGCGAGCGTGACGAGGCGGAGAGAGCCGCCGTTCGACTGGGCCATGTCTCGTGCGTTGCCTTCTCGTGATGACGAAACTCGCCAGAACGCAAGCACTGCGTCGCGATTCGGACGCTTGATACAATCGCATTCGCAAGAAGCGTCAAGTCTTAAATTCGGAACTGGGGTATACGGTCCCAAATAGCGTAATAAGAGCGATCTTGATCGCTCAACCTCAAGGAGTAATGCCTGTCAGGGTCTCGCTTGTGCGCAATCGATATTGCCGATTTATCCCTGCGACCTGACGCGGCCTGCACTCTACAGCCGAAGGTGCGATGCGGTGCCGGCTATAGAGCTTACGAGGCCGTTTCTGCCCATCGATTGTGCATTCGCAGAGCGTCGCTGGCCGATACCTCAAAGCCGATAGGACAACCTCAGCGACGCTTTGTGGCGGTCGCACCTCGGCGGTGAGCGACGGAGGGTCTGGAAGCGGACCGACGGTGCGCCAGTGGCGCAACCTGATCGCGAAAACGCAGAACCCGCCGCGCTGTTGAGCGCGGCGGGTTCTGTGTGTCGGATTTGGTTGCGGGGACAGGATTTGAACCTGTGACCTTCAGGTTATGAGCCTGACGAGCTACCGGGCTGCTCCACCCCGCGCCAAGTCTGTACGGCTGGTCCGGGTCGACGCCGGCTCAGTGTGAGCGTGCGCCGTGTCCGGGGGCCGGATCGGTGTTCGTGTCGAGGGAAGGTGTGTGTATTGCGATGGGCAGGTCTGGCGGCGACCGACTCTCCCGTGTCTTGAGACACAGTACCATAGGCGCTGGCGTGTTTAACGGCCGAGTTCGAGATGGGATCGGGTTCTGGGCACGCCGCTCAGGCCACCAGACCGGCGCATCGCAATTGTTTTCGGACTTGGCCGTCGCGGGTTGCGAGGCGCGTGTGTCCGGTTCGGCAAGCATGTTGGTGGCAGCGTCTGCTGCTGGTCTGTTTATGACCGTGTCTCTGGCTTCGCCAGCCTTTGCGGCTGCCGAACCAGTTCGGACACGGATCACGAGAGCGATCAAGCCAATCGGGCGATTAGTACCGGTCGGCTCAACGCGTCGCCGCGCTTGCACCCCCGGCCTATCGACGTGGTCGTCTTCCACGGCCCTCAAGGGAGGTCTCGTTTTAAGGGGGGTTTCCCGCTTAGATGCCTTCAGCGGTTATCCCGTCCGTACATAGCTATGCTGCACTGCCGCTGGCGCGACAACAGCTCCACCAGAGGTACGTTCATCCCGGTCCTCTCGTACTAGG